>CAMBZS010000249.1 GCA_945872335.1 Bordetella parapertussis | reverse complement strand
CGCGGGCGTTGCGAAAGAGGCCGAACGACGCGAGGAGCTTGAATTCGAGGAACTGGCGGGAATCGTGCGCGAGCGTGAACAGTGGTCGGAGGAACCCGATGTCTGACCGCGCAGTTTCTCTCGACCTGCGAACGCTTGCCGGAGACGGTGGCGCCCTGCCGGGCCAACGCCAATCAGCGCTCGAGGCACCCGCCGAGTTCGATCAGGCGCTTGCCGAGCGATTCGCCGCTGCGCTGCTGGGTACGCCAGCAGAACCGGAGACACAATCGGACGCGCGGGTGGACACGCCTTTCAGCCTGCTGCGCACGCTCGGCGAATCAGCTGCTGCAGAACTCGCCCCGCAAAGTGATGGCCTTGCCCCGTTTGACGGCGCTGGGCGGGGTGAACAAGCCGCTCGCCCCGTGGAGATCGTTCCTGCTGCCCTGCCCCTGATTTCACCGCTTGCTGCCGCGGGCGAAACTGGTTCCGGCGACCAGCCTCCGTCCGACCGCGGTCACCGCGAGCAACTGCTGCAAACGCTCACCGACATGGCTGGGCGACTCGCAGTGGGAGATGGACGCAATGGCGAGCGTGCAGTCAGGGTCGAGCTCACCGACAGTGCTGTTCCGGGTGTTACGGTGTCGGTGTATCTCGCACAGGGGGAATGGATCGCCGACTTCACCTGCACCGTGCAGACCTCGTTTCAACTTCTTGCTGGCGAGGCCGGCAGCATGGCACAGCAGCTCGCCGACATGCTGCGAGCGCCTGCCTGCTGGCTAGTCGCCATGAATCCGCCCGAGCGTGAACCCGTTGAGGCGCGGGCCTTGCCCGGAAGGACGCTGACCGAATGAGCACCCTGGTACTGCCACGATTGTCGGCGAGCGAGTCGCAGGCGTTAAACGCCATTGCAGCCGGTCTGGGGGAGTTGTCCATCCCCGGGCCAGGCGAGTCGGGCACGGTACTGCTTGCATTGATGACTATGGCGCCCGACGCGAGTGTGCCTGACATCTTTGACGCGGTTGCGGTTCAGCTTGAATGGTCAGGCGCCCAGTTTGTGCTGGAGCTGCCCAGGCGCGCGCTCGATTATTGGGCTGCTGAGTCGCTGGGCAGTGACCTCGCGGAACTGCCGGCCGCCTGGCGTGATGCTGCGCTCGCGCAGGCGTCACAGTGGCTCTGCGAAGGGTTGTCTGATCTCGGCCGCGGCCGTGCTTCGATCATCGGCGTTCTGCCAGAGGGCTCCACCCGGGCGGCAGGGCCGCACCGAATGATTGTGCGGCTCATGTGGCCGGAGTCGGGCGCAGTGGTGTTGGGAATGTTGCGCGCAGATACACTGGGCTTGCTGGTCTGCGCGAGCCTGATACCGGCCGGGTCAGCCCCAACCGCCCACCAGGTCATGGCTCCCAACCTGCCGATTCCCCTTCGACTGTCAGTGGGGGAGACCCTGCTCCCTTTTTCCCGGCTTGAATCGATCCGGCAAGGCGATGTCATTCTCATCACTGAGCCGCTCCTCGGTACGGATGGCTCAATCACACTGGTTGGTGGCGAAGGCAACCGGCAGACCACTTTCCTCATTGCTGCTCGCCTCGATGCCAACCTCATCACCGTCACGGCCGCGCCCGTCTCAAGGATGCCCACCGACATGTCTGATTCCGATACCAGCGGTGACGAGCCGCTTTCCCTCGACCAACTGCCGATCCGCCTCAGCTTTGATGTAGGGACCAAGACCTTGACGCTTGCCGAGTTGCAGTCGCTGCAGCCAGGCGCAACATTTGCCCTCGACCGACCCGCCAAGGAATACCTGACGATCCGGGCCAACGGTGCCGTGATCGGTAGCGGTCAACTGGTGGAGATTGACGGCCGACTTGGCGTATCGGTGTCGCGAATCACTGCACCCGGCGGCCGCCCCTGATCTGCACATTGCTCCCATGCAGCTGAACGCGTTCGATCCAATCACCCTTGCGCTGGCGCTTTCGCTTCTCGCGCTTGTGCCCACCATTGTGGTGATTTCGACCACGTTCCTGAAAATCGCAGTGGTGATGTCACTGGTGAGAAATGCACTTGGGATTCAGCAGATTCCGCCCAACCTCGCGCTTTACGGGCTTGCGCTGATCCTCACCTTCTACATCATGGCGCCGGTTGGTCAGCGAATCTTTGACGAGGTGGCGGCTGACCCCGCCGCCACCCGATCGGTTGAAGGACTCTACGGCGCGGCGAAAAAAGGCGCAGAGCCGCTCAGAGAATTCATGGTGCGCCACACAGCCTCTGAACACACCGACTTCTTTGTGCAGACCGCCAGGAAACTCTGGGGCGCCGAACTTGCTGCCGAGGTGAGCGCGCGCGACTTTGTGGTGCTGGTCCCTGCGTTCATGGTGAGCGAACTGACCGCCGCATTCGAGATTGGGTTTTTGCTGTTCCTGCCTTTTGTCGTGATTGATCTGATCGTCTCCAACATCCTGCTCGCAATGGGCATGATGATGGTGTCGCCGGTCATGATCTCGTTACCGCTCAAGCTGTTCTTGTTCGTCATGGTCGATGGCTGGTCGCGGCTGATTCGCGGTCTGGTTCTGACCTACACCTGAGGAAGCGATGGGAGCGCCGGAAGTCGTTGTCGCGCTCGTGCGGGCGCTCTATCTCACCATGCTGCTGTCGCTTCCTGCCATCATGGTGGCAGCCATCGTCGGCACCCTTTTTTCTCTCCTGCAGGCGCTCACGCAGATTCAGGAGCAGACGCTTTCCTTTGCGGTCAAGTTGATCGCGGTGGGGGTCACGCTTTTCCTTACCGCCGGATGGGTCGGGGGCGAGTTGCTCAATTACACCCTCTCCGTGTTTGACTCGTTCCCACGCCTCACAAGGTAGCGTCAGCGTGCCGGCCTCCGAGATCCCCAGCTACGAGACACTGAAGGGGATGCTCTTCTCGCTTTTTATCGTCGCGGCGCGCGTCTCGCCGTTATTCATCCTGATGCCGTTCATGAATCGGGCCCTGGTGCCCCGGATGGTGCGCTTTGCGATGAGCGCGGGAATTGGCCTCGTGCTTATTCCCGTATTTCCGGCTGGCACCGATGCCTGGCCCTCGGGCGTTCCCCTTCTCGGGCTCGTCTTCAAGGAGGCGGTCATTGGTGTGTTGCTGGGCTTCGTCATTGCCATCCCCTTCTGGGCGTTCGAGGCCATCGGGTTCGTGATTGACAACCAGCGCGGTGCCAGCATGGCCGCCACGCTCAACCCGATGACCGGTCACGACAGTTCGCCCCTTGGCATCGCTTTCAACTTCGCATTCATCACGTTCTTTTTACTCGGCGGCGGTATTCACCTGTTCCTGGGCCTGATCTACGACAGCTATCGGCTTTGGTCGCCCCTCGAGTTCTGGCCATCCATCGGGCCTGAAGCGGCAGCGCTTCTGATGGTTCAGCTCAACCGGCTGGTGATGCTCGCGCTGCTGCTGGCGGCCCCGGTGATGATCGCCATGCTGATGAGCGAGCTCGGGCTAGCCCTGGTGAGCCGATTTGCGCCTCAGTTACAAGTGTTTTTTCTTGCGATGCCGATCAAGAGCGCGCTTGCCCTTTTCGTGCTGGTGATCTATTCCTCGACCCTGTTTGACTATTCTCTCGCCCCGATCCGGGAACTCGCGACCTGGGTCGACCGCCTCGACCCCTTGCTCAGGCTGGGGGGACGATGAGCGAAAAAACCGAACAGCCCACCGAGAAGAAGCTTCGCGAGGCGCGTGATCGTGGTGAGGTGGCCAAGAGCAAGGACTTCACCCAGACGCTACTGATCGTTGCGTTATTTGGCTACACGGTTGGAAACTCGGAGAGCATCATCGCCGACCTGGCGAAGCTGCTGGTGCTGCCGATCGACATGATGGGCGGAGAATTTCGTTCCACGTCAGAGATATTGCTAGGGCAATTCATGCGCGAAACCATCAGCCTGATGTGGCCCTTCGTGGTCATCGTACTGGTGGTAGGAATCTTTGCAGAGACGATTCAGACCGGTGTTTTGTTCGCGTTTGAAGCGCTCAAGCCTTCGGCCAAAAAGCTCAACGTTGTCGAGAACGCCAAGAACATGTTCTCGAAGAAGAATCTCGTGGAGTTTCTCAAGAACAACTTCAAGGTGGCCGTGCTCTGTGTCGTGGTCTGGGTCCTGGTTCGAGACAGCCTGCCCTTGCTGATGTTCGTACCTGATCGTGGCGTGGAAGAGTTGGGCGTGCTGGTCGGTCAACTAATCAAACAGATGATCATTTATGTCGGACTCACCTACGTGGCCTTATCCCTGGCAGACCTCATCTGGCAGCGAAAGCTCCACACCAAGCAGCTGATGATGAGTAAAGATGAGGTCAAGCAGGAATACAAGACGATGGAAGGAGACCCTCATGTGAAGGGTCATCGTCGTCAGCTCTATCAGGAAATGGTCTCGGAGGGCGCGGTGCAGCGAAGCCGAAGCGCATCGGTGATCATCACCAACCCGACGCATCTTGCGATTGCGCTTTTATATGATGAGAAATCAACGCCGCTTCCCATGGTCGTTGCGAAGGGCGAAGGGGCGCTTGCCGAGCGCATGGCCACCGCTGCACGGCAAGCCGGGGTCCCTGTCATGCAGGATATTCCGGTCGCTCGAGCGCTTTTCGATCATGCCGACGTAGACCAATACATCCCGAGTGACCTGATCGAGCCCGTTGCCGCAGTGCTGCGTCTCGTCAGGCGTCTCGGTTCTCAATCCGGTTCCCAATCAGCCAATTCCGAAGGCTTCTGAGGAGGCTTCATCAATGTCAGCGCTGATCCAGCAGTGGGCCGCCGCCAACGGTCTCAACCTGCCACCGACTGCCCCCCCTGACCAACTCTCGTTCACTATCGACCGGGTCAGGGTTCATCTGGTAACCTTTCGCTCTGGAGAAGTCCTGGTGGAAGCAAGGGTGAGAGATCTGCCGTCGGCCCCGGCCGAGCACGCTGCGCTACTGCGAAAAGCGCTTGCGCTCTCCACGGCCCGAATGGCTGAGGTGGCTGCCGGTCCGGTGGTCGATCCCGCATTCTCATTCCTCAAGCTTCAGGCGCGGGTGCCGGCTCAATCCAGCACCGAAGAACTCGACAAGGCGGTATCTGTGATCGTCAACGAAGTGGAATTCTGGCGGGGAGTGATTTGAGCGTGCGCCGATTACGCACCCTGCGCCTTCAACTCGTCTGCTTCGCAGCAATGTTTGCCGCCACGGCGGCTCTGACTTCTCCAGCATCACTCGCCGGCCCCCCGCCCTGGCAAGACGCCACCTT
>CAMBZS010000248.1 GCA_945872335.1 Bordetella parapertussis | reverse complement strand
AGATGCGCTACCTGCGTGCGCGTCGGTCCGACCTTGGGGGGGCACTACCAGCTCGACGCTCGAGCGCGCCGCCACTCGCTGTACCGCCGCTCGCCGCCTGGGGCACCTTCGCCATTGAAGCCGCCGGCAAGGAAATGTCCACCACCATGGCCGCGGTTCGCATGCTTTCGGGCCTTTTGAAAGATCGCGAACTGGGCCCCAGAATCGTGCCCATTGTTGCCGACGAAGCGCGTACTTTCGGTATGGCGAGCCTGTTCCGACAGATCGGCATCTACTCGCCCGATGGACAGACCTACGAGCCCGAGGACGCGGGCTCAATGCTGGCCTATCGCGAAGCCCGCGATGGCCAACTCCTCGAAGAAGGCATCACCGAAGCGGGTGCGGTGTCGTCCTGGATCGCAGCGGGCACGTCTTACAGCGTACATGGGATTCCCATGCTGCCGGTCTACATCTACTACTCGATGTTCGGCTTTCAGAGGGTGGGCGATCTGATCTGGGCCGGCGCCGACCAACGCACCCGTGGGTTTCTGTTCGGGGCCACTGCGGGCCGAACCACGCTGGGCGGCGAAGGCCTGCAACACCAGGACGGCTCGAGCCTGGTGATGGCCTCCATGGTGCCCAACTGTCGCGTCTGGGACCCGGCATTCGCAGGTGAACTGGCTGTCATCCTGCGATACGGCATGACGCGTATGCTCATCGAGCAGCGCGATGAGTTCCATTACGTCACGCTCATGAACGAGAGCTACCCCATGCCATCGCTCGCCGAGGGCGTGGAGGCCGATCTGCTGCGCGGCATGTATTGCTTCAAGACCTTTGAAGGCCGCCCCGCCGCCGACGGTCGCACAGCACCGTCTGTACGCCTTCTCGGCTCGGGCACCATCCTGCTCGAGGTCATCGCCGCCGCAGAGATCCTCGCTACCGATTGGGGCATTGGCAGCCAGGTGTTCTCAGTCACCAGTTTTGGTGAACTCGCGCGCGAGGCTCGAGAGGCCCAGCGCACCGACCGTCTCGACGCGCTGCGCGCGACCACCGTCTCACCCACCACGCTCGATCGCCTGCTTCCAGGCCACGCCCCGGTCATCGCCGCCACCGATCATGTGAGAGCCTGGCCGCAACTCATTGCGGAATATATCGACGCCCGCTACGTCACGCTGGGCACCGACGGATTCGGGCGAAGCGACACCCGCGAGCAACTGCGCCGATTCTTCGAGGTTGACCGCTACCAGGTCGTTCTGGCCGCGATCAGGGAATTGGTGCGCGCCGGCACGATCGCGGCAACGCACTTCGAGGCAGCGCGCGAGCGCTACGCAGGAGCGGCGCTTTCCACCCCGCCCTGGGAGCGCTGAGGCGGCGCCTGCCGGATGAGGTGCGCTTCAACGAAGCCCTGAAGGCGCTCAACCGACGTGAGCTTCGAAAACACCGCCACACCGGCCAGTGAGCGGAGTTCCTGCCCGCCCTGAAGCCCGTTTTCGGCAAGCATTGCCACCAGGTGCACCGCATCGAATTCATGGTGCTCCCGTACCTTTCGAACCAGCGCGGTCCCGTCCAGTCCCACCGCCGTCAGGTCCAGGACCACGACGCTTGGGCGGTAGCGCTCGATCATCAGCATCGCCTCAAGGCTGTCGGCCGCCGTCAGCACATTGATGGGCGCCCCCCATCCCCTGATGAGTCCGGCGTAGGCCCCAGGCAGATCTCCACCGCTCTCAACCACCAGAACGCACAGGGTGGCCGGGTCGGAGCGGAACCGCTCACCGAGTACACCGCGCTGGCGTCGGATCGCATCAACCGAGGCAACACTGATCCGCCGATGGCCGCCCCGCGTACGCCAGGCCATCAGTTCCCCGCGCTCCACCATCACCTGGACGGTCGTGCTTGACAGGCCGAGCCGCCGCGCCGCTTCAGACGTCGTGCATACAAGTCGGGGAATAGTGGGCAAGTCGGGCGCATTCATGAGTCGCTTACCGGTTCATGGATCAACAGAACCGCAGTTGGCGCCCGGCGCCCCTGATCCACAAGCAATTTCCCCCCGAACGGCCAATTCGCGAAGACCAGCGGACAGTGGTTTGACGGGACTCAAGCTGGCCGGCCATCGACCGATACCTTAGTGGGGGCAAGCCCGGTGATCACCGCCAGAATGCACCCGCCTCAAGTCGGACGAATTAAGGCCGATACCTCTTTCAGGTCGGACAACGCTGCTGGAGCAGACAACATGCGAATGAACAAGCGGGCACTTGGCGAGTACGGTTCGGTTAAAGTCCAGGCGGACGTCGCCAGTTCCGACCGGGTCGGGCTGATCAAGATGATGTTTGACGCCCTGATCGACACGCTAGTGATGGCCGAGGCCCAAATCCAGCGCAACGACATCAACGGCAAGTGGGAAAGCATCTCGCGCGCAAGCCGTATCGTTCTGGGCCTTCAGGCGTCGCTCGATCATGAAAAAGGCGGCGAACTCGCCTCCAATCTCGACGAACTCTACGCCTACGTCTCGCGTCGCCTCATTCACGCCAATGCCAACAACGACCCGGCCATCATCGTCGAGCTCCGCGGGCTGATGGGCGAAATCCGGGAAGCCTGGGCCACCATCCAGCCCCCGGTCGACGCTTCGATTTCCCGCATGGCGGCGTAAAGCCACCTGGCTGGCAACACCGCCAGTCACAAAGCAAACGGGCCCCGAGGGGCCCGTTTCATTTTCTGCTACCGAACCGTTCAGGCGGCGCGTTGCTGCTGAATGTAGCGACTGATCGCCAACTCTTCAAAGGCGCGCTGCTCCACCTTTTCTGCTGCCTCGTGCGCCTTGAGATCTTCGCGCTCGATGAGCGCCTCATATTTGTTCTGCTCCTGCTCGGTACGCTGCAGATCGCGAAGCGCGGCCGCATGCACCGCCCTGGCCGCGTTCATGTCCTGAATCGTGCGCTCCATCAGCCCCCCGATCTGCACCAGAAAATTCCGGTACGACACCGTCTGAGAAATGCCATGCGCCCTGTCCTGACCCTCGCGCAACCGTTGCGTGTAGTCGGCATAGAGGTCCTGAAGGCGCTGCATCTGGGCTTCCAGTTGCGACACCCGCGCCGCCGCCCGCAGGCAGCCCTGACGGGCGAGCTCTACCGCCTTTGCGCTGCGGTCGAGCAACACTTCCCAGCAATGACGACGATCCACTCTAGCCTCCCATCACTTTGAGCAACCCAGCTTGGGTAGACAGGTAATCGGCACGTTCATGCATATCTTGACGAAGGAACTGCTCAAGCTGACCCCGCATCCGGATCGCCTCATCAAGCTCAGGATTGGTGCCTGCCTGATAGGCGCCCACCTGAATCAGGTCGGCGTTTTGCTGATAAAGCGTCCAGAGCCTGCGAAAGCGATTGGCAATCCGCATCTGCTCCGGGGGAAGAATGTTCTGCGCAACCCGCGAGACCGACCCGGTGAGATCAATTGCCGGGTAATGCGCCGCGTCGGCCAGCGCCCGCGACAGCATCACCTGCCCGTCAAGCGACGCGCGGGCGATATCAACGATCGGATCCGAGCGGTCATCGCCCTCGGCCAGTACCGTATAGATTGCTGTGATCGAACCATGCCCGCCCCGCCCCACGCCCGCCCGTTCGATCAGGTTGGGCAGCAGACTGAACACGGACGGGGGATACCCCTTGGAGGCCGGCGGCTCGCCAATCGCAAGCCCAATTTCACGCTGCGCATGCGCCACCCTGGTCAGACTGTCGAGCAACAGCAAAACATGACGACCTGCGTCGCGGTGGTACTCCGCAATGACGTGAGCCAGATGCGCCGCCTTCAGGCGCTGGACTGCCGACACATTGGCGGGCGCCGCCACCACCACCGAACGGGAAAGCCCTTCCTCGCCCAGCGACTCGGTGATGAACTCCTGCACCTCGCGACCACGCTCCCCGATCAGGCCGATCACGACAATATCGGCGTTGGTGAAGCGGGTCATCATGCCGAGAAGCACGCTCTTGCCCACGCCGGAGCCTGCGATCAGCCCAATACGCTGGCCGCGTCCCATCGTGAGAAGGCCATTGACCGCACGCACGCCGGTATCAAGCACATCGCGGATCGGTCCGCGCTCCATCGGGTTGAGCGGCATGCCCTGCAGACCCACCGGATCCCGGCAGTCGGGCGCGGGCTTCCCGTCCAGGGGGCGACCCAGCCCGTCTATGACACGTCCCAGCAGCGCCTGGCCCAGCATCACGGTGGAGGCGTTCCCCGCCAGCCGCACTGCGGCCCCGGGCGCAACGCCTGCTGCGTCATGGAAGGGCATGAGATAGAGCGTGTCGTTGTGGAACCCCACCACCTCCGCTTCGATCTGCCTGCCATGGGCTGCATCCACCACACACTGTGAGCCCACCGGCGCCATGATGCCTCGGGCCTCGAGTGTCAGACCCACCACGCGCGCGAGCGTGCCTCGCCGCTGAATGCCCGGCGCGTGAACGCGATCGATCGCGAGGTCGACCTCGCTGTCGAAATCAGCCGACATCGGAAATATCCTCGGCCGCGCCGGTGTTCAATCGAAGCGACGTCATTCGCGAAAAGCCGCGTGCGGGCGCCTCGCCCAGAAGCCTCGCGGCCATCTGATGCAGCCGATGCTCCACCAGGTCCTCGATGATGCTTTCCCCGGCACTCACCCTCACACTGCCAATCGAGAGCGAGGGGTCGGCGCGCACCTCAAGCGAATCAAGCGATGCGGGCGCCACGCGCTTCCAGCGTTCGAGATCCTCCGGGTTGAGCAGGAGCAGCAGGTCATTGCCCGGCGCGCGCTCGACTTCGATCAGCGCATGCTCAACCAGCCGGTTGATGGCTTCGCCCGACAGACTCAACTCGCCGCGCACCAACTGTTCGGCCAGATGAAGCGCGAGACGCTTCATCGGCGCAAACAGTCTGTGAGAGTCCGAGGTGGCCGCTGCCACCGTCTTGAAAAGGTCTTCGAGCGCCTGCTGACGCTCGGAATACTCGGCCTCCAGCCTTTGTCGCGCCTCTTCCTGACCCCGCATGAGACCCTCTGCGAGTCCCTGCTCGCGACCCTGCTCGAGACCTTGAGCAAGCCCCTGTGCCCTGCCCTGTTCGAGCGCCTCCTCGCGCGCTGCATCCAGCGCCGCCGAGTGTTCAGCCTCACCGATCGCCCCCTCCGGAATCACTTCGTCGGGCTCAGTCAGTTCGGTATCGGGCTCATTGGCAGGGTCCCCTGCTTCGGGGCTATGGATGTCGGAAAACTCGGCATCAAGCGGCTCTGACTCTGCCAGGTCATCGTCAGACGGT
>CAMBZS010000247.1 GCA_945872335.1 Bordetella parapertussis | reverse complement strand
TGGCGTTCTGGTTCAACTCTCCGAGTTTCGCGACATCCCGCACCAGACCAGGCGTTAACAACACATCGTAACGAGACATCACCTGCCCAATCTGTCGCGACACACCGTTCTGCCAGGCCATGGCCTCTTCCATCTGCATGGCCTTCAGGGATTGGGCATATCGATAAACCTCTAGCGTGACCGCTTCCACCGTTTTAGGACCAATCTTGCGACCGGTGATCGCCGCGAACTGCTCCATGAAATAGCCGAGGGTGGTCGCCCAGATTCGCATCGAGGATTCGTTGAATTGCGCCTCGTCGTATTCGAGTCGCACGGGCTCGCAGATGTGCCCCAGATCTTCAAGTAGCTGCCGGGTATCGTTCAGTCGATTACGAATCTCCCGGGTAATCGGCACGGCGCCGGGAGTGCGATCGACCACCCCAATCCGTAGGGAGCCCGGCGGGGTGATCGCGGCGCTGAGGAAACCGCGCCGCGGTGGCGTTGCATCGTAGAAGTAACCGGCGTCCGGCCCTGCGAGCGCATCCATCAAGGCCGCGGAATCGCGCACGGTGCGGGTTTCCGCAAATTCCACCGCCAAACCCCAGAGGAAAATCCCGCCGTCGGGTCCGGTCGGGGTGCGCCCGCGACTCGGCTTCATGCCGACCAAACCATTACAGGCGGCCGGAATACGAATCGAGCCGCCGCCGTCGTTCGCATGCGCAATCGGCACCATGCCAGACGCCACCGCCGCCCCCGCGCCGCCAGACGAGCCCCCCACCGAATGTCCCGTATGCCAGGGGTTGCGCGTTGGCCCGTAAACCAGCGCTTCGCTATTCGCGTTGAAGGCCATCTCCGGTGTGGTGGTGGTGCCTACGGTCACCAGACCGGCGGCGCGACAGCGTTTCATCAGTTCGGTGTCGGCACCAAACTTCACGCCCGCGGCCAGTCGCGATCCTGCGGTGGTGGTCATCCCCTTGAAGTGCATGCCGAATTCCTTGACCAGGAACGGCACGCCACGGAACGGCCCATAGGGCAAGCCCGCCTCGATTTCGGCGACCGCGAGATCGCGCAACTGCTGGACCACGCAGTTGAGCTGCGGATTCAGTCGCTCCACGGCGTCGATCGCGGTATCCACCAGGTCAAGCGGCGACACTTCCTTGCGGCGGATCAACTCCGCCAAACCCAGACCATCGTAAGTGCTGTACTCGGGGAAAATCATGCTCGGCTCCTCGCTGATCTTTTTGCTACGGAGCTATCAGTATGCAGGCAAAAGACGGGGCCGAGGCATTGTCGCCACGCGGCGCCGGGCTGAGATCTCGATTGACCTGATGCCGCCTGCCGGCAGCGGCTTTGATAGACCGGTTGTCAGATGACCGGACAGCAAGCGCTGCTCCCTAAGTCACCCCAACTCCCGACACTGCCCGCCTAGCGACGCCGATTGTTCCGCCAGACCCACAGCGCGACCACGACGAGCGCGGCTAACACCACCCACCCGCTCCATTGATGGGCCTCGTCGACGGCGGCATTGAACTGCGCAATATCGGCGCCGTAGCGATCCCAGAGAAAATGGCCGAGCCAGACAAACACTGGCACGCTGAGCAGCGCCGCCAGCCCGTCCCACATCAGAAATGTCAGGTAACGCACGCGCAAAGATCCCGCGGAGAAAAAGATCAGGCTGCGGAGGCCGGGCAGAAAGCGCGCGATAAAGAGCCCCTTGGCCCCATTACGGTCGAAAAAACGCTGAACGCTGTCGCGCTTTGTGGGCGTGAACAGTCGCTGCCCCAAGCGCGTCGTCAGCAGGCGGCCGCCGACCCAGCGACCCAAACCGAACATCAGCGAGTCACCGCCGATGACGGCCAGATACATCAGAACGCTCACCCCTTCCCACGACCTGTCCTCTACCGCAGCCAGCGCACCGGCAACCAGCAGCACGATATCTTCGGGTATGGGGATCCCGAAGCCGCACAGGAGGATGATCACGAAGGGCCCCCAGAGCGACAGCACCGGGCCCTGCAGTTGCGTCAGGAAAGTCTCGAACATGCTTGGCGGGTCAATCTGATTGGGACAAAACGGAACATCGTCTGGTGAAGGCGGCGACACTCGCCACGGCCTGAGGCGGTCGAAGAATGGCCCAGCGCCCCGCGCTTTACAACCCGCCCTGAGACCGGGCATCTGGCCGTGAGTTGCGATGTGCCAAACAGCGGAGAATATTGGGCGCGAGTAAACCTACAATGTCGCATTGAAGCGTCAACGCGCATGCCCTTGAGCATCAACCGGGCCATTCGGAAGCCCGGCAACGCGCCCGAAAATGGCGAGGATCAGCCGATGAATAACGCAGTTCAACCCCCTACGTCCTGGGCCCCTTCCAGCCCGGTGACTGACGCCGGACACCTGCTCTGGATGGCCGAACCGGACGGTCGGGTCACCTACTTGAATCGCAGCGCCCAGGATTTCTTTCAGGTAGACGGCGGTAAGGATCCCGATGCGGCCTGGCTGGCCCGCATTCATCCGCAGGACCGCGTGGCGGTCATGAGCGCGTGGCAGCGATCGCTGAAGACGGGCAGCCGTTACCGCTATGAATTTCGCTTTCTTGACGCCGAAGGCCGCTCCAGGCGCTGTCTGGCGCAGGCGCTCCCGATGCGCAATGAAGCCGGCGAAATCCTGCGCTGGTTAGGTTCCACGATGGATATGGAGTCCTATTACGAGCGCGTGCCGGCACCGGGCGTACTCGATTTCTGCCACCAGTTGCTGACGCACGAAACCTCATTCAGCAGATTTGGATCAGACCGCGATTCGGCGCTCGCGCCGCCGCTCGATTACCGCCAAATCATGGAATTTCTGCCGATGAAAGCCTGGTCGGCGACACCGGATGGCGAAGTGGACTTCGTCAACCTGCATTGGCGGGAATACACCGATATCACCACCCGTGAGTCACTCGGCCAGGGCTGGATCAACGCCGTTCACGCGGACGACCGGGAGCCGCTTAAAGCGGCCTGGCGGCAAATGATGGACGCAGGCACCCCCGGTAGCGTTGATTACCGGTTGCGCCACCACGACGGCACTTATCGCCGCTGCAACTCGCGCGCGGAACCCCTATTTGATGAGGCAGGCAAGG
The DNA here is from genome assembly GCA_945872335.1 of Bordetella parapertussis. Taxonomy (GTDB): domain Bacteria; phylum Pseudomonadota; class Gammaproteobacteria; order Burkholderiales; family Burkholderiaceae_E; genus SYIM01. Next base: position 2,233 of record CAMBZS010000247.1, on the reverse strand, counting down.
TTCAACGCTGGATCGGCACGGTGGTCGACCTCGAAAATCGCTACAGCCTGCAATCTTCCCTTGGCGAAAGCGAAGCGAGACATCAGCAACTGCTGGAACATTTGCCGGAACTCTTTTTGCTGGTCAATCCCGATGGCCGCGTGCTGGATGCCAATAAACTCTCGTGTGAACGGCTAGGCCATCACCACGATGCGCTGGTAGGCATGTCGATTGATCGACTCGGACTGGCCATTGAGGAGGGGGTGGAACACCGCTGGGCCAGCATCAGGCCCAGCCAGACAACCGCAATGCGCTTCCTCTTTACCCCGCGGGACGGGAACCCGTTTCCGGCCGAAACCATCATCACGAGCCAAAGACTTGCCGGCCGCGCAGTCTTTTTTTTGCTGGCACGCGACGTCTCCGAACGTGAAGCGGCGGAAACCCGCCTGCGTCAGGCCGCCAGCCTGATTGAATTAGCGCCCGTGACCGTCTGCGATATCGATGGCCGGATTGAACTCTGGAGCGCAGGTGCGGAGGCTACTTTCGGCTACCGCGCCGAAGAGGCCCTCGGCCAGCGCATGCAGGACCTGCTAGACGTCAAACCCCTCAAACCCGTCGACGCGATTTTCGCGCAGATCAAAGCCCACGGCTCGGACGAAAGCGAAACCCTGGTCACCCATCGCGACGGCAGCACGCGGCGCATTCGCAGTCACTGGGCGCTGTCTGGCCCAGCCGGCAATCGCCGTATTCTGAACACCCATATCGACGTCACCGCACAGCGTCAGGCGGAAGCCGCGGCCCGCGCCGCTGAAAACGCGCTGCTGGCGGCCCTGGCGCTCGGTAGCGCCGGCACCTGGAGTTGGGATATCCGCAGCGATCAGGTGCAAATTGACTACGCCACGCAGCGCTTGCTGGGCGCGCAGCGCGCGCAACTCAGTCTTGAGATGCCGATGAGTGAGGTGCTGAACTTTGTGTTCGAAGCGGATCGCTCGCGCGTTGAGGGCGTTCTCCGGACCGCAGCCCACGATGTCCAGGCGATCGAACATGAATATCGAGCGCTCGTGAATGGTGAAGTTCGCTGGATTCTGGTCCGCGGCGGTCCGGACGCGAGCGGCGTGCGCTGGTCGGGCATCACCTCAGACATCACCGCCCATCGTCAGGCGCGGGACGTGCAAACCGCCGCGCAAACCCAGCTCCGCGCCTACGCCAGCCAGTTGAATTCAACGCTCGAACAGGAACGCGCGGCGCTGGCGCGCGAGCTCCACGACGAACTGGGTCAGCGCATGACCGCCCTGCGGCTCGACTTGCGCTGGCTGGACCGCCATCTGCCGGCCGAAGTGCGGAGCGATGTGACGGTCGCGCAGCGGCTGTCGGAAATGGACGGCCTCATCGACGAAACCTTGTCGAAGGTGCGTCATCTGAGCGCCAGTTTGCGCCCGCAGGAACTGGAAGCGCTCGGCCTGCGGGCTGCCATGGAAGCGCACGCCGCACAGCTCGAGCGCCGCGCCGGTATTCGATGCCGTCTGAACCTGGGGGCTTCAGAAGCGGTCGCGCCATCGCAGCGACTCGCTGTCTTCAGGGTTTTTCAGGAGGCCATGACCAACGGCATCCGTCATGGCGGCGCCACCCGCTTCTCGGTACAGCTCACCGCCAACAAAAATCGCTTGCGCCTGCGAATTGAAGACAACGGCAACGGTCTGCCACTCACCGGCGCGACCGGAGGCTTTGGCATCATCGGGATGACCGAGCGTGCGCATGCGCTGGGCGGCAGTCTGGAAGTCTCGGCGCGCCGGCAGGGCGGCACCGCGGTCACCCTCAAGCTGCCCTGCGTCGACTGCGCGCGATGAACATCATCCTTTGTGACGACCATCCGCTGATTCGACGCAGCGTGCGCGAGCTGCTGCACGAAACCTTTCCCACAGCCGAAATTCGCGAGGCGACCACCGCGGCCGAGTTGTTTCAGCATCAGCGAGCACGCGCGGCCTCGCTCATCGTGCTCGATTTATCGCTTCCCGATCGCCATGGACTCGAGTGTTTGCCCGAACTGCTCCAGCGCGAGCCGGGCAGCAAAATACTGGTGCTGAGCATGCACGCCGAGGAACGCTTTGCTTTACGCGCGCTGGAATTGGGCGCGAGCGGTTACCTCGGCAAGCAGCGAGCGCCGGATGAAATCGTGCACGCCATCCAGCGCATCATGGCCGGCGGTCGCTACATCGACCCGGATACTGCGGAGGCCTTGGCCCGGCGCGCCTTT
>CAMBZS010000246.1 GCA_945872335.1 Bordetella parapertussis | reverse complement strand
AGTGGCGCAACCCGCGCGGCGAGGCGGCGCTGGGCGGCACCTGCCTCAATGTGGGCTGCATTCCATCCAAGGCCCTGCTCGCCTCGTCGGAAATGTTCGAATCGGTGCAGCACGACGCAGCCGATCACGGCATTACGGTCAAAGGCGCGAGCGTCGATGTCGCCAGGATGATGGCGCGCAAGGACGGCATCGTTGGCAAGATGACCAAAGGCATCGAATTTCTGTTCCGAAAGAACAAGATCACGTGGCTCAAGGGACATGGCCGGCTGACGGGCACGCGCGAGGGCCGCTTTCTGGTCGAGGTGAGCGGCGAGGGCGACCCGGTTAGTTGCGACGCGGCACAGGTCATCCTGGCCACTGGCTCCAAAGCGCGTCATCTGCCGTCGATCCCGGTGGACAATCAACTGATCTGCGACAACGAGGGCGCACTTGCCCTGGGCGAGGTTCCGAAGCGGCTGGGCGTGATCGGGGCCGGTGTCATCGGGCTTGAACTCGGTTCGGTCTGGCGTCGCCTTGGCAGTCAGGTCACGATCCTCGAGGCCCTGCCCGAGTTTCTGGCCGCAGCTGACGAAGCGGTTCGGAAGGAAGCATGGAAGCAGTTCACCAAGCAGGGACTCTCCATTCATCTCGGTGCCCGCATTGGTGAGGTCACGCGAAGCGCCAAGGGCTTGAGCATCGCATGGACCGATTCGGCCGGCGCCGCGCAGACCCTGGAGTGCGACCGTCTGATTGTGTCGGTGGGTCGGGTGCCCAATACCGATGGTCTGGGGCTCGATTCGGTCGGTCTGTCGGCTGACGCCCGCGGGTTCATTCCGGTGGACGAGGGCTGTCGCACCGCGGTGCCAGGTATTTGGGCGGTCGGTGATGTGGTGCGCGGCCCCATGCTTGCGCACAAGGCCGAAGACGAAGGCGTGATGGTCGCCGAACTGATCGCGGGTCAGAAACCGCACATCGACTACAACTGCATTCCCTGGGTGATTTACACCTCGCCAGAGATCGCGTGGGTCGGCCAAACCGAGCAGCAGCTGAAGGCGGCGGGGCGTTCGTTCAAGAGCGGCCAATTTCCGTTTGCAGCCAACGGCAGGGCTTTGGGAACCGGCGCGTCGGCCGGGTTCGTACGGGTGCTTGCGTGCGACACCACCGATGAGGTGCTGGGCGTTCATATCGTTGCCTCCAACGCCTCCGACCTGATTGCCGAGGCGGTTCTTGCCATGGAGTTCAAGGCATCGGCCGAGGACATCGGGCGGATATGTCATCCCCATCCCTCATTGTCGGAAGTCATGCGTGAGGCTGCGCTCGCAGCCACCGACAATCGGGCGCTGAACGGTTGACAGCAGCCTCTGGGGTGACGGTGGCAGGAACCTCCATCGTCGAGGCCTACGAGCGCTCGCTTGCAGCGCGCGGTTACCGCGACGATCCGGCGCAGCGCGGGGCGGTGCTGCGACTGCAGCAACTGGCCGACGAGCTCGAGCAGGCGGGCGATCGCATGCCCGGGCTGCTGGGTCGGTTCTTCGGGCGGACACCCCGTGCGGTGCGCGGGGTGTGGCTCTGGGGCGGGGTCGGCCGCGGCAAGAGCTTCGTGATGGACTGCTTCTATGGCGCAGTCGGGCCGCTTCGAAAGACCCGGCTCCATTTTCATGAGTTCATGCGCGCGGTGCATCGCGAGTTGGAGTCCTTGAAGGGGCGAGCCGACCCCCTGGATGAACTCGCACGGCGCGTGGCGCAGCGCCATCGGTTGATCTGCTTCGATGAGTTTCATGTGTCGGACATTGCCGACGCCATGATTCTCGAGCGGCTGTTGCGAGGCCTCTTCAGCCATGGGGTCTGCTTCGTGATGACCTCGAACTATCGTCCGGACGATCTCTATCCTGATGGACTGCATCGCGACCGGATCCTGCCTGCCATTGCGCTGATTCATCAGCACACCGACTGCCTGCAGCTCGATTTTGGTCAGGACTACCGGCGGATGTCGCTTGCGCAGATTCAGGCCTACCTCACCCCGCTCGATCAATCGGCCGCGCGCGCGCTGACCTCGGCATTCGAGGCGCTTGCTGAAGCCGCCGATGAGCCTGCGGCGTTGCTGATCGAAAACCGCGAGGTTCGGGCACTCCGACGTGCCGGGGGCGTGGTGTGGTTCGACTTCGCAACGCTTTGCGGTGGACCGCGCTCACAGAACGACTATCTTGAACTGGCCACACGCTTTCATACGGTGATCCTGTCCGATGTGCCAAGAATGACGGCGGCGATGGCGTCCGAGGCCAGGCGCTTTGTCTGGCTGGTCGACGTCCTCTATGATCAGAAGGTCAAGCTCATCGTATCGGCACAATGCCCGCCGGAATCGCTCTACACCCAGGGCGTGATGGCTGGCGAGTTTCACCGAACAGTGAGCCGGATTGCCGAGATGCAAAGTCGCGAATATCTCGAGGCGCCGCGCCGCGGGGTGACCACAAGTTTTGCCTGATCGGAGCTCCCATGAACCGACGCGCTCCGGTCCCCCATCTGCCGCCTGCGGGTGAAACACCCGGTCACGGATCAACGGCCGAAGGTTTGCCCAACGTACAGACGCTTCGCGAGGTCATCGATTGGCTGGCAGGGCCTCTCCTCGAGCGCGACGATCATGCCCGCATGCTGCTGCTCGCGCTTCTGTCTGGCGAGCATGTGCTCCTCGTCGGTCCGCCGGGCACAGCCAAGAGCGCACTCGCGCGCAGGGTGCATGAGCTGGTGGGCGGGCGCTGGTTCGAGCGGCTGGTCACGCGTTTTACGGTGCCGGAGGAGCTGTTTGGGCCGCTCTCGCTTTCGGCGCTCGACGAAGGGCGGTATGAGCGGCAGACGGATGCCTATTTGCCGACGGCAGATGTGGCGTTTCTGGACGAGGTGTTCAAGGCCAATTCGGCCATCCTCAATGCGCTGCTCGGGATACTGAACGAACGGGTGTTTGATCAGGGGGCACAGCGGGTGGCGGTCCCGCTTGCCTGTCTGGTAGCGGCGACCAACGAGTTACCCGACGATGACGGCATGCGGGCGTTTCAGGATCGGTTCCTGTTCCGCTGCGATGTTTCACCTGTTGCCGATGCGTCGTTCCGTACGCTGCTCACCTTGCCTCATGTGCACGACGAGCCGCCAGCCTGGCGGTTCGGTCGAGCGGTCACGGCGCTGATCGATCAGTTGATCGAGCGGGTTTCGCTGAGCGATTCGCTGATCGATGGCCTGGTGGCCCTGCGCGCGAACCTGAAGGAGGCCTCGGTCGCGGTCAGCGATCGACGCTGGGTGCGAGTGGTGAGGGTATTGCGCGTTGCGGCGCTTCTGGACGGTCGATCGCAGGCGGGTGTCGAGCATCTGCCCATTCTTCGGTGGATGCTGCCTGCCACGCCCGCGCAGGTGGCTGCGTTCGACACCTGGGTGCTCCATTGGCTGGGGGTGGATCGCACACTCGACCCGGTCTGGCTGGATCGCGCAGCGCAGGCGTTCGCGCAGCAGCTCGAGCTCGAGCAGTCGGCAGGCGAACTTGCCTTCGACGACTCCGGCAAGCTTGCCCTGGCGCGACAGCTCGCGGGGGCCGACTCGTCCGCGATGGGCGACGGCGCGCCCCGGCTCTCTGCCTTCAGCAGGGCGCGCCGGTACAGCGCTGCGCACATCGGTGCGCGGGTGGCGCAGATTGGCGCGGTCATCGATCGGGTCGATCACTGGCTGCAGGGTGCCGATCGACACGCCCGCGATCTTGCCGGCGCTCTGAGGGCGGTGGTCTGGCTCTCGCCGAGCTTTGGCGACCGAGCGGTAGAAACCTTCCAGGGGTCGGTGGAGCGGGTGCGTGCCGCCCGCGAACGGTTGATTGCGGTGCGCGAGGCGTTTTGCGCCCTGCCTGTCAATGAAGAGGCGGCCGGGACGGGGCGCGACCGAGTTCCCGACCCGGTGGATATCGGGTCCTCGGCCTGAAACGCTCCCATGACCCTGGGACGGTTCGAGACTCGTGCACTCGAGCAACAGTTCGAGTCGCTCGAGCGGCTCGATCGGGCGCTGTGGCTGCCGGCGCTCATCAATTCGCATGGACCATTGTTTGAGCGACTGCGCTGGCTCGATCATGCGCTGCCCAGGCTCGCGGTCGGTGTCAACCCGCTGGCTGACGAGCCGGTCACGCGATCCTGGCCGGGGCCCGCCGCGGCGCGGGCCTTCGGGCTGGCGATCGACCGATTGGGCTTGCCAGCGTTGGTGGCAGGTCAGGATGAATGGCGTGTGCAGCTACTTCGGAGCCTCCTCTGGCATCTGGATTCGCTCGCGAGGCTCGGTGCGCAGCACGGCGAGGCTGCGGCGCTGGCGGCGCTTGCTCAGGCCTTTGCCGACCAATGGGAAACCGAACGTGCCGACCTCGAGCAGATCGTGGCGGTGTTTCAGTCGCTCGAGGGTTTCAGCAGCCTCGCGCGCTGGAGCGAGGTTCGCGGGGTTCTGAGGGGCGAGGGCTGGGCTTCAGTGCTGGCGGCCCACCGGACGATTCGAGACTCCGCGGCGCTCGCCGCGGTGATCCGCGCGCTGGGGCGTTCGCGGCTCACCGAGGCCTGGGCAACGCGACCGCGAGCCACCGTCGCAGCCAGCGCGAAACAGCGTCTGGATGCCGATCGCTGGCAGGCGGTCCTGCTGGCCGGCGAGCGTGGTGAACCCGATGGCGTCCATCGCTCGGCTGCCCTCGACCGTGTGCTTGCCTCGGAGTTGGCCATCTGGCGCCGCCGCTCGGCTGATCCACGGACCGCCCGCCGTTTGCGACGAATATTCGCGGCCAAGCTCTCCGAGCATGCCTTGCTTTCCCAAGCGCTGCGCGAACCCGATCGCCTGCCGATCCGCATGCCGGTCGAGGCGATTCTCGACGCCACCCGACCGATTGCGGCGCCGCGGATGGAGGCAGGGCCGATCCTCGTGTGTCTGGACACCTCATCCTCGATGGCGGGCGCCGCCGAGCAGGTTGCGAAGGCTGTGGTGCTCGAAGCCATGCGGACAGCGCGTCAGGGGGGGCGTGGGTGTGTGGTGTACGCCTTCGGCGGGCCGGGTGAGGTACAGCGTACAGTGCTTGACCAGGATGTCGATGGTCTGGTGGCGCTGGCGGGCCTGTTGTCGGCGAGCTTTCACGGCGGCACCGATATCGCCGAACCGATCGAGGCGGCGATGGCTGACCTCGGGGAGGCGCAGTGGGCGGGGGCCGATCTGCTGATCGTCTCCGATGGCGAGTTTGGTGTGACCGCCGATGTGCTGGCTGAGATTGAGGTCGCTCGCGAGCATCAACTGCTTCGTGTGCAGGGGATTCTGATCGGCGACCGGGAGACGCTCGGACTGCGGGAACTGTGCGACAGCATTTTCTGGGTCTCGGACTGGCGTCGCTTTGG
>CAMBZS010000245.1 GCA_945872335.1 Bordetella parapertussis | reverse complement strand
TTCTTGACTGGATCGCCGTGGCCACGTTCTCGCTGATTGGCGTGGTGATCTGGGCCTATTGGCTCGCGCTTCTCACCGGTTTTCCACCGCGTATGGCTGACAGCGCCATACGGCTTGCACCGGGGTTCGCATCCGACACGGCAGGCCTGCAGACCCTGGCAGGGCTGATCGCGAGCGGCGCGTGGCTGGCACTGGTGTGGTGGCGGGCGTCGCAGCGGCCGCGCGCGATCTGGCGCTCGATGGCGCTCTCCTCGGGCGGGTTGCTGCTCGCATGGGTGCTGCTCATCGTGCTGTGGCTTCCCGCATACAACGCGCGGGTGAGCTATCGCGGGGTGGCGACTGACCTCGCAGCGGCACTTGGCACAACCGATGGATGCGTACGCGGCGAGCCACTCGACGCTGCCCAGCGCGCGAACCTCGCTCACTTTGGCGGCATCCGGTTCGGCCGCCCCGGCGAGCGCTGCGACTGGCTGCTTATTCGTAACGACACCCACGTTCGCCTCGCTCCCCCCAGCATCGAGTGGCAGCCGGTGTGGCAGGGCCGCCGCCCCTTCGACAGCACCGAGCGCTTCGTGCTTTATCGGCGCGCCCAGTGAGCGAGCACCCGGAACCGCTCAGCGGACTGCGCCTGCGCCTGCGGCTACTGAAGATGGCCGCGCCGCTGTTTGTGGCGCAGATCGCTCTGATGATGCAAGGCATCATAGATACCCTGATGGCGGGCCGTCTGTCGGCTGAGGACGTAGCTGGCATCGGGCTGGGCGCGAGCATCTATTTCTCGGTCTACATCGGACTGATGGGCGTGCAACTCGCGCTCGTGCCCATCTGCGCTCGGCACCACGGCGCCGATGACTCCAATGCCATCGGGACAGAGATTCGCCAGGGATACTGGCTCGCCCTGCTGCTGTCGGTGCCAGGCTGCGTGCTGCTCGCTTTCACCGACGGCTGGCTGGCAATTGCCGGCCCGCCGGACGAGGTCGCTCAGGTGACGCGTCCCTACCTGGCCGCCGCCGCAGTGGGACTGCCGGCTGCGCTGCTCTTTCGCAATTTTCATGCACTGGCGGTGGCCACCTCACGACCCGGCCTGGTGATGGGGCTCAATCTCGCGATGCTGGTTCTCAAGATCCCGGCCAACCTGCTGTTCATGCACGGATTCTCGCTTGGCGGCTTCTTGACGGTGCCCGCCATGGGTGGCGCAGGTTGTGGCGTGGCGTCTGCGCTTCTCGCCTGGATCACGGCGGGCGCAGCAGCACTGCTGCTTGCCTACGAACCCGGCCTTCAGCGCTATCGCGCGCTGGTTCCGGCTGCGCCATCGCTTGCGTGGATGCGGCGGGTTTTGAAACTCGGGCTGCCGATCGGGGCCACGCAACTGGTTGAAGTCACCTCGTTCACCTTCATGGCGATCTTTCTCGCTCGCCAGGATGCGGTCGTGGGCGCAAGCCACCAGATCGCAGCGCGATTGGCGGGTCTCACCTACATGATCGGACTGGCGTTGGGCACCGCCACCAGCACGCTCGCCGCCCAGGCAATCGGCGCCGGTCATGCGCAGCGCGCCCGCGAGGTAGCGCTTACGGGACTGCGCCTCGGGGCGTGGGCAGGTCTTGCAGCGATGACCTTGCTCTACGGGCTGCGCGAACCCCTCTCGGCGCTCTTCAGCACCGATCAGGCGGTGGTGGCCATGGCCATACCGCTGGTCGCCGTCGTCTGCTTCTTTCACTTCTTCGACAGCGCGCAGACACAGATCACGTTGGTGCTGCGCGCGTGGCACGTCACAGCCTCGCCGATGTTCGTGCATCTGGGCGCGCTCTGGGGAATTGGTCTGGGGGGCGGCTGGTGGCTCACCTATGTGTACCCCAAGGCCGGGGGACCATGGGGTGATTGGCTAGCGGGCGCGGCCGGATTCTGGGTGGCCGGTGCGGTGGCGCTTGCCATCGCCACTGCAGGCGTAGCGGCCATCCTGTGGCAGGCCTGGCGATCAGACGACCGGCCGTCGGTCCCCAAGCGCTGAAGCGCGACTCATGAGCGACTGCGCTACTTGGCGACTGCGCTTGCAGGCGCGGCAGCCTGGCCAATGAAGTGCTCGCGATAAAAGCGCAGTTCATCAATGGACTCAAAGATGTCGGCCAGCGCCGTATGCGCGCCGCGCTTGCCGAACTTGCGCGCCACCTCGGGACGCCAGCGCCGGCAAAGCTCTTTGAGCGTGCTCACATCAAGATTGCGATAGTGAAAATAGGATTCGAGCCTGGGCATGTAGCGGGCCATGAAGCGCCGGTCCTGGCAGATGGAATTGCCGCACATCGGCGACTTGCCCGATGGCACCCAGGGCGCCAGAAAATCAAGCAACGCCTGCTCGGCGCTCTCCTCCGACCAGGGAGAGACGCGCACGCGATCGATCAGCCCGGAGCGCTTGTGCGTGCTCTGGTTCCATTGGTCCATGCCGCCCAGCACCTCATCGGTTTGCCGGATTGCAAAGGATTCGCTCTGCGCGCGCACGGCGAGCGACTCATCGGTGATCACCAGCGCGACCTCGATGATGCGATCATGATCGGGCCGCAGGCCGGTCATCTCCATGTCGACCCATACCAGCAGCGATTCATCAGGTGCCTGTGACATAATCATTCATCCTCCGGGCGTCATTCTCACACATGCCAGACGCGCACTCCCCCGGCTCTGCCTCCATCGCCTTCACCCTGCTCTTTCTGTCCGCGCTCGTCGGGTCCACGCTGCTACGGCTGTGGCTCGCCGGCCGGCAGGTTCGGCATGTTGCGCAGCATCGTTCATCGGTGCCTGCCGCCTTTGCCGACCGCATCACACTCGCCCAGCACCAGCGTGCGGCCGATTACACCGCCGCGCGAGTGCATCTGGGCATCCTCGAGATGCTCGCCCAGGCTGCCTGGCTGATCGTGCTCACCGTGCTGGGTGGGCTCCAGTTTTTCATCATGGCAAGCGGACTCCTGCCTGAGTCCCTCAGCGGGTTGCGCCCGCTTCTGCTGCTGGTCCTGGTAAGCGTCACCAGCGCACTGATCGATATGCCTTTTGCCTGGTGGCGTCAGTTCAGGCTCGAGCAACGCTTCGGCTTCAACCGGATGACACCGGCGCTCTTCATCGCCGACACGCTGAAGGGCGCACTCGTCATGACGTTGCTGGGGCTGCCTTTGGCCGCTGCGGTGCTCGCCCTGATGAACGCTTCGGGTCCGCTGTGGTGGCTATGGGCCTGGTGTGTCTGGATGGGCTTCAACATTGTCGTGCTGCTGGTTTATCCCACGCTGATCGCGCCGCTCTTCAACCGCTTCGAGCCCTTGCCCCAGGGCGAGATCCGTGAACGGGTGGAGCAGCTACTCGTCCGCACCGGGTTCGCAGCCGGCGGCCTGTTCGTCATGGACGGCAGCCGCCGCTCGGCGCACGGCAATGCCTACTTCACCGGCTTTGGCCGCTCGCGACGCATTGTGTTCTTCGACACGCTGCTCAATCAGCTGAACGCCGACGAAATCGAGGCGGTGCTCGCCCACGAACTCGGTCACTTCCGGCTGAAGCATCTGGTGAAACGGCTGGTCATGATGTCGGTCGCCAGCCTGGCCGCACTCGCGCTCCTGGGCTGGTTGAGTGATCAAACCTGGTTCTACGAAGGGCTGGGCGTTTCGCCCGATGCGGTCACCCGCAACGCCTCCGCACTGCTGCTGTTCATGCTGGTGGTGCCGGTGTTCGGTTTCCTGCTGGCGCCGCTCGGCAGTTGGCTATCACGACGCGATGAATTCGCTGCCGACGCGTGGGCCGCAGCACTCACCGGACCGCAGCCGCTCGCGAGCGCGCTTCTCAAGCTCTACCAGGACAACGCGGCCACGCTCACCCCCGACTCGCTTTACTCGGCAGTTTACGACTCGCACCCCCCCGCCCCGCAGCGAATCGGCAGACTGCTTGCTGCCGGCCCCGCTCAGCCGGGCCAGGCCACTGCGTCGGCGCCTGCTTGAACCAGACCGTCGGCACCGTCATCGCCTCGCACGGCCGCCAGCTTCTGGTGGCCGTTGACAGCGAGACCGCACCACCGCGCGAGGCTGTCACGCGTGGGCGCCGCAGCGACTGCTGTGTTGGCGATCGGGTCGCCCTCACCCTGATCGGTGACCGCCAGGCCGCCATCGAGCAGATCCTGCCGCGCACCAACCTCGTCATGCGAAGCGATGCCGGCCGCAGCAAAGCCCTGGCAGCCAACGTGGATCGGGTCGCTGTGGTGGTAAGCGCGGAGCCACCGTTCTCCGAAGAGCTCCTGATGCGTGTACTGGCCGTGGCCGCCAACGAGGAGATCCCCGCCATCATCGTGGCCGGCAAATGCGACCTCCGCGATGCGCATGCACAGATCGAGCCCCGGCTCGCCCTCTATGAATCGCTGGGCTGGCCAGTGGTACGGATCAGCGCGCGCACCGAGCCTGAAGCCAGCCTGCGTGCGCTCGTGCCGCAATTGGGCGGTCAACGCACGCTGCTGCTGGGTCAGAGTGGCATGGGCAAGTCAACGCTCGTTAATTTGTTGGTGCCGCACGCCGATCAGGCGACCCGCGAAATTTCAGTGGCACTCTCAAGCGGCCGTCACACCACGAGCTTCTGCCGAATGTTCGGCTACAGCGAGCGACTGCCCGAGGGCTCCACTGTGATCGACTCGCCGGGATTCCAGCTGTTTGGCATTGCCCATCTATCACGCTCGCAACTGATGCACGCGCTGCCCGATTTCCGGCCGCTGCTGGGCCAGTGCCGGTTCAGCAACTGCCTGCATCGAGACGAGCCAGGCTGTGCCGTGCACGAGGGCATCCGGTCGGGCAGGGTCGATGAACGCAGGCATCAGCTTTACCTGTCGATGCTGCACGACTCGCTCAGCTAAAGCGCGGCTACTGTCCCAGCCAGGCCGCCACGCTCACCATGGCAAACAGGCCGGCCCAGAGAATGACCGACCGCCAGACCAGTCCGACCGCGCTTCGCAGGCCGCCCGCATCGGGAGCTACGCCCTGCCACTCGAACCCCTGATCGCCTGAGGCCCACCGCGCCTCGAGTGCAGGCTCGGCAATGCGCATGCCGAGCGCCCCGCCACCTGCTGCAAGGAGCAGTGCACGCTGCTCGCTTCCAGTGCCCGCAGCCACTGCGCCGCGCCAGCAGAACACCGCATCTTCGAAGTTGCCGACAATTGCAAAGCCCGCTGCCGAGAGCCGGACCGGCAGCCAGTCAATCAGCTTGTATAGCAGTCCGGCAGCCGCGCCATAGGGTTCGTTCACCTTGGACTCGCCGTGGGTAACGGACGAATCCCAGCGGCGGGCGAGCGACTCGGCCAGCCGGTAGAGAACCGGTCCGATCGGACCCGGCAGGATCATGTACCAGAAGAGCGGCGCAAACACGTGACG
>CAMBZS010000244.1 GCA_945872335.1 Bordetella parapertussis | reverse complement strand
GCTCGCGCTGCTGCAGGCGGCGCCGGCGCTGCGTGCCGAGCTTGCGCTCGCCGAGGGCGATGAGCGGACCGGCATGCAGATTCTCCTGCGGGCACTGGAGTCGCCCGCGCGCACGATCGCCGACAACTCGGCCGCTGACCCCGGGGTGGTGGTCGAGCGAATGCTGGCGGGCGGCGGCGCGGTGGGGTTTGACGCCGCGCGCGGTCGCTATGTCGATCTGTTCGAGGCCGGAATCATCGACCCCACCCGGGTGGTGCGGGTGGCACTTGAAAACGCCGTGTCGGTGGCGAGCCTGCTGCTGCTCACCGAGGCCACCATGACCGAAATCGTGACCCGGGAGCGCGAGCCTGCGGGTAGCGAGCCGGGCACCTCCTGATCAATTGAACCTTATCAGACCAACCAGAAGGAGCATGACCATGGCAGAGGAAAAAACCACTGAACTCCAGGAAGCTACGCCGATGCGGGTGGTGTCGCCGTTCGATGAAATGGACCGGCTGTTTGATCGGTTGATCGCCAGGCGCGGCTGGATGCGGCCCTGGCGCACCGATTGGCCCTCGCTCGGTGATGCGGGTTGGGTCGAGCCGCGCCTGCCGCGCATCGATATCGTCGATCGCGAAGACGATATCGTGGTGCGCGCCGAGGTTCCCGGGATCGAAAAGAAGGAGCTCGACATCTCGGTCGGTGAGGACAGCGTGACGCTGCGGGGCGAGACCCAGCACGAAGAAAAGGCGGAAGCGGGCGATCTGTACCGTTGCGAGATTTCGCGCGGGGCCTTCAGCCGCACGGTGGGGCTCCCCGCGGCGGTTGATGGCTCGAAGGCGAAGGCGGTGTTTCACGATGGCGTGCTCACGCTCACGCTACCGAAGGTCGAACGTGCGCGCCGTCATACGGTGAAGGTGGACTGAGGCGCGGGTTCGCCGCTGCCGTCGGCGCGCCGTCGGCAGCGCTGCGCCCGTTCGGCCCCGATTCGCTCGGGCTGTCCGGTCGCGCCTGCGTCAGTGCCGCGGATCCCGTATCCTTTGCGCTCTCGCGGCGGCGGGTCCGCCGCGCGCGCCCGAATGACAGGGCGCTGCATCGTATCGGAGGTCCGCATGAACAGCATCGATGTCGAAGTCCTGCGCACCGCGATCCAGTGGATGGACGCGGGCCATCGTGTCACCCTCAGCACCGTGGTGCGTACCTGGGGCTCGGCGCCGCGCCCGCCTGGCTCGCTCATGATCATTCGTGACGACGGCCAGGTGGCGGGTTCGGTATCCGGCGGCTGCATTGAAGACGACCTGATCCGGCGCCTGCGCGAAGGCGACCTCGATTCGGTGCTGCCGATGAGCACGGTGTATGGCGAAACCGCCGAGGAGGTTCAGCGCTTTGGACTGCCCTGCGGCGGCACCGTGCAGGTGGTGCTTGAGCCGCTCTCCACGCAGTCGGGGTTGCGCGACCTGCTGTCCCGAATCGAAGCCCATGAGGTGGTACAGCGATCGCTCGACATGCGGACCGGCATGGCAACGCTCAAGCCAGCTCAGGTGGGCGACATCGTCGCCTTCGACGGCCAGACGCTTCGCACCGTTCACGGCCCGCGCTACCGCCTGCTGGTGATCGGCGCCGGCCAGCTGTCGCACTATCTGGCCAACATGGCGCTCATGCTCGACTACCAGGTGACGATCTGCGACCCGCGCTCGGAGTATCACGGCACTTGGCAGGCGCAGCCCGGCGTCACGCTCTCCTCGCAGATGCCCGACGATCTGGTGCTTGCCATGCAGCTGGATGCCAACAGCGCCGTGGTGTGTGTCACCCATGATCCAAAACTCGATGACCTCGCGCTCATCGAGGCACTCAAGACCTCTGCGTTCTACATCGCCGCCATTGGTTCGCGACGCAACAATGAACGGCGTCGCGAGCGGCTGCTCGAATTCGATCTCTCGCGCGCTGAAGTGGATCGGTTGCGGGGCCCGGCGGGGCTGTCGATTGGGGCACTCACGCCGCCCGAGATCGCACTTGCGATCATTGCCGAAATGACCGCCACCCGGCGTGGCGTGAACCTGTCGGGGCCACTGGCTGACTGGAGCGGTTCGGGCACGGAGTGTCGACTCGAGTCGCTGCCGTTCGCGCGCTGAGCCCGCCACGCGAGACCCTCGCGCGGGCGCTGCTCGCGCCGGCGGCGCCGCTCATGCTCTGGCAGGGTCGGCGCGTTCGGCGTCTTGCCCTGCGGCTTCCGGAAGCCGCAGGTGCACGTGCTGGCGAAGCCGACGGTGATGGGGCGGGCGGACGGCTGCTGATCGTGGGTGATTCGTCGGCCGCCGGAGTGGGCGTCACCGAGCAGACGCAGGCCTTGTCAGGCCAGTTGATCCGCGCACTGGCCTCGCGCGGAGTGATGCCCAGCCGCTGGCAGCTGATCGCCCGTACTGGCGTATCGGCCGCGGCCCTGCCCGGGCTGATCGACCAGGGTCTCGATGAGGCGCATGCGCCGTCCGAAGCCTTCGACGTGGCCCTGGTTGTGGTGGGCGTGAACGATGTCACGGGTGCCACGCCGATCGCGCGCTGGCTCGCCGATCTCGACCGCCTGCACGCGCGCCTCAAACGCCTGGGGGTGCATGCTGCGGTGTTCTCGGGACTGCCGCCAATGGAACGCTTCTTCGCGCTCCCGCAGCCGCTTCGACTGTGGCTGGGGCTGCAGGCGCGACGCTATGACCGAGCGCTCGGCCAGTGGAGCGCGGCACGCCCGGACACCTTTCATCGGGTATTGCCGCCGCTCCATGATCGCGCGCTCCTCGCGTCCGACGGCTTTCACCCCGGTGAGGCGGGATGCGCGTTCTGGGCGGGCGAACTCGTGCAGACGCTCGCGCCGCTCCTTGCCGCCGATCAGGGCGCAGCAGCATCGACAGGGATCTCGCGCTTCAAACCGGAATCGTCGATCGCAACATAGGCAAGTGTGGCGTCAGGCACCCGTGCGGAGCATGAGCGAGTGTTCCGCGGGGGCGTGATCGGTTGCGTGGGATCGCATGCCGGGGGCCTGGCGGTTCCTGCTGGCGGGCCTTGCCGGATTGCGTGCGCGCACAATATCGGTTTCCTTCCAGAAAGAATCAGAGATCCGATGCGAGATCATGCCCGGCGCGCTGCGCCCACCTCTCTGCCCCCTGCCTCAGCCGTGTCCGGCGCCCAACCCGCTCGTGGCGACTGGCAGACGGTGTCGCGGCTGCTGCCCTATTTGTGGGCCTGGCGTGGCCGTGTGCTGTTTGCGCTCGCCTGTCTGGTGGCGGCCAAGCTCGCCAATGTGGGCGTGCCACTGGTACTGAAAGCGGTGGTCGATGCGCTTGACACACCCGAGGCGGCCGCGCGCGCGGCAATCGCGGTGCCGGTGGCGCTGATCGTGGGTTACGGTCTGCTACGGCTGTCAGTGTCGCTCTTTACCGAGCTTCGCGAGCTAGTTTTTTCGCGGGTGACGCATGAGGCCAATCGTACGATTGTGCTGCAGGTCTTCCGGCACCTGTTCGACATGTCGCTGCGGTTTCATCTCGATCGCCAGATGGGCGGCATGACGCGCGATATTGAGCGGGGCTCGCAGGGCGTATCGAGCCTGATTTCCTACACCCTCTACAGCATCTTGCCCACGGTGATCGAGGTGTCGCTGGTGATCGGGTATCTGTTCTGGCACTACGAATCGTCATTCGGCTTCATTGCGCTGTCGGCCCTTGTTGTCTATGTGATTTATACGATCCGCGTGACCGAGTGGCGCACCCATTTTCGGCGCGAGATGAACGAGCAGGATTCCCGCGCGAGCACGCGCGCGATCGATGCACTCATCAATTACGAAACGGTGAAATATTTTGGCAATGAGCGCTTCGAGGCGGAGCGCTATGACACCGAACTTCGAAAGCGCATGCGCGCGGCGATCCGCTCGCAGGCATCGCTATCGCTCCTCAATTTTGGTCAGGCGACCATCATTGCGGTAGCGGTGTCGCTTCTCATGTGGCGAGCGGTGGCGGGCGTGATCGCGGGCGAGATGACACTGGGTGACCTGGTGCTTGTGAATGCTTTCATGATCCAGCTCTACATCCCGCTGAATTTTCTGGGTGTGCTCTACCGGGAGATCAAGCAGGCGCTCACCGACATGGAGCGGATGTTTCGGCTGCTCACGGAAAAGCGCGAAGTTTCCGATGCGCCCGATGCGCGGCCGCTAGCCGTGGGGCGTGGCCCGGAAATTCGGTTTGACCGCGTGGGCTTTCACTATGACGCAGCGCGTCCGATCCTCCATGACATCGACTTCGTGATCGCGCCGGGCACCACCACCGCCGTGGTCGGCGCGAGCGGAGCCGGCAAGTCAACGCTTGCCCGTCTGATGTTTCGCTTCTACGACGTGAACGCCGGGCGTATTCTGGTCGACGGACAGGACATTCGCGCAGTCACTCAGGAGAGCCTGCGTGCGGCCATTGGGATCGTGCCGCAGGACACGGTGCTGTTCAACGACACGATCCGCTACAACATCGCCTACGGCCAACCGGAGGCCAGTCGCGAGGCAATCGAGCAGGTGGCACGCGCGGCGCAGTTGCATGATTTCATTGCGGCGCTGCCGCAGGGCTATGACAGTCCGGTGGGCGAACGCGGCCTGAAGCTCTCGGGGGGCGAGAAGCAGCGGGTGGCGATTGCGCGAACACTGCTGAAGAATCCGCCGGTCCTGCTCCTCGATGAAGCAACCTCGGCCCTTGATACCCGCAACGAACAGGCGATTCAGCAGGCCCTGCGCGCGGCGGCGGCCGGGCGAACGGCGCTCGTCATTGCGCACCGCCTGTCGACTATCGTCGATGCCGACCAGATTCTGGTGCTCGAGGCCGGCCGGATCGTGGAGCGCGGCACGCATGATGCGCTGCTCGCCGCTAGCGGCGTGTATTCGCGCATGTGGGCGGCACAGGCGGCGGGGGAAAATCCCGCCTGAGGCGGGTTGTTGGCCGAGGCGCGGGCCGCTGCGCTCACCGATCCAGAATCTGGCTCAGGAACTGCCGGGTACGCTCGTTTTGCGGTGAGTCGAAGAACGCATCGGGCGTATTTTCCTCAACGATTTCGCCCCGGTCCATGAAGATGACGCGGTCAGCCACCGCGCGCGCGAAGCCCATCTCATGGGTCACGCAGAGCATGGTCATACCCTCGCGTGCGAGCATGATCATGGTGTCGAGCACCTCCTTCACCATTTCCGGGTCGAGCGCAGAGGTGGGTTCGTCGAACAGCATCACCGAGGGCGTCATGCAGAGCGCGCGCGCGATCGCCACGCGCTGCTGCTGGCCGCCGGACAACTGCCCGGGGTATTTGCGCGCCTGATCGGCGATCCGCACGCGTTCCAGATAGCGCATGGCGGTTGCCTCGGCGGCCGCGCGCGCCTGCTTTCGCACCCAGATCGGTGC
>CAMBZS010000243.1 GCA_945872335.1 Bordetella parapertussis | reverse complement strand
GAGCGCGCTTTGCACGCGTGGCAATACGTCGGTATCGAGCGTGTCTGCGACGTGGCGGGCGTGCTGTAGCTCTTGAAACAGCTCGAACAACTGGGTCAGCACACGTACTTCGGTGGCGGCGCGGCTGGCATCCACTTGTTCGAGCATGGCAAGTGCAGTGGCAATGGCGCCATCGCCGCGGTCGCGGAAGGGCAGCGGGATGTAGAGGCCGACCACTGCGGCATAGTCATCTCCGTCCTCAAAGCGGCGCAAGCCCGCGGTGACTGTCCACGCGGGTTTGCGGCGCTGCTCGGCCAACCTGACTTCCGCCTCGCGTAAGCGCGCCTCGGAGCTGAACCTGAGCAGGCTGGGATTGCTCCGGATGCGGGCGCTAAGGCTCTCGTAGGGCGCGAGCGCAGGCAATTGCGAGAGCTGCCCTTGCGCCTCGCCGAACGCCGCGTCGGTATCGCCCCAGAGGGCTGCGAGCTGGCGACGGCTTGTAAGCAGCTCGTGCACCACGTCCTCGTGCTCCAGCCGAGTGCGCGAGAGGGCGACTTCTGCACGGGCCAGCTCTGCCTCCGGGGCTTTGGCCGCCTGCACGCGCAGGCGGGCGGCTTCCAGGGTCTTTTCGGCCAGCTCGGTTGCTTCGTGAGTGAGCTGCAAACGGGCCTGCTCAGAAAGTACCTGTATGAAGCGGCGCGCGGCCTCGCTCGCAGCGTCGAGCCGCTTCTCGGCGAGCTCGGCCTCAAGCAGATTGCGGCCCTCACTGGCGACGGCAACGCGCCGCAGGAGGGCACCGCGTTCCAACACCTGACGCAGGCTGATCGTCGTCTGCGCCCCCGAGAAACCATTCCTGGAGCCGGTGCCCAAGGCATCCTCGACATCAATCACGAGTTCGGGGTTGGGTGCTGCTCCCGCTTGGCGCATGCGTCCGTCCTGAGCGGTCAGCTCATACCCGAAGACTTCAAGCTCGGGGTTGAATTGCAGCGTCCGCGCGACGGCATCCTGCAGGGTAAGAGGCGCACCCTTGCCGGGGAGAGCTTCGATCGCCCGGGCAAGGATCGGGACCAGCAGGAACGCGCAGGCAACAAGCCTGCTCTTGGCAAGAAACGACATGATGACTCTCCGCTAGACGGCTCCGGCAGCGCCTTGCGCGTGGAAGCGAGACCCGGCATGGCCGGGCGTGTTAGCTCAAGCGACGGAGAACGACGGTGGCCCGCGCAGTGGCGGGCGTAGAAACCCGTCCGTTCGCTCGGGATCTGGCGGATCGGTGAGGAGGGCAATAGCGGGGATTTGAGTTCGTGTCAGAACGAGGACAGCGGTGCACAGCAGCAATGGCAAATCCACCATTGATTTGCCAGCGGGTGGTTGCACCGCCTGCAGCTCGATATCCTCGTGTCCATCCTGGTGGATCAGCCACAAGGGATGAGGATCGAAATGATCACCATCATCATGTTCGATGCTTGGGAATTCAGCGTCGATGGCACGGTCGACATTCGATTCGTGGCTATGACCATGCTCGCGGTCTGAGTCCAAGCCGGTCCAAGCGTGCAGCGTGTGTTCGTCGTCCTGTGTGCCAACATGCCAATGGGCGTGCGCGCCCGTGAGCCATGTAGCCAGCAGGGCTGCACAGATCAGCAAAGCGACAACCGGGGCTGTCTGGCGGAGGCGGTTCAGCATGCCGAGGAGAGTAACCGATGCAATTCTCTCGACCAAAGTCGCCAGAACCTGCATCCAGGTCTGAATTGGTGGGTGTTGGTGGTCATCGGAAGCTACTGCTCACAACCATTGCCGTGGAGGCGCTAGATGAGTTGGGTTCGACCGTGACATGGAGCGGGATTCTTCTCGGGCAGCAGATCGCCCTAATTGAAGATGTGCGTCGTCGTGATCCGAGACACCGCTCTCGCTGATGGGAACAGTAGCGCCTCATTGGGGCGCATGGCCGGCACCGGCCACCGCGTAATTGCGCATCGCCCAGGAATTCCACGCCGTGAGAGACTCCGCCCGAATTACGTGCGCGAGGCGGGCGGCGTAGGCCAGCGCAGCGAGAATATCGTCGCGCTCAAGGTCGGCATAATCGGCGAGGATTTCTTCGATGGTCATGCCAGCAGCCATCCACTCCAGGACTGACTCGACCGGATAGCGCAGACCACGGATGCAAGGCTTGCCATGACAAATCGCGGGGTCGCTGGTGATACGGTTGCTCATCGGATTCATCCGCGCATGACTGGGTTGGCCAAAGTATAAGGGGCCTCCCACGAGTTCCGCACTCTGGCGTCACGACGAAGCACACCGGGTGTGCCGGAAAGTGTGCTAACGCGCTCCCCGATCTGGATTCGTTTTCATGTCATTGACGCTCATTAGCACACTGGCAGGTGTCGCAAGTCGTTGATAAATAATAGCCCCTGACGCGCCGCCCGGCCTACGAACCAGGGGGTCGGAGGTTCGAATCCTTCCGGGCGCGCCAGACATAAAACAACCGGCTTAATGCCGGTTTTTTTATGTCTTGAGCGTTCGGAGGCCGAGTCGCATCGCCCAAGGTTCGACAGATTCGCAACACGAATCTGGACGCGCGTAGCGCGCCCCGCGCCGTTACGCAAACGCCCAAGCGTTTGCGAATCCATCCTTCCGGGCATCGCGGGATTCGAGCGGTCGACGCGTGGGGACCACGTTAGGCCTGCTGACCGGATTCGAATTACACTCCGGCAACGAACGAACCTCTCGAAAAGGCCGCGATATTACGGACCCCGTCGAACCACACAGCCCGGCCCGGCCCGGCCCGCCGATTCCGAGGATGCCCGCGATGACGATTCAGCTCTACGATCTTGCCAGCGCCGACGGCACGCTGTTGTTCAGCCCCTATGCCTCGCGCGTGCGCATGGCCTTGTTGCATAAGGGTCTGCCGTTCACGGTCATCCCGTGGCGCTTCTCCGATCGCAGTGCGACTGACGCGTCCGGTCATCGCGCGGTGCCGATCATCCGCGACGGTGAGCGCTGGGTCGGGGACAGTTGGGAGATCGCGCTTTACCTCGATCACCAGTATCCGACGACGCCAATCGTGCTCAACAGCCCCGCGCTGCAGGCCCATGCGCGGCTGGTGATTGCCTTGTGCGCAAAAGCGGTGTTTCCCGCCGCGGCGCCAGTCGCGTTGGCCCAGGCGTGGTCTCATATGGATCCCGCATCAGCGGCCTACCTGCGGGAGACCCGTGAGCCGCGCTTCGGCAATTTCGAGACATTGCAGGCCGACGAAACGTCCGGCCGCGCCGGGCTCGTCGCGGCGCTCGCGCCATTCGAAGAAGTGCTGGCGACATGCGACTACCTGAGCGGCGAACAGCCGGCCTTCGCCGACTTCGTATTGTTCGGCGTGCTGAAGTGGGCCGACATTCTGAGCCCCTATCCACCACTCGAGACCGACAGTGCATTGGCGCGATGGTTTACGCGGCTTTCCAACGCCAACGGCGCGCATGCGGCAGGGGCCGCCATCGCACGCGGTCGGTGAGGGGTATCGAAGATATAGACGCCTCCTGGTTTTGCATCAGTGGCCTGTCAACCACTTGAGTTATCCATCATCGATGGTAGCCCTCGGGTCGAGAGGGGGGCGTCTATATCTTCCATCCGTAACGGGGAGCCCTCAGGGTCAGAGTAAAAACTATTCTGCGGATGTCGGACAAGCGACGCTCCCCGCTTTCAGTAGCAGTTTGGTCTAGAGCCGGTCCCGATAACTAATGTTCACTGAAAGTGAATCGGGGCATCAGACCATTCCTGAGTCCAGTATTGGTCAAGTAGTGCGTCAAGGCGGTGGGGTTCAGACAGGTTGAGGAGATGGGCTGGTATTACATCGGCCGGAATCTGGGGCGTGACTCTCTGCAACTGGCCGCCAGCAGCGGGTGGATTTCCGGCAGGTCTCTCTATGCACGCGCCACGCGCACTCGGCACCGTCCAGATATCCCACAAGCCGCGACACTGACTACTGAAGCCTATCTCTACCGCAAGCCGCCGCGCGGGCGTCAGCGTCTGACTGCAGGGTCGACCGCGCAAGGACGCGCAAAGCCTCAAGCGCGCCCACAGTGAGCGCACGCCCTGGCTGCTGCTCAGCAACCTGCCACGTCCTTACCAGACGGCGAAACGCGTAGTCGAGTTGTACCGCCGGCGCACGAGCATTGAGGAGGGCTTCCGCGATCTGAAGGCGCATCGTGGTGGCTTTGGGCTTCGGCAAAACCTCGGCCGGGATCCGCGGCGCATTTCAATCCTGCTGATGATCGCGGCTATCGCGACCCTATGCGCCTGGATCACCGGCATGGCCGGGATCAATGCCCAGAAGCACTACGCGCTGCAGGCCAATACCGAGCGCCCTCGCAACGTGCTCTCGGTCTTCACCAACGGTATGCGACTTATCGCTCAACGGATGCGCGTTGGCATGCTTGCATGGCGCCAAGCCACCGGGAAAATCACCGCAATTGTCTTTAGCGAATGCGTAGCCACCACTTAAATTCGTGGGGATCCCTCAGACTCTGACCCCAAATTCGCGCTCAGTGCCCGCTCGCCCCTGCGGCGCCGATGCCGGTTTCCGAACGCACCTGCTGCGCCTGAAAGCCAGCTCGGTCTTGATCGCCGCGCGCGCTGCGGTCCAGCAGCGAGACCAGCCAGATCGTGATGAACGCCGCCGGGATCGAGAAGATTGCCGCCGAGTCGTACGGGAACCAGACCGACCCCGCCGGGTAGTGCATCGCCTTTTCCCACACGCTGGCCGACCCGATGGTCAGCGTTACAGCCGCCAACAGGCCGACGAAGCCGCCGACCACTGCGCCCCTGGTTGTGCAGCCCTTCCACAACACCGACATGAACAGCACCGGGAAGTTGGCCGAGGCAGCAATCACAAAGGCCAGCATCACCATGTAGGCGACGTTCTCCTTCTCGAAGGCGATGCCGAGAACCACCGCGACGACGCCCAGCGCGACGGTGGTGATCTTGGAGACGCGCAGCTCCTGCGCCTGGTCGACACGGCCATGACGCCACACCGAAGCGTACAGGTCGTGCGAGACCGCCGAGGCGCCCGAAAGCGTCAGACCGGCCACCACCGCCAGGATGGTGGCAAAGGCCACCGCCGAGATAAAACCCAGAAACCAGTTACCGCCCACCGCGCCGGCCAGGTGCACCGCCGCCATGTTGCCGCCGCCAAGCAGGCCCTTGGCGATCTCGCCATCGACGAAGTAGTTGGCCGGGTTCGGGACCAGATTGGTGATGGCGCCGAAGCCGATGATGAAGGTGAGGATGTAGAAGTAGCCGATCCAGGTGGTGGCCCAGCCGACCGACTTCCGTGCTTCCTTGGCGTTGGGCACGGTGAAGAAACGCATCAGGATGTGCGGCAGCCCGGCGGTGCCGAACATCAGCGCCATGCCGACCGAGATGGCTGAGATCGGGTCCTTGATCAGCG
>CAMBZS010000242.1 GCA_945872335.1 Bordetella parapertussis | reverse complement strand
CGATCGCCTTGGCGGGCACCCGGATGTTGAACGAACCGTTGGCGTCGACCGCGAAAGGGCCGAGCTTGCCCGAGCCGGTTTCCGGCGAGATGACGTCAAGCAACACCTGTCCGCCGGGAAGGGCCTGGCCCTTGATCGTGAGTCCGCCATCGTCCAGGGTCTGCGAATCGATACGCAGTTCACCGAGGAGCGTGCGCATCGGCATGGCGGGTGTTGCGCTCACGAAGGTTCCGGTTCCTTCTTTTGCGGCCGCGAGTGCCACGTCGCGGCCCTGGTCGAGCAGATCACGTCCAAGTGCCGACAACTCGCCAGGTTTGCTGTTGGCGGCGCTCTCCTTGAGCGACCGCTCGAATTGCTCGAGCGTGTCAGAGAGGCGGCCATTGTTGAGCGAATCCACCCCCGACAACTTCGCCAGCGCCAGCCCGTATTTTTCGGCGTCGGTGAGCACCGTGCGATTGCCAGCCATGAATTGGGGCGAGTTGGTGGCGACGGGCCGATCGGTGATCGACACGCCTTCCAGTCCAAAGGCCTTGGCCACCTGCTGGTTGGCTGCGATGACCGATGCGCCCTGGGCCGGTGCGCTGGTCTCGGTCGCACCGGACAGGCGGGCGGCGAGTTCGGTGAGCGGGGTGAGGTTGACTTCGAACAAGACACTGTCGCCGACCTTGCGGTATTTGGGATTGGCGGCGTCGATGACTTCGACAGCCCGCAGGTCAATGCCAAGCGAGCGCATTTCACGCGAGACTTCATCGTCGAAGTTGGGGGCCGTGCCATTCAGATCTACTGCCCGGAACATCACGGGACCGGTGTAGCCGATGTTCCGGATCCGAAATCGCGCTGCACCATCAGTTTCAACCGGGATGTAGTCGCGCAGCTGATCGTTGGTGTCGTAGAGGCGGATCGGGCGACCCAGCGTGTCAAAGGCCCGGATTCCGACCCCGGTGCTGACCGGGCCGGCGGTGACGGTGAGCAACACGTCGATGGCGGCGTCCACCGAGAAGTCAAAAGCGCTGAGAGCGCTGGATTGTCCGTAGCTGTCGTCAATCCGCGCTTCCACCTTCCAGGCGCCGCCAATCGGGTTCAGCCCCTTCTGGGCGAAGTCAGCCGCGGTGAGCGTACGCACCGCCACCTTGGCAGCGACCTGGGCGTCGGTCAGCGGCTGACTCAATTCGGCAGAGGTGCCGTCAGGCGCCCGCAGGATGAGCGTCAGCCGCTGGCCAGCCAGGGTTCCTGCTGCGAGGTGGACCGTGATGGTGGTGCCGTCGGAGAGTTCGGTGCCGGACAGCGCGCCATCGGTCTTCGCCTCGTCGGCAAACACGGAAAGCGGGCGCGGAGGCGGCGCGGGTATCTGTGCAGCCACAGCACCGCCCCCACCACCGCCGCCACCGCCGCCACCGCCGCCGCCGCCAGCGGCTGCAGCAAGGCCCAGGCCGCCCAGCAGGACGCCGGTCGAGCTTCCCAGGCCCTTGCCGGCTCCGGTGGCGTCGGCGCTGGAACCGGTGCCCGCGTCGGTCGTCACGACTGGCGGGGCTGGGGGGGCCACAGGCGCCTCCACCGCGGCGGGCGGCGGGCTCCAGACCGCCAGATTCAGCGTCTGGGGGGTGCCGTCCAGGGCTTCAATGCCAAGTGGCTCGCCGTCAGCGGTGAGGTAGCGGAGCCTGCCGTCCCGCTCGCTACGTGCAAGCAGCCGGTCCAGCCCTTCCGAGGCGTTAGCGAAAAAATTTTCGATGACCAGCGTGGCTGCGCCCGCGTCGCCGAGCTGAAGGTAAAGGGCGCGGCCGATTCGGCGCGCGCTCAGCTTGCGGACTGCGCGGCCAGTTGCAGGATCGATGACTTCGAAGGTTTCGCCTGTCAGGGCGCCGATTCGCGTGGTACGGCCGGGGGGGATCTCAAGCTGCCGCCCGCCGCCCGACTCGTTCAAGGAAACCAGCCGAAAGGAACCGCGCGACGCCGACCTGAAGAATCCGAAATCCATCAACCCGTCCCTTTAAAACGGGCGTAGCGAATCGGATATTGCCCGTGTATAGGCAATCGACTGTAACGTCGCGAACTTTAGATGGCGCGCAGGGGCCAGGGAGGAACTTGTTCAGCCTGTCGCCGGTTGTCTCGCGTGCCAGGGGGTGACCTGCTGGAACGCGTGCGCCAGATGGAGAATGACGTCTTCCGCGAAGGGCCGCCCGGCAAGTTGCATGCCCACGGGCATGCCGCTGGGAGTCTCTCCGCAAGGCAGAGCAATCGACGGCAGACCGAGAAAATTGAGCGGCCGCTGCAGGCGTGTGAGCAAAGCGAGGATCCGATCCATCGGTGCGCCGCCGCCCACGTCGGTCTCGGCCAGGGTAGGGGTGGGGATGGCGAGGCTGGGTATGTGAAGCACATCAACCTGGTTGAAGACCTCAGACAGGAATCGCTGCAACAGCTCGCCCCGCAGGCGCAGGGCGTCGATATAGCGCGAGGCGGGCACCGCCAGGCCTCGCATCAACCGGGCCCGTACCTGGGGCGAATAGTCTTGCGGCCGGGTCCGCAGCCAATTGCCGTGGAGCGTGGCCGCTTCGGCGGCGATCACATGGGTGGCAGCGACCTCGGCGGCCCGCATGTCCGGGAGATCAACCGGGATGATCCGGCAGCCCAGGCTGATAAGGACCTTGCGTGCTTCATCGATGCAGCGCGCGACCACCGGGTCCAGGTCGTCATGGAAGAACTGATTGGGCACGCCCACGCGAAGTCCGCTCAAGGGTTGCCTAAGGCGGGCGGCATAGTCGGGAACAGGCTGTGCTGGCGTCGTAGGGTCGCGCGGATCGGCGCCGGCGAGTACCTGCAGCATGAGCGCGCAGTCGAGTGCGGTTCGGGCGAGCGGCCCGATTGTGTCCATGGAGTAGGAGAGCGGCATGGCGCCCGCACGGCTCACGCGGCCATAGCTCACCTTCAGACCTGTCACACCGCATAAAGAGGCGGGCAGTCGGACTGACCCACCGGTATCGGATCCCAGCGCGCCGAAGGTCGCACGGGCAGCCACCGCAGCGCCCGAGCCGCTGGAAGATCCACCGGTGATGTGCGCGGTGTTCCATGGATTACGCGCGGCGCCGACATGCACATTGTGGCCGGTGGGGCCGTATGCGAATTCGGCCATGTTGAGCGTGCCGAAGTCGATGGCGCCCGCTGCATCGAGTCGTTCGAGCGCGGTGGCGGTGGTGTCGGCGTGCACGTTGCGGCGGATCGCCGAGCCGCAGGTGGTGACCAGCCCGGTACGGTAGAACATGTCCTTGTGGGCCATCGGGACGCCGTGCAGCGGGCCCCGGAAATGTCCCCGCGCAGCCTCGCTGTCGAGCGCACGGGCCTGAGCCATGGCTGGTTCCTCGTCGATCCGGATGAAGGCGTTGATTGCGGGTTGCACTGCACGGGCCCGGGCAAGCTGCGCCTGCAGGAGCTCGACAGCCGATACGCGCCGGGCCCGCAGTGCGGCGGCGGCCTCGGCCAGTGTCATGTCATGCAGCGCGCTCATCGGATTGCTCCCTGTCGCATGGCGGCATCGAACCCTGAAGGCTCGGCCTCAAAGGCCAGTTCACCGTAGGCATTGTGAGCGGTTCGCAGCTGTGCGCCGAGATTGGCGGCGATCAGGGCAGCGTCGGCTTCATCGATCGGGCAGCCTTGCGCGGCCAGCAATTCCCGGATGAAACCGGGCGATAGATCGTCCTGCATGGAGAAGCTCCTTCGAAATTGAGAGGGCTAGCGACTTGCGCGAGTAACCAGAGCCAGGCCCGCGAAGATGGCGATCATCGCACCCCAGACCCACACGCTGTGTGCTTCGCCAAAAAACAGCCAGCCCCAGAAGACACCCCAGAGCGTAACCAGAAAGCCGGTTTGACTGAAAAACACCGGGCCCGCCAGCCGCATGACTTCGAAAAACAGCAACGCGCCGATCCAGCTGAACGAAGCATGCGCGATCAGGGCCCAGTCGCCGGCGTGCGCGGGCGGAAGTGGCAGATGGAGGCCATGAAGCAGCCCTAACGGAAGCAGGCAGATCAACGATCCGGCCTGCATCGCGCCGGCCAGTGCGATCGAGTCAACTGCCGATGGCCGCTGGCGCGCGATGTAGATATTCGAGACCGCATAGGAAAACGGCACCAGCAGGCAAGCGATCACCCAGGGGGTCATCGACGGATCCGGGAGGCTCGCCCGGGGCAGCAGCACCATCATTGTCCCGGCCACGCCGAACCCGAGCCCGGCGATTCGAAGGCCCTGCAGCGGTGCCATCCGGAACGCCAGCGCGAGCGCGTAGGTAATAAGGGGCGACAGGGTGTTCAGCACCGCTGCAAGCCCCGCGGGGACATGCGCCATCACCAGGACGACCAGCGTGTTGGGGATGGCGATTGCCGTGACGCCAGCAATGAGGGCGTAGCGGCTGTGGGGCAGCAGGGAGAGCGGGTTCGTGCCACGCAAGGCGGCGATCAGGAGCAGGGCAGGGGCACCGACCGCGTTCACAAACACCATCCAGGCAACCGGGTCGACCTGATGCTGGGAGCCTATTTTCGCGAGCGAGATCTGCAGACCCCAGACTGCACCCATGATCATCATGTAGCCGATCGCGAGCGGCAGTTGTTGCGGGGGCGATCGGTGGTTGGGACTTGAATTGGACATCGGCTCAGTCGGAGGGGGCGACAGCCCGCAAATCGATACGGGCGTAGCCGAATCCTGCCACGAACAGGACTTTGGGGACTGTCGCGAATGAAACGTATGTCCGCCACCCGAGCGGGCGGTGCAGGCGGCATGGGGTATCGTTCATGCCATGACAGTGCCCGTTCGTCATTCAGACCAGGTCAGCGCAGATGTCGCGTCGCTCGCGAATTCCGACCATCCTGCGCTTTTGTCCTCTTTGACGCAGTACCAACGGGTGACTCGAAGCCCACTTCCGGCGCCGGTTGTTGACGCAGCCAAGCGTGCCATCGTCGACTGGTTTGCGGTGACACTGGCCGGTATGGCCGATCCGCAGACGCGCTCACTGGCGAGGGTGGCGAGGGGCTGGCAGTCCGGGGGCATGGCACTCACGCTCGACGGCAACCGGATGGCGCCGGCGCCTGCGGCGCTGGTCAATGGCGCGGCCGCGCATACCCTCGACTTCGATGATTTCCACATTGCCTCGCTGTTGCACCCGGGGGCACCGACTTTCGCCGCTGTGCTTGCGCTCGGGTACGGTCACGGTCTCAGCGGTACCCGCATGCTCGCCGCATTCGCCGCAGGCTTTGAGGTGGGTGCGCGTCTGGGCCTTGAGGGTGTTGGCGAGCGGCTTGCTGCCCGGGGTTGGCATCCGACGTCGATACTCGGGCACCTGTCGGCAGTGGCTGGCGCAGCCGCTGTCCTCGAACTCAATCCGAAGCAATTTGTATCGGCGATCGGTCTTGCTGCAGCGCAGACCGGTGGACTGATGTCGCTCGCC
>CAMBZS010000241.1 GCA_945872335.1 Bordetella parapertussis | reverse complement strand
GGGCGCGGATTCCTGAACTGCAGGTCGTAGAGGTCGGCGCGGTCATGGCGCGAGAGCCTGCGCAGTTCGAGAATGTCGCGAAAGCCGGTGGTGGTGATGAGGGCGGTCGGCGCCCCCTTCCCCTCCACGATCATGTTGGTGGCCATCGTGGTGCCATGGCCAATGAAACCGACCTGCGCCGGGGCGGTGCCGCTCAGTTCGAGAATCCGGCGAAAGCCGTTCATGGCGCCCATCACGCGATCTGCGGGCGTGGTAGACACCTTGGTAGACCAGACCTGGCCCGATGCATCATCGACCATCACCACATCGGTGAAGGTGCCACCCACATCAATCCCGATTCGTCGCATGTTGAAACGTTTCCAAATTTTCAGAAAAATCCGGGGAGACGGCGCAGTGACTGCAATCGCCGATCCCCCCTTGAGCGCCGCAGATTGTTCAGCCGGACGCTCAGGAAGTCAATCCCGCCCGGTTCGCCACCGGCGCACACGAACCGCGAACCACCAGTTCGGCGCGTACGGTGAGCGACTGTCGCGACACCGCCGGGTCGGCCAGACGCTGAACCAGAAAACGACCGGCGGCCCGACCCAGCACATCATGCGGCCAACAGACCGCAGTCACCCCGGGGCTGGAGAGTCGGGCAAGATCGCTGTCGGCACCTGCGATCACAGAAAGATCATCGGGTACGCCGAGCCCCGCCTCCCGGGCAGCCAGCATGACGCCAGGCAGTAGCGATGACCCCCCGGCGATGATGGCGGTGGGTCGTTCCTTGAGTGCAAGCAGGGCCCGGGTCTGTTCGTAGCCCGCCTCGGGGCTGAACGAGGTCATGCGCACCCACCGGTCTTTGACCTTGAGGCCCGCATGCAGCATGCCGGCCC
Source organism: Bordetella parapertussis (assembly GCA_945872335.1). Classification (GTDB taxonomy): domain Bacteria; phylum Pseudomonadota; class Gammaproteobacteria; order Burkholderiales; family Burkholderiaceae_E; genus SYIM01. The sequence continues at coordinate 4,566 of CAMBZS010000241.1, read as the reverse complement.
GATACCCCGCCAGACGATCTCGGGCCGGATGCAGGCCCGCCTCCCCCGACAGCATCGCAATTCGGTGGTGCCCCAGTTCAGAGAGATATGCCACGGCGCTTGCAACGCCCTGGGCGTGCTCGACGCCTACCGAATCGAATTCGGCGGGTGCGCGGCGATCGATCAGCACAATCGGAAATCCAGCCCCGCGCATCGCCGACAGCAGCGTGCGCGAGCGCTCGGACGACGAAGCAATGACCAGTCCGTCGATCCGTCGCTGCCGCAAGCCTTTCAAAAGCGAGATCTCGCGCGTCACCTCGTGGCCACTGGAGGCCACCATCGTGGAAAACCCGTGGGGCTCGACCTCTCGTTGCATGGCATCGACGAACAGGCTGAGCGTGGGCACGGTGAAATCGCGCATGACGCAGGCAAGCGTCATGGACCGGCGGTTGCGCATGCTCTGCGCAACCATGTCGGGTATGTAACCCAGCGCAGCAATCGCCTCAAGCACCCGCGCTCGCCGGTCGGCACTCACAGACGGATGGGCGTTGATCACCCGCGACACGGTGCCAATGGCCACCCCCGCCCGATTGGCCACTTCACGGATCGAGATGGCGCCTCGCATGGGGCTTTGCGCGGACTGGGTGGTGTTGCCGATCAGACAGACTGCACGGCGCGGCGGCGCGCAATCTCCGCCTGCGCAAGCGCAGGAAGCGCCGAACGCTGGATCTTTGCAGTGCTGGTGCGCGGCAGCGCCGGCACCGGGCAGACAAACCGCGGCACTTTATAGTCGGCGAGCGCACCGCGGCAATGCGCTCGCAGGTCATCGATCGTAAAACCTTCGCCATCGAGCAACTCGACGAATGCAAACCCCACTTCGCCCAGCCGTTCATCCGGTATGCCGACAACGGCAGCGATGCGAACCGCCGGGTGCCGCGCAAGATGCTGTTCGATCTCCACCGGATAGACGTTGGAGCCACCGGTCTTGAACATTTCCTTCAGGCGCCCGGTGATCGAAAGATAGCCACGCTGATCGAGCGTGCCCAGGTCGCCTGTGCGAAGCCAGCCCTCGGGCGTGATGGTCTCGCGCGTGGCCTCGGGGTTGCGGTAGTAGCCCATCATCACGGTTTCACCGCGGCACTGCACCTCGCCCACCTCACCCGGCGCGAGCTCGGCGCCCGTGGCAGGGTCAGCGATCCGAACCTCGCTCGGGCCCAGGATGGGCGCAAGGTTCATGCAGCAGACCTCGATCGGATCATCAGGCAGATTGAAGGTGGTGGAGATGGTGTTCTCGGTCATGCCGTAGGTAGACATGAGCTGCTCGAGCCCCAGCGCCTTCATGAACTGGCCGAAGGTGGACTGCATCACCGGTGCCCCGCCGATCCATGCGCATTTGAGCGCAGGCAGCTGCCGCCCCTGCATGGCCGGATGGTTGGCCAGATCGACGAAATGGGTGGGAATGCCGCCAAAGCAGCTGATCCGCTCACGCTCGAGCAATTCGATTGCGGCAGCGGTGTCCCACTGCGGCATGGCCACATAGCAGCCGCCCAGCGTGAGCGCGGGCACGAACGACATGTAGAGACCCGCGACGTGATAAAGCGGCAGGTGGCCCAGCGCCCGGCCACCCGCCTCCAGGCCCAGGCGGAGCCCAACCCGGGTGGCCTGCCGGATCACATGGTGGTTGTGCATGGCGCCCTTGGGCTTGCCCGTGGTGCCCGAGGTGTAGACGATGATGAGGGGGTCATCGGGCGTGACCGCGCGCTCGGCATCGGCGAGTGGGCGTACCGGCCGGTGCTGACCGGCATGGTTCGCCAGGGCGCCGTGCCCGGTGCCTGCCAAACAGAGCGACTCGAACGAGAGCGCGCAGGCGGGCGCATCGGCGCCCACCGCGATCAGTCGGGCAAGCTTGGGCAACTCGGTGGCCGACAACTCGACTGACGCGCAGCTTGCAAGCGACGGGGCCGCCTCGCAAAGCATCGCCCAGTAGTCGTTACCCCACATGCGACGGGTCATCACCAGAGCGCGCGAGTCGGATTGCGCGAGGATGTAGCCCGCTTCAGAGGCGGTATAGCGCGTATTGATTGGCACCACCACTGCACCGATTCGCGCACAGGCGAGGAACGTGATCGCCCATTCACGCGAGTTGGTGAGCCACACCGCCACATGATCGCCACGCGACAGACCCAGCCCGAGCAGGCTCTCCGCCAGCCGATCGACATCGGCGTCGACCTCGGCGAAGGTGGACACCTGATCCTGACACTTGATGAACTCGAGCGCGCCAAACCTCTCGGCCGACCGCCGGAGCGCCGCGCCCACCGTGAGCCCGTGAAGGGGTGCGACCGCCCGCTCGAGTTGTTCGTCGTTGCGCTTCAAACCGAATATCCCCCGTCCACAGCAAGGTGCTGGCCGGTGACATAACCCGCCTGACGGGAGGCGAGAAACACCGCGACATCAGCGATCTCATCAAGCGAACCGAAGCGGCGTAGCGCCGTGTTTCGCTTCATCGCTTCGACAAACTCCGGGGTCACGCGCTCGCGAAGCCGGTCAAACAGCCCCCCATCCACAATGCCGGGCGCCACGGAATTGGCGCGAATGCCAAAGCGCCCTTCCTCGCGCGCGACGCCGCGGATGACCGCCTCGATACCCGCCTTGGGGACCGTTGAGAGAATATCGAGGGGCGGGTGCCGGTCCAGACCCGCAGTGGTGATGGCAACGAAAGAAGCGCCGCCTGCCTGTCGCATGAGCGGCAGGCAGGCTTTGGTGATACTGAAAAAACCGTGCAGATCGCCGTCAATCGTCTGGCGCCACTCTGCGGGATCGATGTTGGCCACATAGGTCATGGAGATGTCCGCGCCCACCGCGTAGACCACCGTGTGAAGCGCGCCGAGTCGCTCTGCCACAGGACGGAGCGCGGTCTCCACCGTGCCCGGATCATCAAGGGGAAGATGGAGCGACTCTGCCGCGCCGCCCGCCTCGCGAATGCTGCCTGCACAGGCCTCCGCTGCCACGCGCCCTCGCCGATAGGTGAGCACGACCGTGCAGCCAGCGGCGGCCAGCCGGCGCGCGATAGCCTGGCCGATTCCGCCACTTGCCCCCACCACCAGGGCCATGCCAGCCGGAAAATCGTGGCCGATCGATGAAGCCTTCACGCTGCTGTCTCCGGGGAAATTTTGCTCACGCGCCACCAGTCACGGTGTGCACGGGCACGTTTCGGTTTCTTTGTTGCATTTGATGCTAGCACGTGTGATTCTCTGCCCGCTTCATTGAGGAGACTGCATGAAACTGCCCATTCGGCGATCGCTCATCGGCACGCTTGCGTCGGCGCTGCTGTTTGCTTCGACTGCGGCCTCGGCGCAGGACTATCCCAACCGCCCGGTCCGCATGGTGACGCCCATCGCGGCTGGAGGCATGACCGACGTGGTGTCGCGTGTGGTGGGCGCGCGGCTCGCCGAGCGCCTGGGTCAGCCCGTGGTGATCGAGAATCGCGCAGGCGCGGGGGGCAGCATCGGCGCCGAGGTGGTGGCCCGTGCCGCGCCCGACGGCTACACGCTGCTCTTTGCCTACCCGGGTCCGATCGTGGTGAACCCCTCACTCCTCAAATCGATCAGCTACGACCCTGAACGCGACCTCGCAGCGGTAAGCCTGCTGGGCACCTATCCCATGGTGCTGGCGGTGCATCCTTCGGTGCCCGCAAAAACCGTGGCCGAACTGGTCGAGCATGCCAGGAAGCACCCGGGACAGCTCACCTACGGGTCGGCCGGAAACGCCAGCACGTCTCACCTCGCCATGGAGCTCATGCGGCGAGAAGCGGGCATCGAGATGACTCACGTGCCTTACAAGGGCGCGGCGCCCGCAATGACCGACCTCATCGCCGGCCGCATTCAGTTGGTCTTTGACTCGGTGCAGCTCGTGATGCCGCAGCATCAGGCGGGGCGGCTGCGCGCACTCGCGGTGAGCAGCCGCGAGCGCTCGCCCACCGTCGATCTCCCCGGCATGGCCGATGCGGGTCTGCGAAGCGTGGACGTCAGCGGCTGGTTTGCGATCTTCGTGCCAGCGGGCACCCCACGACCGATCATCGATCGGCTGTCGCGTGAGCTCACCGCCATTGTGCGAGATCCCGCCATGGTGAGCGACCTGCTGGGCCGCGGCATTGCTGCGGTGGGTACGGCCCCCGAGGCGCTCGCCACGCAGGTGAGCGACGAACGAAAAACCTGGCAGCGCGTGATCACGCAAGCAGGCATCCGCGCTGACTGAGGCCCCTTCATGACCACGACCCGAAAACTCTGGCTACAAAGCAGTTCTTCCGATTCCGACGCTGCGATCTGGAGCGTTTATCAGCAGTCCGCGCGCAGCCATGCGAGAGCGCTGCTGGGCGCGCAGTTCGACTTCGAGTTTCACGGTGTGAGCCGCACCTTCCCCGGGGTTGATCAGTCGGATAGCTCCTTTCACCTCGCCAGCCGCGAAGTCATCCGGAACGCGATCCTCGCTGAGCAACAGGGCTACGCTGCGTTTGTGAATGTCAGTACCAATGAAACCGGCCACCTTGAAATTCGTGAACTGACCGATCTGCCTGCGGTATTCATCACC
>CAMBZS010000240.1 GCA_945872335.1 Bordetella parapertussis | reverse complement strand
GGCGGTATCGTGATCGGCGCGCTGCTCACGGCCAGTATCTACGGCCTTGTGAACATGGTGTTCGATGAAAGCAGCGCCCCTGAAATTCCGCAGGACATCCTCGCCCAGCGGCGCACGGGCATGATAGACCTCATCTGTGAGCTGCAGCTCGATCTCGATGGGCAGCTCGCGCTCGGCATCAACGCCAACGAACCCGCGCGCATGTCACTTGCCCAGATCGATTTCGACCGCAAGTCGGGCTGGTACCAGGGGCGACTGTCCATCTCAGAGGGGCGTGCGGGCAATCTCACTGTTGTCGGTCCGCGCCTCATCGTAAGCCGCCCCGCCATGTTCCAGCGCTTCGGCGTCACCATCAGCAAGGAAGAGTTCGTGATCGACCGCAGCAACGGCTCGTTCACCCAATCCATCAGCACTCAGGATGGCCGCAACATCACCCTGATCCGTGGCACTTGCGCACAGGTCATCAAGCCGCCCTTCTGAAAGGCTCGCTGTCGGCCATGTACCGGGCCGCCCATCGGCGGTGATGCTGCGACGCAACACAGGTCATTGCCAGCCGGGTATACTGCGGGTCGGCGATCATCCAGTCCGTTCGCTGCCTTCCCTCCTCCCCCCGACGATCCTCTCCGTCTTCCCGACTGGTGCCGCAGCCTTCAGGCTGGTCGGCAGGTCGACGCAGTGCATCGCCTTGACGGAACTCCATGAGCTTTTCTTCTCTCGGCCTCGCCGAACCGCTGGTTCGCGCGGTCACCGAACTCGGTTATTCCCAGCCCACCCCCATCCAGACCCAGGCGATTCCCGCTGTGCTGGCGGGCGGTGATTTACTCGCCGCTGCCCAGACCGGCACCGGAAAAACCGCCGGATTTGTGTTGCCCATTCTGCAGCGCCTCATGCAGGCGGCGCCTGCCCAGGCGGCCGATCCGGCCCCGCGTGCCGGCGCTCACGCAGGCCGCCCCCATGCAGGCCAGGCGCGGCACGCCCGAGGCCCAGGCATTCGTGCCCTGGTCCTCACGCCCACCCGCGAACTGGCCGCGCAGGTCGAGGAGAGCGTGCGCGACTATGGCCGGCACCTGCCGTTGCGTTCGATGGCCATGTTTGGCGGGGTCAACATCAACCCGCAGATCGATCAGCTGCGTCGCGGTGTCGACATTCTGGTGGCTACCCCCGGGCGGCTTCTTGACCATGTGTCGCAGCGTACGGTGGATCTGTCATCCGTCGAAATCCTGGTGCTCGATGAAGCCGACCGAATGCTCGACATGGGCTTCATTCACGACATCCGGCGGGTGCTGTCGCTTCTGCCCAAGAAGCGGCAGAACCTGCTGTTTTCCGCCACGTTTTCTGACGACATCCGCTCGCTCGCCAATGGCCTTCTCGATCGGCCGGCCAGTATCGAAGTGGCGCGTCGTAACGCACCTGCCGAGGCGGTGGAGCAGACGGTTCTGCTCGTCAATCGCGACGCGAAGAAAGAGCTCCTTGCGCACCTCATTCGCGAGCGGGCTTGGTTTCAGGTGCTGGTCTTCACGCGCACCAAGCACGGCGCCAATCGCCTGGCCGAATATCTCGAGAAGGTCGGCATCAGCGCGCTCGCCATTCATGGCAACAAGAGCCAGAGCGCGCGGACCCGCGCGCTTGCCGGGTTCAAGGACAACTCCCTCCAGGTGCTGGTGGCAACCGACATCGCAGCGCGGGGGATCGACATCAACGAACTGCCCCATGTGGTGAATTTCGAGCTGCCGAACGTCTCCGAAGACTATGTGCACCGGATCGGTCGCACGGGTCGCGCGGGGGCAGCCGGTCAGGCCGTGTCGCTGGTCTGTGTTGACGAGTTCGAGTTCCTGCGCGGCATCGAGAAGCTGATCGGACGGACGCTACCCCGCGAAACCGTGGCTGGCTTCGAACCTGACCTGAGCGTGCGTCCCGAGCCGATCCCGATGGGTGGTGGGCGGGTGATGCGGCCGGCTCGGAGCGGGGCGCCCAAGGGCGGGCCCGCCAAGTTCGGTGGCGACAAGCCTGGCTCCCGCGGCGGGTTTCCCGCAGGTCAGGGCGCCCCGCGGCCGGGTGGCAACGGCGGTGGTCGCGCATCGACGCCGGCTCGCGCAGCTGCAGCCCCCCATCAGGGAGCGCCCGCGCGCTCAAGCGCGCCGTATGCCGCGGCAGGGCCTGCTCGCGCCGGCTCGTCTCGTCCAGGTGGCAACGCGCCGGCAGGCCAGGGCTTTGGCCACACGCGCGCCCCGGGTAGAGGGATGAGGGGGCGTTAGCATCTCGATTCGCACCCAACCGGGAGACTTCCTTGAGCGACCCGACGCTTTCTGATCTTCGTAAAGACTACGACCGCGGCGAATTTGACGAAACCATGGCGGCCGAGGTGCCGCTTGATCAGTTCCGGCAATGGCTGAGCGAGGCGATGGCGGCCAAGGTCCCTGAGCCCAACGCGATGACGCTTGCCACCGTCGGCGCCGACGGTCGGCCGTCCACGCGGGTGGTGCTCATCAAGGGGTTCGATTCGCGGGGCCTGGTCTGGTACACCAACTACCAGAGCCGAAAGGGCCGGCAGCTTGAGGGTAACCCCCATGCCGCGCTTCAGTTCCACTGGGTGGAGATGGAGCGCGTGGTGCGGATCGAGGGCCGGGTTGAATTCGGCGATGCCGTCGAGGCTGACGCTTACTATGCCTCGAGGCCGCTCGCCTCCCGGATTGGTGCCTGGGCGTCTGATCAGAGCGAGGTGCTGGTTTCGCGAACCGATTTGGTCAAGCGCACGGCCGAAATGGGGCTTCGGCATGGGCTCAACCCGCCGCGGCCGCCTCACTGGGGCGGCTATCGGCTGGTTCCCGATTACTTCGAGTTCTGGCAGGGCCGCCGCTCGCGGCTGCACGACCGCATTTGCTACCGTTTGCAGCCGGACGGTCGATGGACCCGCCAGCGGCTGTCGCCCTGACGAGCTGCCCCGCTTTCGAGTTACTTCACGAGCAGGGTCGGAACCGCTGACAGCTCGATGACCCGTGTGGCAACCGACCCCACCAACAGATCGGCGAGCGAACTGCGACCCTTCGCTCCCATCACGATCAGGTCGAATCGCCCGCGCGCGGCGGCATCGGCGATTTCCGCAGCGACATGCCCGCGTCGGATGATCATGTCATGGTCGATGCCAGCCTTATCGAGCGCCTTGCGCGCCGCGGCGAGGTCGGTTTCCGATTCGTCGCGCAGGTAATTGTCGATTGCGTCCTTGCCGACGAAGCGGCTGGCGTGGCGCAGCGCGATGTCATCGTGCACGCTGATCAGCGAGATGCGAGTGGTGCCGGTCAATGCACCCGCGAGCTTGATGGCGTGGCGCACCGCACGGAGCGAAGTTTTCGAGCCGTCACAGGCGACGAGCATTTTCATTCAGATTCTCCATTGGATGGCGGGCGCAAACCGGTCCACTTAGGCGCGAACGGTTGAGCGACGCCGATCAGGTCGAGCATGCGGGCGCAGCTGTGGTCAATCAGCGCCTCGATGCTGTCCGGGCGCAGGTAAAAGGCGGGCACGGGGGGAAAGATGATGCCGCCCATTTCTGTGACCGAGGCCATGTTGCGCAGATGCGCGAGATTGAGTGGCGTTTCGCGCACGGCGAGCACCAGGCGGCGACGCTCCTTCAGCATGACATCGGCCGCGCGGGTGATGAGGTTGTCCCCGTACCCCTGAGCGATCGCTGCCAGCGTTTTCATCGAACACGGCGCGATCACCATGGCGTTGATCGGATACGACCCCGACGCGATGCAGGCGCCGACCTCGCGTACGCCATGAACCTCATCGGCAAGCGCTTCGACAGCCCGACGTCCGCGCCCGGTCTCCTGCTCGATTGTGAGCCAGCCGGCTGGCGAGACCGCCAGATGGGTTCGGATACCGCCGACTTCGCGCAGCATTTCCAGGAGACGCAATCCGTAGGCAGCGCCCGAGGCGCCGGTCATCGCGATCGTGATCTGTTTCTGATCCATCGGCCCATTGTAGCGGCACGCCCCGATTGGAACGATTGTCCGGCACTGCCCATTCGGTGCTGCTCATTCGGTACGACCCCTTCGGTCCGGATCATTCGTTGCGGTTGGTACGGTGCGACCCGCATCGATGTGTCACGCGGGCAAGCTTGCACGAGGCGGCGGGCATGGCGGGGGGTACGCCCGCTCAATGATCGACCTTGGTCAAGGTTTTGTCTTGTTGGCGGCGCACACCCGCCTGCGGCGATAATCCGCCTGCGCATCGCAGACCTGACGGGAGTACCCCATGAATCGACGCAAGCTGATTGTTGCCGTAGCCACCACGCCCTTTGTGCTTGCTACCCCCTGGGCGCGGGCTGATTCGCTGTCCACGCGCCCGGTCCGCATCGTCGTGCCGTTCGGTGCCGGCGGCATTGCCGACCTGACCGTGCGTGCGGTTGCGCAGGCCATGGGCGAACAGTTGAAGACCCAGGTGGTGATCGAGAACAAGCCTGGCGCCGGGGGTATTGCAGCCGGCGAGACCGTGGTGCGAGCCGCAGCCGACGGCCATACGCTCCTCCTCATGTCGAATGGCAATGCGGTGAGCGTCAACCTGTTCAAGTCGCTGCCCTTCGACACCCTGCGGGACTTTGCCCCGGTATGTGGACTCGGCAGCTTCGGCCTTGGCGTGGTCGTACCGGCCAGTTCGCCGCATCGTACGCTGGGCGATCTGCTTGCCTATGCACGCGCCAACCCGGGCAAACTGAACCTCGGAACGATCAACATCGGCAGCACCCAGAACCTGGCCGGTGAATTGTTCCGAACCCGTGCCGGCATTAACGCGCAGATCGTTCCCTTCAACGGCACCCCGGCACTGCTCACCGCGTTGCGCGGGGGGCACGTTGATGCCGGTGTTGAAATCCTGGGCCCGCTCAAGTCGCAGCTCAACCCGGGAGGGGTGCGGCTTCTCGCGGTCACCTCCAGGCGCCGGGCGGCGGAGTTCCCTGACGTGCCCACCGCCATCGAAGCCGGGGTGGCCGACTACGAGGCGTCCTCCTGGAATGCGCTGGCCGCACCCTCGAAAACGCCACCGGCGATCATCGCCCAGCTCAACCAGGCCGCCCGCGCCGCACTCGAGACGCCCGATGTCCGCAAGCGTCTCGCCGAGCTGGGGGTCGAACCGATTGGCGGCACCCCGCAGGCGCTGGGCGAGCTTCTTGCAAGCGAAATCCGGCGCTGGGGCGAGGTGATCGAGCGCGCCGGCATTCCGAAGCAGTGAGGGCGCCGGAACGCACGTAGCGCGTGGGCGCGAGCGCTGCCTTTCGCGCCGACGTAAAATCGTGGCGCCTGCCTGCCACGGGCCCCGCCCCTGAGCGGTGTGTTGCCGCTGAGCGGGCTCTTTTGATGCCGGAGTTCTGATGATCATCGACTGCCACGGACACTACACGACCGCCCCGAAAGCGCTGGAAGACTGGCGAAACCGTCAGGTTGCGGCGCTCGGCAACCCTGCCGACATGCCCCGGGTTTCGGATCTCGTCATCAGCGACGATGAG
>CAMBZS010000239.1 GCA_945872335.1 Bordetella parapertussis | reverse complement strand
GCACCAAATCGACGCCGTAGACCGCTTCGGTCACGGGATGCTCCACCTGCAGGCGCGTGTTCATCTCCATGAACATCAGTCGCCCATCGGGTGCCAGCAGATATTCAAGGGTCCCCGCCCCTTCATAGCCCAGCAACTTGATAGCCTGCGCGGCGGCCCTGCCGGCTTCGCGCCGGCGGGCCGCATCGATCGCGGGGCATGGCGACTCTTCGATCAGCTTTTGATGCCGACGCTGCACCGAACAGTCGCGCTCGCCGAGGCTGACCACCTTGCCGTAGGCGTCGGCAAGAATCTGAATTTCGACATGCCGCGCTGCATCGACGGCCTGCTCCAGCACCACCGTTGCACTGCCGAAAGCGGCAAGCGCCTCCGCACGAGCGGCGGAGAGCGCCAACTCAAAATCGGTCATCCGATCGACTCGGCGCATGCCACGGCCCCCTCCCCCCGCGCGCGCTTTGATCATGAGTGGCGCACCGATCCGCGCTGCTTCCTGCCGCAGGGTGAAGTCGGATTGATCGTCGCCGTCGTATCCCGGGATGACGGGAAGCCCGAGCGAGGCCATGGCACGCCGGGCAGCGGCTTTATCGCCCATCAGGCGGATAGCGGCTGGCGAAGGGCCAACAAAGCAAAGACCAGCGTCGATGCAACGCTGGGCGAACTCGGCATTCTCGGAAAGGAAGCCATAACCCGGATGAACAGCCTGCGCGCCCGCGCGAAGCGCAGCCGCGACCAGCGCATCAGCGTCAAGGTAGCCCTGTGCCGAGTCGATCCGGATCGCCCGGTCGGCTTGTCGCACATGAGGGGAGGCAACATCGTCGGCCGTGTAGACCGCCACCGTGTACAACCCCAGTTCCCGGGCGGCGCGGATGATGCGAAGCGCAATCTCGCCGCGGTTGGCCACCAATACCCGGGAGAAGCGCCTGGTGGGCACGCAGGCGGAGACCGGGCTCAAGAGCGCGCCACCGAAAATTGAATCGGCCTGGGTGATCGAGCTTCAGCCTCGTTCACGATGGAAAGCACCAACGCAAGCACATCGCGCGTATCGCGGGGATCAATCACCCCATCATCGAGCAACAGGGCGCTGGTGGCAAAGACACTGGTTTGCGACTCGAAGCGTTCCACGATCGCCCGGCTCATCGCATCGAGGCGTTCGGTGTCGACCTGGCCCTTTCGGCGCATGGCCGCCTCGGTCACGATTCGCATCGTGCCCGCAGCCTGTTCGGCGCCCATGACCGCAGTGCGCGCGCACGGCCAGCTGAAATGAAAGCGCGGCGCGAAGCCCCGCCCGCACATCCCGTAGTTGCCGGCGCCGAACGAGGCACCACAGGTGATCGTGATCTGGGGCACGGTTGCATTGGCGACTGCCTGCACCATTCGTGACCCGTGCTTGACGATACCTGCCTGCTCGACCTGACGGCCGACCATGAAACCAGTGGTGTTCACGAGATAGACAATCGGTGTGCCGCTTTGGCAGCAAACCTGAATGAAGTGGGCAGCCTTGGACGCGCCCGATTCATCGATCGGGCCATTGTTGCTGATGATTCCGATCGCTATCCCGTTCAGCCTCGCATGGCCGCACACCGTGGCAGCGCCGTAGCCCTCGCTGAACGGCAGAAAATCGGAGCCGTCCACGATCCGCGCGATCACCTCCCGCATGTCTACTGGCCGGCGGCCATCTGCAGGGATAATCCCAAGCAATTCCTCGGCGCTGTAGCGGGGGGGATCGACTGTCGGGACAGCCGCCTCCTCGGGCGCCGCCACCAGACCGGGGGCCGTACCCCGGCGGTCAGGCGGGCGGAAGGCGTCTGGGAGCGCCGCGACAACTTCGCGTGCAATTCGGATGGCGTCGCGATCATCCTCGGCCAGGTGATCGCCAAGCCCCGACACGGTGGTATGCATGAGCGCACCGCCCAGGTCTTCTTCGGTGGCGATCTCGCCGGTGGCCGCCCGCAACAGAGGCGGTCCCGCGAGAAACACCCGGCTGCGATCTCGAACCAGGATGATGACGTCGGACAGGCCGGTCTGGTAAGCCCCGCCAGCGGTCGACGACCCGTGCGTGACGGTGATCACAGGCAGTCCTGCCGCAGAAAGACGGGCAAGGTTTCGAAACAACTCCCCGCCGCGGACAAAATCTTCTACACGGTAGTCGAGCAGATTTGCGCCGGCACTTTCGAGGAGTTGCAGATAAGGCAACCGGCTTTCGAGGGCAATCTCCTGCAGCCGCAGGAGCTTGTCCAGCCCCACCGGCTGAAGCGCACCCGCGTCGATGCCAGCGTCCGAGGCCACCACCACGCAGCGGACACCCGACACCATTCCGATCCCGGCGATCAAGCCCGCACCGGCCACCGAGCGATCGGGATCGGGCTTGTCACGGCAGTAACCCGCCAGGCTGCAGAGCTCCAGAAATGAGGCGCCCGGGTCGAGGAGCAGCCCCACCCGCTCGCGTGGCAGGAGCTGACCCCGTTGCGCAAAGCGCTCTCTGGAGGCAGCGGAGCGGTCTTGCGTCCGTTTCTCGATCGCACGAACCCGCTCGAGCAACGCGAGTGTCGCGCCGGCATCCGACGCAAACTGCGCAGACGACACAGCCAGTGTTGAGGAAAGAAGCGCCATGCGCCGTCCGACTGCCCCGCGCTCGATCGGCTTTGGCGCGGATTACTCGACTACGGCGCCAGAGGCCTTGATCACCGGCGTCCAGCGCTCGATTTCCGCCTTCAGCATGGCTGTCATCTGTTCGGGCCCCAGGCCCATGATGACGTAGCCGAGCTCGGTCATGCGCTTGACGAAATCGGGCGAGCGGGTGCCCTTGATGGCTTCAGTGCTGATCTTCGCGATCACCTCAGCCGGCGTTCCCGCAGGTGCTGCAAGACCGAACCACACGCCGGCCTCGTAGGCGTTCACGCCCGCCTCGGCAATGGTCGGCAGGTCCGGCAAGGCCGGGTCACGTTTGGCACCCGTCGTGGCGAGCGCACGCAGCTTGCCGGCGCGGATGTGCGGAAGCGCCGACGGGATGTTGTCAAACATCACCTGCACCTGCCCGCCCAGCAGATCGGTGATCGCCGGCGCGCTGCCCTTGTAGGGAACATGGATCATTCGTGTACCGGTGAGATGCATGAACATTTCACCCGACATGTGAATGCTGGTGCCCGACCCACTGGAAGCGAAGGTCACTTTTCCGGGGTTGGGCTTGAGCAGCGCCAGCAGTTCATCCACATTGGTCGCCTTGACCGACGGGTGAACAACCAGCACGTTGGAGAGCGACACCAGGGCTGCCACCGACGTGAGGTCCTTGTTGGGATCAAAAGGCATCTTGCGGTAAAGCACAGGATTGATGCCGTTGATGCCGCTGGTCGTCATGAGCAGGGTGTATCCATCGGGGGCAGACCGCGCCACCTCCACCCCGCCGATATTGCCGCCCGCACCCGGTTTGTTCTCTACGCTCACCGGCTGGCCGATGGTCTTGCTGAGTTCAGCCGCGATCGCCCGCGAGGCGATATCGACCGCACCACCTGGCGGAAACGGGCAGACCAGCCGAATCGGTTTGATGGGAAAAGTTTGCGCCTGCGCGGCGAAAGCGCTGGCTGAAAACAGCGCGCTCGCAAGATAACGGAGCCAGGCCATAGCGATCTCTCCAGTTCGGGGAAGACCTCGATCATAATTAATCTGACCGCGATTGAATAACCGACGCCTGCCGGGTGAGGGAATCCCGGCACGACCCGCCGGGTTCGACTACAGTCTCGACTGGCCCAGCCACCCGCAGAGGTCGGCGAGCCTTGTCCCTCCCTCACAGCCCCATCAATCGGTCGTTCTTTTTCATGCGTTGCCGCAGGGTTTCACTGCTCGCAAGCGTCGCCGTGACGCTCGCCGGATGCGCAGGCTCAGGTCCGGTTACGGTCCCCCCCGCACCGGAACGCCCGGCCCTGCCCGCCGCATGGCAGGCCCCCATCGCGCATGGGGGCTCGGTCACCGAACTCTCGGCCTGGTGGGCGCTGGTGGGCGACGACACGCTGCCGGAATTCGTGGCGCTCGCGCAGGCGGCCAGCCCGTCGCTCTCCGCAGCGCGGGCGCGGCTCGAGCGGGCGCGGACTGAGCTCACGATTGGCCAGGCTGCGCTCGGCCCGACGCTCGAAGCCTCTGCGAACGCAACCCGGGGCAACGCGCAATACCCTTTGCCGCTATCGCGGACCGCCGGGGCGTCGCTCGCGGCAAGTTGGGAAGCCGACCTGTTCGGCCGCAATCGATTCGCAGCGCAGGCGGCACAGGCTCGCGCTGAAGCGGCGCAATCGCTTTGGCATGATGCCCGTGTCGTGATTGCAGCGGAGACTGCAGTTCAATATCTGAGCCTGCGCTATTGCGAAGCCGTGCTCGAACAACTGGCGGCCGACCTGCGAGCGCTGGACGCGCTGACCCGCCTTGCTCGCCTGAATGCCGAGGCGGGCCTGCAAGCCTCAGCGGCCGCAGAGGGCGCGGCGGCCCGACAGTCGGGTGCAAGCTCGCGCCTCCTTGCGCAGCAGGCGGCGTGCGACCTTGACGTGAAGGCGCTGGTTGCCCTGACCGCACTCGCCGAGCCCGACCTTCGACAGCGCCTTGCCCGCCACGCCGCACGCGAGCTTGAGGTTCCGCCAGCGCTGGTCGTGCGCAGTCTGCCAGCGCAGGTGGTGGCGCAGCGCCCCGATGTGCTCGCCGCAGAACGCGAGGTGCTCGCCGCTGCCAGTCTGGTGGGTGAAGCGCGCACCCTGCGCCTGCCGCGGCTTTCACTGGGAGGCTCGATCGGGGCATTCAGCGTGCAGGGCGGGCCGCTGGCCGCGGATCTCAGCACCTGGTCGATCGGGCCGATCCGGCTGCAGGTGCCCGTGTTTGACGGCGGCGTGGCGCAAGCCCGCGTCCAGGCGGCGCAGGCCGAGTTCGATCACGCGGTCAGACAATTCGATGCCAAAGCCCGTCAGGCAATTCGGGAGGTGGAGGAGGCGTTGGTACAGGCGCACTTCACTTCGATGCGACTTACCCAGGTGCGCGGCGCGCGCCTCGCGCTTGAACGGTCGCTGCGCGCCACCGAACAACGCGTGGCCGCCGGCCTTGATTCCAGGCAGTCGCTGGAAGAGGCACGACGCGCCGTGATCGACATTCGAATCAATGAACTGGCGGCCGTGCGCGAGGGCCTGATTGCAGGCGTTTCGCTCTATCGTACCGCCGGTGGCGGATGGAACACCCCATGAAGCAATCATTTCCGAGCGGCGACCGGTTCATGATCATGCGAGCGTGGCGAGCGCGCGCAATCTGCGGTCTGGTTGTGGGCGCCGCGCTCGCCGTGATCGGCCCGATTTCGGGTGTGCCAGGCACCTTGAGCACGGCCCAGACGGCAACGTCCAGACCGGCGCTCAGCGTATCGGCGATCACGCCAACACGGGAGACGCTCGCCCTCCGCCTGCCTGCCAACGGCAGCATCACCGCCTGGGATGAAGCCCCCATCGGATCAGAGACTGCGGGTCTGCGCCTGGTGGAGGTCC
>CAMBZS010000238.1 GCA_945872335.1 Bordetella parapertussis | reverse complement strand
GAGCCCTTCGAAGCCGGGCAGGTTCGCGAGGTGAACGGTCAGCGCATCGTGTCGTATGGCACGTCGAGCTACGGCTACGACTTGCGCTGCGCCAACGAGTTCAAGATCTTCACCAACATCAATTCGACCATCGTCGACCCCAAGGCCTTCGACGAAAAGTCTTTCGTCGATTTCAAAGGCGATGTGTGCATCATCCCGCCCAACTCGTTCGCGCTCGCCCGCACGGTTGAATACTTCCGCATCCCGCGGTCGGTTCTCACCATCTGCCTGGGCAAGTCCACCTATGCGCGCTGCGGCATCATCGTGAACGTCACACCGCTCGAGCCCGAGTGGGAAGGCCATGTGACGCTCGAGTTTTCCAACACCACGCCGCTGCCCGCCAAGATCTATGCCGGCGAGGGCTGCGCGCAGGTGATCTTTCTTGAATCCGACGAGGTGTGCGAGACCTCGTATCGCGACCGGGGCGGCAAGTATCAGGGTCAACAAGGGGTCACGCTGCCGCGGACGTGAGCGGGCGGCGCGTCTGGGTCGACGTCAGCACAGGCTAGCCATAGCTCCATCCACGGCCTCAAGTCCAATTCGAGTGTCCACGTATCACGGGGCTGTTGGTGCAGCCACCGGTACGCCTGCGCTCATCAAAATAGGCGCTGTTTTCTTTACGAATTGATGTGATAGCTGTCAACATTCCGGGATGGCATCCAGCGCACCGAACGCCCGACAGGTATTGAAAGCCGCCGCAGCGGCGGTCGCACCTTCGCGCGATCACTACCACCACGGTGATTTACCCGTCGCTCTCAAGCGTGCTGCGCTTACGCTCATTGGCAGGCATGGCGCCGAAGGCTTTTCGCTGCGGCAGGCGGCAATAGTGGTGGGCGTGTCGCCGAGCGCCGCGTACCGGCATTTCGAAGACAAGTCTGCATTGTTGGGGGCGATTGCAGCGGACGGCTTCGTCGAACTGGCGCAGCGCTTTGACGAGGCCATGCGCTCGGTTCGTGGGAGAGGGGCCCGCGACGCGCAGGCGCGTTTTCTCGCGCAGGGCTGCGCCTACGTTGCATTCGCGCTCGACCAGCCGGAGCGATTCTCGGTGATGTTCGGGCCGTACGACGCCGGGCTTCCTTGTGTTGATCCGCTCGCCCAGTCATCGGCGCATGACGGGCCCTACGGCGCACTCTCCGGGATCCTGGATGAATTGCTGGTAACCGGCGTCATCAGCCCACAGCGCCGCGCGGGCGCGGAACTCCTCGTGTGGTCGGCGATTCACGGTCTTGCAACCCTGCTCACCCGTCGAGTCATCGCCGTGCCGCCTGACGGCGTTGATGCGATGGTTCAGCGCGTCGGAATGGACTGCCTCAGAGCGCTCGCCACGCCCACGTCAGGACGAAGGCGGGCGGCCCAGTAAGCATGTATCGATGCTTCGCCATTTGCGTACGCGGGATTGCGTCGGGGCTGCCGTGCGCGGGTTGATCGATCGTTTGGAACGAATCGAACGATTGGTGCTATATTCATCGGCATGCGTACGCTAACCGCCAATGAAGCCAAAACCCAGTTTGGTCAGTTTATCGACATGGCCCAACGCGAGCCTGTGCGGGTCATGCGCCGCGACCGCGTCGTGGGCGTTCTGGTGTCGGCGGAAGACTATGAAGCCATGCGTCAGTTCTACGCCAACCGCCTGCAGCACACGCTGGCAGCAAGCAGCCAGCAATCCGAACAGTCTGGCATGACACCCGAGTTGCTGCAGGAACTGCTGCGTGACGAGTCGTGACTGGGTGCTCGACACCAATGTGCTGATCAGTGCGGTCCTGTCCCGACAGGGCAGTCCGTATGTGCTGGTGCAGCGGGTGCTGGCAGAAGCGCGCATCGTGTTTTCCGAGCCCACGTTTGAAGAGTTGCGCGGCCGGCTCTACCGCCCCAAGTTCGACCGCTACATCAGCCTCGACATGCGCGAGCACGTGCTGCGCGACCTCTCAGCCAGCGCCATCTGGGTGGAAATTGATAACCAAGGCGGCTGGAGCTGCGACCCGGACGACGACAAATTCATCGCTACGGCCCTGCAGTCTCGTGGGGCTATGCTGGTCAGCGGTGATTCGGACCTGCTGACGGCACGGGCCCCGACTGGCCTGCGCATCCTCACTCCGACGCAAGCTCTGGCCGAAATTCATAGCGCTTGATCAAATCAATGATTGACTGAGGCGCAGCATAAGTGTCACTGGGTGTGTGGGCCACGGGTGTATTCCCCGACCGCGTGCCGAGGTGATCGGTTTGCTTGCCCTGCACGCTCTGGCAAAATGGGCGAATGTTAACGTCTTTCACATTAAACGGTTTCTAGCATCCACCATGCCACGCCTCCCAACCCTGCTGGTTGCACCGCTCGCGGCCGCGTTGCTGGTGGTCTGTTCGGCTCAGTTGGCGCCGTCGCAGGCCGCCGAGCCCGAAACCGCGCGCCCGCGCCCGGTTCGTGTCATGCAGGTACAACCTGCCAGCACCGAAGACCGCCTGATCCTGCCAGGAGAAGTGCGGCCGCGTATCGAGCATCGCTACGGATTCCGGGTTGGCGGCAAAATTGCAGAGCGACGCGTTGAAGTCGGCGAGGCGGTGGTCGCGGGTCAAGCGCTTGCGGTGCTGGATCCCGCCGATGTTGCCCCGGCCATTGCCGCTCAGATGGCGCAGGTGGACGCCGCCCAGGCCGACGCAGCCTTGCAGCGTGCGGAACTGAACCGTCAGCGCGCGTTGCGCGACCAGGGGTTTCTTTCCGGCGCGGCACTCGAGCGTCAACAGGCACTGGCCGATTCGAGCGAGGCGCGCCTCACCGCAGCCCAGGCGGCTTTGACACAGGCCCGCAACGCCCTCGTGTTCCAAACGCTTCGGGCAGATCGCAGCGGCATTGTCACCGCGGTTGAAGCCGAGGCGGGGAGCGTGGTGGCCGCCGGGCAGACGGTGATACGGGTCGCTCCCACAGGACTCAACGAACTGCTGGTGGCCGTACCCGAGCGGGCGATCAACGCGCTGCGCGCCAGTACTGGCATGAAGGCGACGCTGGAGGCCCTGCCGGGCAAGATCTTCGATGTTCGACTGCGCGAGCTCGCGCCCAGTGCCGACCCTGCCAGCCGCACCTATGCCGCCCGTCTTGCGTTCGAGCAACCTGACCCTACCGTGCGCTGGGGGATGAGTGCCACGGTACGCGTTGCGCTTGGAGTCACGCCCGCCATCGTGGTGCCGCTGTCTGCGCTGCAAACACGCAATGCCACGCCCAACGTCTGGGTGGTTGACACTGCCACGCGTACGGCGCGACCCATCGCCGTGACTCTGGGCGAGGGCCGCGATGAGGGCGTGGTGGTTCGCGAGGGACTGCGCGGTGGAGAGTGGGTCGTGACCGCGGGCGCCAATCTGCTGCAACCCGGCCAGGTGGTCCGCCTGCCGGATGCGGTGCCTGCAAGCGGAGGCGCTTCGGTCAGGACCGCGCCGTGAGCGCGTCCGATTTCAATGCTGCGCCAATGAGCCGCGGCTTCAACCTGTCGGCGGCGTCGATCCGGCATCAGCAATTGACGCTGTTCTTCCTTCTGGCGGTGGCTATCGCCGGCATGGCCGCCTACTTCCAGCTGGGCCAGCGCGAGGATCCCGACTTCACCTTCCGCGCGCTCACCGTGCGCACGCTGTGGCCGGGTGCAACGCCCGCCCAGGTCGACGAACAGCTCACCAGCCGAATCGAAAAGAAGCTCCAGGAAATTCCGTATTTCAAGCGCACCCAGAGCTACTCCAAGGCGGGCGAGTCGCTGATCACTCTGGAACTGCAGGACACCGCGCCCAAGCGCGACGTGCCTCAGCTGTGGTACCAGGTACGAAAGAAACTCGGCGACATCTCGCACACGCTGCCCGCCGAGGTGCTGGGCCCGTTCTTCAACGACGAGTTTGGCGACGTCTTCGGCTCGATTTACGCATTCACCGCTGACGGCTTCACCCTGTTCGAGCTTCGCGACCACCTTGAAGCCGTGCGTCAGGAACTGCTGAGGGTTCCCGATGTGTACAAGGTGGAACTGGTGGGCGTGCCGCAGGAGCGTCTTTACCTCGAGATCAGCAATACCACACTGGCAACGCTTGGGCTGGACGCGGCGCAGATCGCGGGGCAATTGCAGGCGCAGAACGCGATCGTGCCGGCCGGGGCGCTGCAGTTGCCCACGCATGCTGTGCCGCTGCGGGTCGAGACGGGGCTCGACTCGGTGCAGGCGCTGCGGAACCTGCCGCTGGCCGTGCCCGGGTCGGGCCGCATCCTGCGATTGGGCGAAATCGCTCGCATCGAGCGCGGCATTGCCGATCCGCCCGTCCAGACGCTGCGCTTTCAGGGACGCCCCGCCATCGGACTGGCGGTATCGATGAAGGGCGATGGCGATGTGCTCGAGTTGGGCCGCAACCTGGCCGCAGCGATGGAACGGATCCGCTCCAACCTTCCGGTGGGCATCGAGTTTGAACAGGTCAGCAACCAGCCACGCATCGTCAAGGAAGCGGTAGGCACCTTCATGAAGGCGCTGGCCGAGGCCATCGCCATCGTGCTGCTGGTCAGCTTCGTGACGCTGGGCTGGCGAGCAGGCATGGTGGTGGCTTTGACGATTCCCCTCGTGCTGCTTGCCACCTTCCTGTTGATGTCGTGGCTGCGTATCGATCTTCACCGCATTTCCACCGGTGCATTGATCATCGCGCTGGGCTTGCTAGTGGACGACGCCATGATCGTGGTCGAGATGATGGTGCGCAAATTGGAAGAAGGACTTGACCGCTTCGCGGCCGCCACCTTCGCTTACGCCTCAACCGCCTGGCCGATGCTGAGCGGCACCCTGGTCACCGCCGCAGGGTTCCTGCCCATTGCGCTCGCGCGCTCGTCCACCGGCGAGTACACCTTCGACATGTTCAGCGTCACCACGCTGGCGCTGGTGGTGTCGTGGTTTGCTGCCGTGATCGCCACGCCGCTCTTCGGATGGTGGATCCTGCGTCGGCCGGCGAGGGGCTCGAACCACGACAACTTCGACACACCGTTCTACCGCCGGCTGCGACGCTTGATCGATGCCTGCATCACCCACCGCTGGATCACCATCGCCTTGACGGGCGCGGCGCTGGGAGCGGGGGTCGTCGGCATGGGTCTGACCGAAAAGCAGTTCTTCCCCGCCAGCGACCGCTCGGAGGTCATGGTCGAGCTGTGGCTGCCCGAGGGCGCGAGCTTCCGTGCGACCGAAGCCGAGGTGGAGCGTCTGGAGGCGTTTCTGCGCAAGGATCCCGGCGTGCGAACCTTCGTCATGAGCGTCGGCAATTCGCTGCCGCGCTTTTTCCTATCCTTGAATCAGGAGCTGTTCCGTCCCAACTATGCGCACGGGCTGATCCTGACTGCAGACGTGAGCGCCCGCGACAGTCTGGTGCCTCGCCTGCAGACCTACCTGGATGACAATTTTCCCGGGGTGCGGGCGCGCGCCATCCTGACCCCGCTGGGCCCACCGGTTGCCTATCCGATCGTGTTCCGCATCAGCGGACCCGA
>CAMBZS010000237.1 GCA_945872335.1 Bordetella parapertussis | reverse complement strand
CGTTGGGGTGTTCGGTTGCCTTCAGGATGTCTTTGACGGTGATGAGGCCTTTCAGCTCGAACTGACCACCAATCACCAACACACGTTCGAGTCGGTGCTCATGCATGAGTCGCTGCGCATGGTCGAGGGTGGCGCCTTCGGGCACCGTGACCAGACGCTCACGGGGGGTCATGATGTTCCGAACCGGCTCATCCAGCCGGGTTTCAAACCGCAGATCTCGGTTGGTAACGATGCCCACCACCTGCCCCCCGCGCACGACCGGAAGCCCTGAAATGCGATGCTGCTGGGTCAGCTTGATGACATCGAGCACCTTCATGTCAGGATCGATGGTGATCGGGTCGGACAGGACGCCGGTTTCATAGCGCTTGACCCGAGCAACCTCCTCAGCCTGACGGGCAGGCGACAGGTTTTTGTGTACGACCCCGATGCCGCCTTCCTGGGCGATGGCGATCGCGAGCCTGGACTCGGTAACCGTGTCCATCGCGGCGGATACCAGCGGAATGTTGAGGGTGATGTCGCGGCTGAAGCGCGTGCGCAACGACGTATCGCGCGGCAGGATGTCGGAGTAAGCCGGAACCAGCAGGACGTCGTCAAACGTCAGTGCCTTCTTGGCTAGTCGCATGGAGGCCTCACCTGGCAAAACGCAATTATACCGACGGGGGCTCGCTGCCCGGATTCATCACCCGCCCGTGGCGCGGCGATCCACGATCATCGGCGTTGCCAGCGAGCGTCACCGCGGCGGTGTCGTTGCACTTCCGCACGCCGGGCACGCGAGCCCTTGGGGTCGACCACGAGCGGCGCGAGAAGCTCGATTCGGTCACCCGCATGGAGGGGAGACTCGCTCGTAACCGCCTCTCCAAACACCGCAGCTGCCAGCGAACCGTTTGCCAGTCTGATGCTCAACTCGGGCCGGTTCGAGGCCGACAGCGCATCCGCCACCGTTGCTCGCAGGGGAAGCGTGAGGCGCTCGATACATACCTGAGGAGCGTCGGCGCCACCCTCCGCGACCCAGCATAGCTCCACCTCGATGGTGGCCGCTCCCGAAACAGCCGGCGAGCTCATTTGCCGGCCTCGCCATACAGTTGATCTGCGCGATCCACAAAAGCGTCCACCATGGTGGCTGCGATATGATCAAACACTGGCGCGAGCGCCCGACCCAGCAATCCGGCGCCAAACTGGTATTCAAGCGACAACTCCACCCGACACGCATCGTCGCGAATTCGAGTAAACCGCCAGGTGCCGTGCAGCGATTTGAACGGACCTTGTTGCAACTGCATGACGATGGATTCAGGAGGCAGGTGCCGGTTGATGGTCGAGAATGACTGCCTGAGGCCCTTGAACGCAATCTGAACCGTGGCGAGCTTTGATCCGTCTGGCTGCGGCATAACCGATGCCCCGCCACACCAGGGCAAAAATGACGGATAGTCCTCAACCCGGGCAACCAGATCGAACATCCGCTCACACGGATGCGAAAGCAGTACCGATTTCCTGACCTCACCCATCACCAATTACACATCCGTCACAAGAAGAGTTGCGATTTTGTCATGAGCATCATCCAGAACAAAAAGGCCCACCACGACTACTCGATCGAAGAGCGATTCGAGGCTGGCCTGGTGCTCGAGGGCTGGGAGGTCAAAGCCATCCGCGCCGGTCGGGCGCAGATCAAGGAAGCCTATGTCATTCTTCGACAGGCAGAGCTCTACCTGATTGGTGCACATATTTCGGCGCTTCCCGAGGCATCCACCCACGTCCAGCCCGATCCGGTTCGGACGCGAAAACTCCTGATGCGGGCTGAAGAGATACGCAAGCTCATCGGGAAGGTCGAACGCGCTGGCTACACACTGGTTCCGCTTGATTTCCACTACAGCCGTGGCCGGGTGAAACTCGCGCTGGGACTCGCGAAAGGCAAGCGTCAGCATGACAAGCGCGATGCCGAGCGCGACCGCGACTGGCAGCGCGAACGCGCCCAGATCATGAAGCAGACCAACCGGAAACGCGATACTTGATCGTCAACCGCCCCTAGACGCGATTTGAGGGCGCCACCCAGCGCGCGCTTCCTGCGAGTCCGCGAAGCTTGCCGAAATGTCGATCCAGAGGCGGCACCTTGCCCAGCAGCCACTGAAACAGCATGGCCGTTGCCATGGCGTCGCTCGTCGCCGCATGTCGGGCGAGCGCAGACAGGTTGGCGATCGCCAGCCACTCATCGAGCGCATGAGCCGCCACCCCCGGACGCAGCGCAGGCGCCAGTGCGGCAAGATCCAGCCAGCGACGCGGCACTGCAAGGTTGGCGTTTCGCAGGGCTCGCGTGAGGAATGCTCGGTCAAACCCGACGTGAAAGCCTACCAGCGGCGAATCACCCACATAGTCGAGAAAGCGACGACAAGCGACTTCGGGCGCCTCACCCGCCGCCTGGGCCGCCGCGCCGATTCGATGGATCAGGATGTTGCTTCGCTCCGAGATCGCAGGCGGGCGAACCGCCACCTCGAAACTGTCGCCAACATCGATGCCCGCCGGCGACAAGGCCACTGCGCCGATCGCGAGCAAGGCGTCATGCCCGGTATCAAGCCCGGTGGTCTCGACATCGATCACCACCCAGCGCGCCTCGGGGCCTTGCCCCGAGCCCTTCAACGCGCGGGAAAGTGGACGCCATAGCGCTTCAAGAGAGGGCCAGCTCATGGATAGTCAAGATGCAGGCGCTGAAGCGCCTTGCGCACCTGACGCAGCGCTTCCACCAATATTCGCCGATCAAGCGGTGACAGCGTGTCGAGCTCGATCAGGTTGGGATTGGCAGTCAGCGGGACGCCAGCGGGCTGCAAGTGCTGAACCCGAAGCCGGAGACCCTGCAAAAAATTGAAACCATCGATCCAGCCGCGCCCCTCGTTGGCATCGACCACAGCGTGCTGGATCAGGGCTTCGATCCTGGCCACCGTCCCGGATTGAATGATTCCGTTCGCGAGACAAAGAAGCCGCGCCACATCGACCATGGGCATCGTGCCTTGCAGTTTGAGATCAACCGAGCCCGACTCCGGGGCCAGCATTCCCAGAACACCGGTCGCGAGAAAGCGCGGCGGGTTGCTGCGCTGGGCGTTATCGCTCATCAGCTTCTGGAACCGCGCGCTCTGTTGCACGCTGGGCGCGATCATCGCCTGCAGTCGTTGCCCCAGATCCATGTTGCCGGCGAGTGGCCGGAGATCGAAATAAATGCTTGCATTCAACAAATTTTGCGGGCTGCCATGAGAGACCCAACGGGCAAAGCGCGACTGCCAATGCGAGAGGCTCAGGCAACACTCGGGATTGCCCGCCATGATTCCACCCTTGCAGAGCGGAAAACCGCTGCGGTCCAGCCACTGGTTGACTGATTGCCCCAGCGCAAGCAATGCCGTCTGCGACTCAGGGGGGCATGTGTCGTCGAACACAATTCCGTTGTCCTGGTCGGTTGCGATGGTCTGTTCCTCGCGCCCTTCACTGCCAAACGCAAGCCAGCAAAATGACGCGAGGTCAATGCAGCGTGATTCGGCAAGCATCGCAACAAGGCGCCGGGTGAGCTGATCGTTCATGCGGCTGATCAAATGCGTGAGGTGGTGCGCGGCCACCCCTTGTGCCACCAACGAGCGCGACCACTCGCGGATCTCGGCCGCAACAGAGATCAACTGTTCGGGATGCGTCGCGCGAACAATGCAATCGCTCAGCTGTCTAAGGTTGCGCCGGGTGAGCGCGAACAGGTCGCGCTCGGTCACCATGCCGATGACCCGCCCGCCGTCAATGACGGGTACGTGCCGAATAGACCGGTCTGCCATCAGCGTGGTTGCGTCGGCAACCGTTGCGCTGGCCGGCAGCGCAGAAACCGGTGCGCTCATCACCGCGGATATGGGCGAATCAAGCGATCGCTCGGGCAACACGATGCGCCCAATCACATCTTGCCGGGTGAAAATCCCGATTGGTCCGCCGCTGGATTCATCCACGATCAGCATCGCACCGACCATCTCGCGCTCCATCGTCGCCAGCGCCTCGCCCAGCGGCGTGTCGGCCCGACACCACACCGGTTCACGGCGGACCATCGCGCGCAGCGGCTGACTCATCAGGCGCCACTGGGCGCTTTGGGCTGAGTAGTTCGCTTGCACCGCGCGCATGGAAAGCTCCATGAGCACTGCCATGCGTCGCCTGCAAAAATCGGTGAACACCTCGCTTCGCGCGAGCAGTTGCTCAAAATGCTCGGTGGGCAAAAGCCAGCAGAAGAGATCCGACAAAGCGGCATACCGGGTGCGCGGCGGGCGCTTCCCCATCAAGGAGCCCATCGGGAACAGATCCCCTGGGCCAAGCACGAGCGGCGACGCCGCTACACCGCCGCTCTCGCCGGGCAGGACACCCTCTACCCCGCCCTGCCGGATGATGAAACAGCCAGGCGGATGATCGACGCCCGGTTCAAGGATTCGCTCGGTGGCGCCGAAATACTGAAGTCGTGCGTGCCGGGCAACGAAATCGACATCCTCGATCGCCATCTCCGAAAACGGCGCGTGCGCACGGAGCGCCGCAACCGTCTCTCGAACCAGCGACTCGGCGGTCATCGCGCCCGGCCGCAACGGTGCCTAGCGCTCTGCACCGCCCGATGCAAGTCGCTGCCAGGTGGCAACCACTGTGTCGGGATTGAGCGAAATCGAGGCGATGCCCTGCGCCATCAGCCATTCAGCGAGATCGGGGTGGTCAGACGGCCCCTGGCCGCAGATGCCGACATACTTGCCAGCCCGGCGGCATGCGCCGATGGCAGACTCCAGCAAGGCCTTGACCGCTGGATCGCGCTCGTCGAAGGCTTCGGCGACCAGCCCGGAGTCGCGATCCAGGCCGAGCGTAAGCTGGGTGAGGTCGTTGGAGCCAATCGAAAAGCCGTCGAAATGCTCGAGGAATGCGTCGGCAAGGATGGCGTTGGAGGGAAGCTCGCACATCATGATGAGCTTGAGCGCGCTACCCCCTCCTTCGGGCGCCGCCCCACGTTTGAGTCCGTGGCGCGCCAGCAGATCGACCACGCGCCGCGCCTCGTTGACCGTGCGCACAAACGGCACCATCAACTCGACATTGGTGAGGCCCATGTCGTTCCGAACCCGCCGGAGCGCCTCGCATTCGAGTTCGAAGCAGTCGCGAAATCCTTCGGAAATGTAGCGCGAGGCGCCACGAAAACCGAGCATCGGGTTCTCTTCTTCCGGCTCGTAACGCGATCCGCCGATGAGCTTGCGATATTCATTCGACTTGAAATCGGAGAGGCGCACGATGACCGACTTGGGCCAGAACGCTGCGGCGATGGTGGCCACCCCTTCGGCCAGACGCTGCACAAAGAATTCGCGAGGCGTACTGTGTCCGCGCGCAACGCTTTCTACCGCCCCGCGAAGCTCGGCGTCCACATTGGGGTAGTCGAGAATTGCCTTCGGGTGAATCCCGATATTGTTGTTGATGATGAATTCCAGCCTAGCGAGACCAACGCCCGCGTTGGGAAGCGCCGCAAATTCAAACGCGAGTCGCGGGTTGCCGACATTCATCATGATCTT
>CAMBZS010000236.1 GCA_945872335.1 Bordetella parapertussis | reverse complement strand
GAGTCTCCCATGAGCGACCGATTTTCGTCGCCCGATTTCAATCCCACTCGTGATCTTGCCGAGTTGGTGGCCCGGGCGCGCTTTGCCGACCTTAGCCCACGTGCGGTGGAATGCGCCAAGACTTTCCTGCTTGACACCCTGGGCTGCGGCATTGCTGGGGGAACCGGCCCAAAGGTCGACGCGCTAGTCGGTGCAGCGGGCGGATGGGGCGAGGGCGCGCAGGCCACAGTCTGGGGAAGCGATCGACGTCTCCCCGCGCCGCAGGCGGCGCTTGCCAACGGTTATCAGATTCATGCGCTGGAATGGGATTGTGTGCACGAGCCCGCGGTCGTGCACCCCATGGCCACCCTGATTCCGGCGCTGCTCGCCCATGCCGAGCGGCGTTCAGCGGCGGGCCGCCCGGTGAGCGGAACCGATCTGCTCCTTGCGCTGTCACTGGGAGTGGAGATCGCCGCCATGATCGGCGCCGCGTCGAAATCAGTGATGAAATTTTTCCGGCCGGCCACCTGCGGTGGTTTTGGTGTGGTAGCGGGGCTCGGCTCGATGGAAGGCCTGAGCGCCGACACCATGATGCATGCCTTCGGAATTCAGTACGGACAGACTTCCGGGACCATGCAGGCGCATGTCGAGGGGTCGCTCCTGCTGGGCCTCCAGGTGGGCTTCAATGGCCGCGCCGGGCTCTCGTCCATTGATCTGGCCATGGCGGGGCTCACTGGGCCGCAGCACGTCCTCACCGGCATGTATGGCTACTACAAGCTATTCGAAACCGAGCATGACATCGCGGGCTGGTGGCCTCGTCTGGGGCGTGAGTGGCAAATCACGCGGCTCTCGCATAAGCCGTTTCCGAGCGGGCGGCTGACCCACGCAGCGGTCGATGCGATTCAACAGGCGCGTGCCGAGCTCGGCTTCGGCCCCGACGATGTGCAGTCGATGTCGGCGAGCGTGCCGCCGCTCACCCACCGGCTGGTGGGGCGCCCCGACATCGCCGATCCGGCGCCCAACTATGCGCGCCTGTGCATTCCTTACGTCAGTGCCATCACGCTGATCGACGGCGCCTGCGGACCCGAGGCGTTTGCGGCAGGTCGGCTGCGTGATCCGGCAGTCCATGCGCTGGCCGCCCGGATATCGGTGAGCCTCGACAGCAACCCCGATGTCAATGCGCTCTGGCCCCAGCACTTTGTGATCGAGCTGCGCGACGGCCGGCGCTGGGAGCGGCGGATCGAGACGCCGATCGGTCATCCCGACAATCCGCTCAGCCGCGAGCGGCACCTCGCCAAGTTCAGAAAATGCTGGGCGATTGGCGGCATGGCGGCAGAGGGCGGTGAGGCGCTGATCGGTCAGGTCGATTCGCTCGAGCAGTGTTCGGATGTGGCGGATCTGGCCCGCATGCTGGCCCGCGGCTGAGGGGGCGCCGCCAGGACGCTTGGCGTAGCGGGCGGCGGCCGGGTGGCCCAGGTCGCCCGGTGCGCCCAGTGCGCCCAGTGCGCCTGCGTCCTCGACCGTCCAGCCCCCGGCCCGCTCGTCGGACACCGATTCTCCCGGGCGCCAACCGGGGTCTCCCCTTGAAATTCCTGTTTTTGCCTCAATATCGCGCCTCGACCGGCGGCTTATACGCCGGCACCTGACCGGGGGATCCATGATCGAGGTTGAAAATCTGACACGCCGCTTCGGCGCCAAAAAGGCCGTTGACGATGTGTCGTTCAGTGTCAGCAAGGGCGAAGTGCTCGGCTTTCTGGGCCCCAACGGGGCGGGCAAGTCGACCACCATGCGAATGATCACCGGCTTTCTCGCGCCCACCTCGGGCCGGGTGCGGGTTTGCGGCTTCAGCATCGCCGACCAGCCGCTCGAGGTGAAGCGCCGGATCGGCTACCTGCCTGAATCGGCACCCTCCTGGCCCGACATGACCGTTCTGGGCTTCCTGGAGTTTGCCGCGCGCGTACGTGGCTTGCAGGGAAAGGCCGAACGCGATGCGATCCGGCGCGTGGTGGCCCAGTGCCATCTCGAGAACGTGCTGGGTCAGGGCATCGAGACCCTCTCCAAGGGTTTTCGTCAGCGCACCTGTCTCGCCCAGGCGCTCATTCACGATCCTGAAGTGCTCATCCTCGACGAGCCCACCGACGGACTGGATCCCAATCAGAAGCATGAGATGCGTGCGCTCATTCGCGACATGGCGCGCTCGCGGGCGGTGCTGTTCTCCACCCACATCCTGGAAGAGGTGGATGAGGTCTGCACCCGGGCGATCGTGATCGATCGCGGCCGCATTGTGGCCGACGGCACACCGGCAGAGTTGCGTGCCCGCGTGCCGAGCGGCCGTCTGGATGATTTCTTCCGTTCGGTTACCCGGTCCGATCTCGAGCCCGACGCGGGCTTGGCCGCGCAACAGGCGGCGTCATCGGCTTCGCAAGCCGCTTCCAGTCATGACGAGAGGGTCGCATCGTGAGTTCCCCGTTCTCAGCCATTGTCCGGCGCGAATTCTCGGCCTACTGGGCCACGCCGGTTGCCTATGTGTTCCTGGTGGTGTTCCTGCTCCTCACCAGTTTCTTCACCTTTTCATTTGGCGGCTTCTTCGAGCGCGGCGAGGCCTCGCTCACGGCGTTCTTTGCCTGGCTGCCCTGGCTGTTCCTGTTCATCGTCCCGGCGATCGGTATGCGGTTGTGGTCCGACGAGCAGCGGCTTGGAACTCTCGAACTGCTCATGACGCTGCCGATCGCCCCCTGGCAGGCGATTGTCGGAAAGTTCGTGGCCGCCTGGCTCTTCATCGGCGTCGCGATCGCGGGCACTTTCCCGCTCATCGTCACCGTCAACTGGCTGGGCGATCCCGACAACGGCGTGATCGCATCGGGTTATGTGGGCGCCTTCCTGGTGGCGGGTGTTTATCTGGCGATTGCGTCGTTCTGCTCGGCGCTCACCCGCAATCAGGCGGTGGCCTTCGTGCTGTCGCTCATCCTGTGCCTGCTGCTTGCGCTGGCCGGCTCGCAGCCGGTCGTAGATCTGCTCGCGCGCTGGGGCGGGGTGAAGCTCATGGAGGTGATCGCCTCCATGTCGGTCATCACCCGATTTGACGGGTTCCAGAAGGGTCTGATCGATCTGCGCGACGTGGTCTATTTCGGTTCGATGGCGGCGCTTGCCCTGTTTGCCACGGCAGCCGTCATCAGCCGGCAGCGCGCGGCGGTCAGCTCGCCGGCTGCGGTGCTGATCGTGGCCATTGCGCTGGTCGGGCTTAACCTCGTGATCGTGCCGGTCAGCATCCGCATGGATCTCACCGAGGGGCGTCTCAATACGCTTTCCGAGGGCAGCAAAGCGGTGCTGAACCGCATCGAAACCCCGGTCAAGGTAAAGCTCTATGTGTCGGCTGACGAAGCCGCGGTTCCCATGCCGCTTCGCGCCTTCTCGCGTCGGGTGGAAGATCTGCTTCGGCGCATGCGCGCCGAGTCGGACGGCAAGCTGATTGTCGAGAAGCTTGATCCTGCGCCCGACTCCGACGCCGAAGATGCCGCCCAGCTCGACGGAATCGAGCCCCAAACCTTGCCCTCGGGCGAGCGGTTCTACCTGGGCCTTGCAATCGGCGAGGGCGAAAAGCGCATCACGCTATCCGAGCTCAACCTGGATCGCGAACGGCTCCTCGAATACGACATCGTCCGTGCGGTGGCGCGTGCCGGGGCCAAGACCAAGCCCGTCATTGGTCTCATGACGCCGCTTCCTGCGTTTGGTTCGCGCGGTATGCCGCAGATGGGCATGCCGCCCTCCGAAAAATGGGCGTTCATCAACGAGCTTGAGCGCGATTTCGAGATCAAGCAGATCGGGTTTGACGCCAAGGCGATTGACGCCGAGATCAAGACGCTGCTGGTGATCCACCCGCGGGGCATTACCGAGCCGGCGCTGTTTGCGCTCGATCAGTTCGTGCTGCGCGGTGGCCGCCTGATCGCCTTCCTCGATCCCAAGGCTTACTTTGATCCGCTCGGACCGATGATGGGCTCGCCCGGCGGCACCTCGTCATCGCTCGATCCCCTGTTGAAAGCCTGGGGTATCGAGTACAAGGAGGACAAGGTGCTCGCCGACCTGCGCTACCTGTCGGGCGCAGGTCCTCGTGCCATGCCTGCGGTGCTCACGCTGCAGGACGAAGCGATGAACGCCGATGAAGTGGCCACGCAGGGCGTCGGGCGCCTGCTCTTTGCATTCAGTGGTGCGTTTGGCGGCAAGCCCGTCGCAGGGCTCACGCAGAGCGTGCTGCTGCGCTCGTCCCAGGTCTCGATGATGATCGAGTCGGCCATTGCAGCCGAGCCGGGCGAAAAATCGGTACGTGGTTTCAAACCGAGTGGCACCGAGCAGTCGATCGCGATCAAGCTGCTGGGCAAGTTCCCCACCGCCTATCCCGACGGCATCAAGGAGGGTCCCGAGCAGCGGCTGAAGGAAGCCACGGGCGAGGGCGCAGTGGTGCTGGTCGGAGACAGCGACTTTGTGCAGGACGGCGCAGCGGTGCAGATTGGCGAGGTGTTTGGCCGGCGGATCGTGGTGCCCGCCAACGGCAACCTTGCCTTCGCGCAGGCGGTGATCGATCAGATGGCCGGCGCAACCGACCTCATCCGGGCGCGTGCGCGTGCGGTGGTGTCGCGGCCGTTTACGCTCATCAACGAGATGGAGGCGCGTGCGGCCCAGGACTACATCGGCCGGATCGCCGAGCTCGAGGAAAACCTGCAGAAAACCCAGCAGAAGTTGCAGGAACTGCAGAAGGCGCGCGGTCCGAACGCCAGCACGAGCACGCTCACCGCAGAGCAGCAGACCGAGCTGGATGAGTTCCGCAAGAAAAGCGCCGAGGCGCGTCGCGAACTGAAGGAGGTGCGTCGCGAGCTTCGCGCCGAGAGTGAGTCGCTCCAGCGAAACACCCGACTGGTCAATCTCCTTTTGGTGCCCACGCTGATCATCGTGGTGGCGCTCCTTGCCTGGAACACGCGCCGCCGCCGGGTCGTCACGATCTAGTCGCGGTTCCCGTTGCGTCATGGAGGCTTCGCGCCTGGCTGGCAATTCCAGCCCAGGCGCGAGTCGAGCAGCGCGTGATGCTTACTTCAAAACCCTGAACAGCGCCGAGTAATCGTCAGTCCACGGGCGCAAACCCGGAATGGTCTCGAACGCAGCCGTGGCGCCGTGAAGCGCCGGCTCACGTTCGAGAGCCGGATTGCGAGACACCAGCACCCAGTCGGTATTGTTGAAGGGCGCATCGCCCTCCGGGCGGTCGAACACGCGTACAGCATGGAGCCCGGCTTCACGCGCGAGGCCGGCGACCACTGGCGCGAGTTTCAGGAATCGGTTGGTGACATGAAAGGCCACGATCCCCTGGGGCTTCAGCTGCCGAATGTAGGCAGCCAAGGCCTCGCGGGTGATCAGATGCACCGGGATTGAATCGCTCGAGAACGCATCAATCACCAGCACATCAAAGCCCTGTTCGGGTTCGCGTTCAAGCTGCAGTCGCGCATCGCCGGTTACTGTCTCGATACGGGCTTTCGAATCACGCAGAAAGCTGTAGTGGGTTTTCGCGACGTCGA
>CAMBZS010000235.1 GCA_945872335.1 Bordetella parapertussis | reverse complement strand
GCCCTCGACCTCGACGAACTCTTCCTCTTCGCTGGCCGCTTTCACGACCTCCTGGAGCGCGCTGCTGCGCCCATCGAGAATGGCATCAGCCGCGCCGCGCGCATAAAGGCGAATGGCTTTGCCTGAGTCGTCGTTACCTGGAATAACATATGAAATACCCTCGGGCGAGTGGTTGGTATCAACCACCCCGACCACGGGAATACCGAGCTTCGCGGCTTCGGTGACCGCAATCTTGTGGTAACCGACGTCCACCAGAAACAGTGCATCCGGCAGGCCGCCCATGTCCTTGATGCCACCCAGGCTGCGATTGAGCTTTTCAAGCTCGCGCTGAAAAAGCAGTGACTCTTTCTTGGACAACCGCTCCACGCCACCCTCTGCGATCATCACTTCCATGTCCTTCAGTCGCTTGATCGAGGTTTTGACGGTTTTGAAGTTGGTGAGCATCCCGCCCAGCCAGCGGTGATCAACATAGGGCATGCCCGCGCGCTGCGCCTCTTCGGCCATGATTTCACGCGCCTGACGCTTGGTGCCCACGAACAACACCGTGCCGCGATTGGAGGACAGCTGCTTGAGATACTTCATCGCTTCCTGATAAAGCCCGAGGGTTTTCTCAAGATTGACGATATGGATCTTGTTGCGATGGCCGTAGATGTACGGAGCCATCCGGGGGTTCCAGAACCGCGTCTGGTGGCCGAAATGAACACCGGCCTCGAGCATTTGCCGCATGGTGGCGGACATAAACATCTCCTTGGGGGTTGAGTCTTACGCTTCTGGCGATCCACCCTGGAAGGAGCGGAAAAACTGCAGAGGTCTCAACACGCTGGAGGCGCCCGTAACGAGCGGTTTTCCATCATGAGAGGCTGTGCAGCACCCTGTTCGCCGAAAGCGCGGGGGTAACAGCTAACCTATAATCTTAACATGACTATCCAACTCAAATCATCCGAAGACATCGCAGCCATGCGCGTGGCCGGTCGCCTGGCCAGCGAGGTGCTTGATTTCATCACTCCGCATGTTCGGCCGGGCATCACCACCGGTGAGCTCGACCGCATGTGCCATGACTACATGGTGAACGTTCAGGGCACGATTCCCGCGCCGCTCAACTATGCGCCGCCGGGCTACTCGCCCTACCCCAAATCAATCTGCGCCTCGGTCAATCATCAGGTCTGCCACGGCATTCCCGGTGCGCGGGTGCTAAAGAGCGGCGATGTCGTCAACCTCGACATCACAGTGATCAAGGACGGCTTTCATGGCGACACCAGCCGGATGTTCTGTGTAGGTGAGCCTTCGATTGCCGCGCGCCGCCTCTGCGACATCACCTTCCGCGCCATGTGGCTGGGTATTGAGCAGGTGAAGCCCGGTGCAACGCTTGGCGACATCGGCCATGCAATTCAGCGCTATGCCGAGGGGTGCGGCTATTCGATCGTGCGCGAATTCTGCGGGCACGGTATCGGGCGGCGGTTCCACGAAGAACCCCAGGTGCTTCACTACGGCCGCCCTGGCACGGGCGAGCGGCTCGAGCCTGGCATGATCTTCACGATTGAACCGATGATCAACGCTGGCAAGCGTGACGTCCGTGAACTGGGCGATGGGTGGACGATCGTCACCCGTGACCACAGCCTGTCGGCCCAATGGGAGCACACGGTGCTGGTTACCGAGCATGGCTTTGAAGTGCTTACCGTATCCGAGCAATGCCCTCTACAACCGGCGAGCGAGTCGGTGGCCTGACCATGATTTCCGCGGCTGAGCTTGGAGAACTGCGGCAGTCGTATCGCGCCGCAGTTGACTCGTCGGTCGAGCAGTTCAAATCCTCGCGAAACCCCGATCGCCTGCTGTCCGCGCTGTGCCGGGCGACAGATCGGCTCCTTCGCACGCTCTGGCAAAGCAGTACGGTGCCCGCTCGTTTCACGCTCGCGGCAGTTGGCGGTTATGGGCGTGGTGAACTCTTCCCCCATTCCGACGTCGACCTGCTGATCATCGCCGACCATCCGGACGAAGACGAGGCAGCGATTCTCGAGCGGTTTATCAGCGCATGCTGGGATCTTGGCCTTCAAATCGGCCACAGCGTCAGAAGCGTGGACGAATGCCTGGACGAAGCGCGCGGCGATATCACCGTGCAAACCAGCCTCATCGAGCGACGTCTTCTCGCGGGCAAACGCGAGACATTCGATCAGCTGGGAAAGCGGATCGAAGACGAGCTTGATCCCTCGCTGTTCTTCTCCAGGAAGCTCCTCGAGATGCGGCAGCGCCACACGCGTTACGAGGACACGCCTTACAGCCTGGAGCCCAACAGCAAGGAAAGCCCAGGTGGCCTGCGCGATCTGCAACTGATTCTCTGGATCAGTCGTGCCGCCGGCCTGGGTGCCAGCTGGGCTGATCTTGCCCGCGGCAACCTGATCAGCGAGACCGAACTCCGTCAGATCCGCCACAACGAGCGAATGCTCAAGCGTATCCGTGCGTCGCTCCATGTGGTCGCGGGGCGGCGCGAAGACCGGCTGGTATTCGACCTCCAGGCCCAGGTCAGCGCGACACTCGGATTCGGGGGCGCCGATGCGCGACAGGCTTCCGAATCACTGATGCAGCGCTACTACTGGGCGGCCAAGGCGGTGGTCCAGCTGAGCAGCCTCCTGCTTCAAGACCTGCGCGAACGACTCGCGCCGCCTGCAGCCGGCGAGCCTGAGCCGCTTGATGCGGAGTTCGTCAATCGCGGAGGCTTGCTCGACATTGTCGACCCTGCGCTGTTTGAACGCGAGCCGTCGGCCATTCTGCGAGCGTTCCTGGTGCTCACCCGCCACCGGGAACTGCATGGCATGAGTGCCCTAACGCTGCGCGCAATCTGGCGCGCCCGCACGCGAATCGATGCCGCATTCCGGCAGTCGCCTCAGAACCGGTTGCTGTTCCTGGAATTTCTTCGGGCCGATCATGGTGTCACCCGCGGCCTACGACAGATGAACCAGTGGTCGGTGCTTGGACGATACCTGCCGGTGTTTCGGCGAATCGTCGGCCAGATGCAGCACGATCTGTTTCATGTGTACACCGTCGATCAGCACATCCTGATGGTGGTTCGGAACCTTCGCCGCTTTGCGATGGCCGAGCATGCGCACGAATATCCTTTCTGCAGCCAGCTGATGTCGAGCGTCCGCTCCCCGTGGCTACTGGTGGTGGCTGCGCTGTTTCACGATATTGCAAAGGGTCGCGGCGGTGACCATTCATCGTTGGGGCGACTCGACGCGCGCCGTTTCTGTCATGCCCACGGCATCGCCGATGCCGACCGAGACCTGGTGGAGTTTCTGGTGGAGCAGCACCTCACCATGTCATCGATCGCGCAGAAACAGGACCTCTCCGACCCCGAGGTGATCGGCCGTTTCAGCGACCTGGTTCAGAGCGAGGAACGCCTCACCTGCCTCTACCTGCTCACGGTTGCCGATATTCGAGGCACCAGCCCGAAAGTCTGGAACGCCTGGAAAGCAAAACTCCTCGAGGACCTGTACCGCGCGACCCGTCGCCACCTCGCCGGTGAGGCCCCCAACGCCGGGGCCATGCTCGACAGCCGTCGCGCCGAAGCCGTTCGCTTGCTCAACCTGCAGGCCATTGACCCTGAGCGCTACAACGGCTTCTGGACCCGCCTGGGCATCTCCTATTTTCTGCGCACCGATCCGATTGATATTGCCTGGCACGCCAGAGTGCTTGCGGGGCCCGCGCATCGTGACGGCGCCGTCGTACGTGCGCGGATGGCGCCCATTGGCGAAGGCTTCCAGGTGGTGGTCTACACCCGCGACCAGACCGATCTCTTTGCCCGGATCTGCGGCTATTTCGACAGCCACAACCTCTCGGTGCTTGATGCACAGATTCACACGACTCCCGACGGCGACGCACTCGACAGCTTTCTGGTGGTCGACCCGCACGCACAAATGGGCTATCGCGAAAGACTGAGCCTGGTTGAGCGCGAACTGGCGGATGCACTGCGCGGCCCGGGCGCCCTGCCCGCTCCAGTGCGCGGTCGCCTCTCCAGGCGCTCGCGCTATTTTCCGGTTACCCCCACCGTCGACCTGCGGCCCGATGAACGTGGCGGACGCCATCTGCTTTCCATCACCGCCAATGACCGCACCGGACTGCTCTACAGCGTGGCGCGTGTCATGAGCCGGCATCAGGTCAGCCTGGTCAGTGCCCGGATCATGACGCTGGGTGAGCGGGTGGAAGACGTTCTGGTGGTGCAGGGACCGGTATTCAGTCAGCCGCGCGGAACGCTCGAGTTCGAGAGCGAATTGCTTGCCGCGCTCAACTGAGCGTTAACGCCGCGGGGCTGTTTCCTCTGCGCAGAGCGCTGCAAGCAGTTGGCGAACATCGGTCATCGACCGGGCAAGGGTGGCCATGATCGCGTCAATCGAGACGCTCTCGCTACTCGATGCCAGGCCCGCGGCGGCATTCGCAACCACCGCGAGGCAGGCGTAAGGCAGCGCCAGTTCCCGGGCGAGCGCCGCCTCGGGCATGCCTGTCATGCCAACCAGCGTACAGCCGTCTCGCGCCATACGGCCGATTTCAGCAGCGGTTTCCAGGCGAGGGCCGTTGGTGCACCCGTAGACGCCCCCTGCAATCAGCGGCAAACCAAGCCTTCGGGCGCCGCTCGCCAGGGATGCGCGCAGCTCGGCATCGTAGGGTTCGGTGAAATCGACATGCACAACCCCGTTCTCGGTGCCATCGAAAAAAGTGGCCTCGCGCCCGCTCGTGTAATCGATGAGCTGGTCTGGCACCACCAGCGTACCCGGCGAACATTCGGGCGCAATACCGCCCACCGCAGCAACAGCAACGATCTGGCTGGCGCCGGCTTCGCGCAGTGCCCAGATGTTCGCGCGATAGTTGATGCGGTGGGGCGGAACGCGATGGTCTTGCGCATGACGCGCGATGAAGAGCACCTCGCGCGCCCCCCAGAATCCGCGCGTCAGGGTGTCAGAGGGTGCCCCCCAGGGGGTCTCGATGGTGAGCCGGGCAGGCTCGCCCAGCTCATCGAGCCGATAGAGACCGCTCCCGCCGATGATTGCGAGCATGCTCTCGCCCTGCTAGTTGAATACCCGAAGCGCGGTTGCCGACCCCGGAGCAAGCCCGGCAGCGGCGAGCGCTGCGCAACGCTCATCGAGCTGCGTCATGATGGCCTCGATGCCTCGGTCTGTCAGCGGTTTGCCGCTGTCATCAATGATTCGGCCGGGCAGCCGACGGGCACTGATGCGAACGCATTCGATCATGGCGGCAAAGGGCCGCGCCTCTGGCGCTACCCGTGGCACATCCAGCAGAAAGCTGAGGCGATTGGATTGTTCACCCAGCGCAACCGAAAAAATCGTCTCACCCCGGGGCCCCAGCCGCGCGTAACGGTTGTTGCCACGCTCGACGACCGCAAGCGGGCCCGCCAACGATGCGAGTTGGGCCGGGCCGAGGGTTTCGGCTGCGTCGACATTGATGCACACCTGGGCGTCGAGACGGGCGCTCTCCGAATCGAGCGCACGGGCACGCGCCAGGACACTCGCCATGTCGCTGATTTCAACGCCTACCCCAAGTGACGCGGCGAGCTCGCGAATACGCTGGGCAAAATCGGTGTATTCCAGTGCATTGAGCGGGCCGGCGCGGTTGGCAAGGAGCAACCCGAATCGTGAGGCGCTGCAGGACTCGCCCGCTCGCGGCAGATGCCATTCATCGAGTGAAGGC
>CAMBZS010000234.1 GCA_945872335.1 Bordetella parapertussis | reverse complement strand
CCGGCTTCGAAGGGCTCAATCATGCCTTCTGCCGCCATGCGGCGAATCCATCGGTCAGACTTGATCGTCATCGGCAGCTCCCAGTCAAACCGCGCATTGTAGAGGGCTTACCCGCCGCCTCGTTGGGTATGCCGATCAAAGCGCTCGATCCAGGCCCGCGTTGCGGGTTCAGCGGATCGGCTGTCGATCGAGCACCCGACGAATGAGCTGTGCTGGTGCCGCGAACTGGTCGATGACCTGCTGACCCGCAATGCCCTCGGGCACATTGAGCTGCAAGGCATTGGCATGCCCGCCGAAGCTACAGGTGTGCTATCTTCAAGCACTGCTGTAGCTCTGCGATGCCAAGACATCCCAAAGAAATCCTGCTCGAACAATCACGCCACGAACTCAGGCAGAAATCGGGCGGTGGGGTTTTGCGTTATGGGCCGAGTGGATCGAACTTGTCGGTCAACTCAAGGGGAAATCATCATGACCAAGGTGGTGGTACGCACCGATGATGTGGCGGGTTTTTTCGCTCAAGCCCGCGATGCCGCGCGTCGCGCCGATGACGGCAAACCTTTTGACGGCCGCATGACATTGTCGTTTGAAGACCCACAGCAGATGTTTACGGTTCTGTCTGAAACACGCCGCAGATTGATGCTCGAGGTGATGCATGAACCCCAAACGATCAGCCAGTTGGCATCGCGATTGCACCGACACCGTTCGTCTGTCACGAAGGACATCGGGCTGCTTGAAAGACTGGGGTTGATCGTTTCCAAGCGGGAAACCAACCCGGGACACGGCATCCAGAAGGTCGTCTGTGCCGTTGCGCCGAAAATCGAGTTGGTGGCCACCCTCGGATGAATTTGTACGCGCTGTCCGCTTACATCCGCGGCAGCGCAACCGCCTACTGACCCTGGTACTTGCAGCCGCGATCGTCATCGGCGGCTCCCAGTCAAACCGCGCATTGTGTAGAGGCCTTACCCGCCGCCCCGCTGGGTATGCCGATCAAAGCGCTCGATCCAGGCCCGCGCCCCATTGGCCTCGGTCGGTGGGTAGCTGAACTCGAGTTCAAGCTGCGCAATGCGCAAGAGTGCAATCTGCCGCGGCGCCAGCACACGCCAGCGAAGCGTGAGCGTCAAGCCCTCGGCCTCGATGGTGGCGGCGCCGATCGAGCCGGGCTGCGCACCCGATGCACGTTCGGAGGCAGTCATGCCCGGGTCACACCCACACAGTTCTCCCAACCAACGTTTCAGGTCGGCGGGGGTGCAGGCCATGGTCCGGCGATCGCCGAAGTCGGGCATCAGCGATCGCCCGCCACAGGTCGCAGCCGGGCAGGCAGACCGCCCCTCAGGGCTTCGCGTCTCCGCCCCTTCACGCCCTCAGCCGCCTGCAATCGGCGGCCAGATAGCCAACGTTTCACCTTCAACCAGCACGCGCGAGACACGCGCCGAGGGCTCGACATACCGGCCATCGATCAGCACCAGATGAACGAGTTTGGCTGGTAGCGAGAACCGGTCGATCACCTGCTGCACCGTGATGCCCTCAGGCACATCGAGCCGCAACGCATTGCCCTCGCGCGAGTGGCCGTCGAGTTGCGCGGGCAGGTGATCGGCCAGCATCGCAAACAGCTTGAAGGTGATTTGCATCAACCGATTCCCGCTGCGCCGTCAGGCCCGCGCGGTGCCGCGCGCACCGCCCTGCCACTGGCCTTGCGCCTGCGCCGTGGCAAGGTACGCTTCCATCACCCGGGTGGGGTCGCGCATCAGTTCTGCTTTCCACGCACCGAGTTTGACCTGACCCTCGACCAGATTGCGCAGCACGCCCACATGTTCGGTCATGCCGAGGCTGTTGCAGCCCACCATCACATCGTCCTTGAATTCGAGGCGCAGATGGCGGTAGCGCGCAGCATCGGTGACTTCGACATGGTCGCCGCCGGGCACACCCTGCCATTGCCCAAACGAGGTGGAGACCAGGCCGAGGGTGTCGAGCACATTGATTTGCGTGACGCCGCGCGATGCGATCCGGCGACCCGCCATGTTCATGGCAGCCACATAGGCCTGATCGACGGCATTGGGCTGAATGGCGGACACAATGCTGGTGTTGCTCGCCACATCGAAGGCTTCGGCGCAGTCGCCCGCGGCATACACGCCCTCGACCGAGGTTTGTTGGCGTTCATCGGTGAGCACACCCTGCAGACAGCGGATCGGCGTATTCGACAGAAAACCGATGTTGGGCCGCACGCCCGTGGCCTGGATCACCAGATCGAATTCCTCGGCCATGCCACCCGAGAACCGCGCCCGAAGCGGCGCTGCGGGCTCGAGCGACTCCACCCGCGTGCCGGTGAGTACGCGCACGCCCTTTTCTTCGCACCACGACTTGATGAGGCCGCCAGCCACCGGGCCCATCATGCGCGGCACCATCCGGTCGCCCATCTCGACCACGGTGAGCTTCACCCCGCGCTGCGCCAGCGCCTCGAGGATGATGCAGCCGATAAAGCCTGCACCCATTTGCAGCACGCGCGCGCCGGGTTTGGCGAGTTGCAGGATGTTGCGCGCGTCGGCCATGGTCCAGCAGGTTTGCACATAGGGCGAATCCAGGCCCGAGATCGGCGGCCTGACGGGCACCGAGCCGGTGGCGATCAGACAGCGGTCGTAGTCGAAATGCTGGCCCTCGGATAGCGCCACCCGGCGCGCCACGGTGTCGATGGCCGTCACACGCCCCTGCGCCTGCGTGATGCAGAGCGTGTCGAAGTGGCTTTCGCTTTTGCGAAGATAGGTTCCCGCTTCATTGATGTTGCCGACCAGCAGATACGGAATCGCCATTCGGGAATAGGGCGGAACCGGCTCATCACCAATCAGGACGATGGTGTCGTTGGGGCGGTGCTTGCGGATGGTTTCCGCGGCCACGACGCCTGCCGGGCCATTACCGATGATCACATGCTTCATCGCGGTGCTCCGTCAATCAGGGGGCTGAAACAGAGGGCTGGAACAAATCGGGCGACCCGCGGGTCGCCCGTGAAGGCTGCGCGCTCATCCGATGATGCCGGATGAGGCGCAAACCGACTCTGCTCAGAGGCCGAGTCGCGACCGCGTTTCGGCCGTGAGCCGGCCTTCGGTATCCCAGCCGCGGACCTTGTAGTACTCGGGCAGCATCTTGTCGATACCGCTCACCAGACCCTTGGCAGGGCCCACCTTGGCGGGCTCGGACTTGAGTCGCGGCGGCAGATCATCATCCTTGCGGGTGAACCCTGCGCGGTTGTTGAAATCGCGCTCCAGGTTCCAGATGCGCTCACCCACCACGTTGAGGTTTTCAAGCGTGAAGGCGTCATCGCAGGCTGCCTGCAGCTGCGGTGCGAGGTCGGCGAGCGTCCAGGCAAACGTGGTGAACACGCAGGTGCCCGATGAATCGAACACGGCGGTGGCATCCTGGAAGGCCTTCACCAGTTCGGGCTTGCCGTCGGTGGCGAGGGGATCGGTTTTCACCGGAATGCCGAGGATCTCGGAGGCCACGGTGTAGGAACGCAGATGGCAGGCGCCGCGGTTCGAGGTGGCATAGGTGAGACCCATGCCCTGGATGCCGCGCGAATCATAGGCCGGGAACTCCTGGCCCTTGACCGACATGGACAGATCCGGACGGCCGTATTTGGCGGTCAGGCGCTTGGAGCCCTGACCCAGTTCCTTGCCGAAGCCTTCGCCGCGCGCGGTCATTTCGGCAGCCCGGCACAGCACTTCGGCCGAACCGAATTTGAGCTCGATACCGGTCTGTTCCTTGGTGATGAGGCCCAACTCATAAAGCTCCATGGCCGCGCCCAGCGTGGCCCCGAAGGAAATCGGGTCCATGCCGTCTTCGTTGCAGAGCAGGTTGGCGTACTGCAGGGCCTCGAGATCATCGACACCCGGTGCTGCACCCAGCGCCCAGGCGGCTTCGTATTCCAGGCCGCCCGACGCGCCCCAGTATTCGGGCTTGTTCACGACCGAGAAATGCTTTTCATCGATCTTGGAGATGCGTCCGCAGGCGATGGTGCAGCCGAAGCAGGCCTGGTTGGTAACCAGGTGCGATTTG
The DNA here is from genome assembly GCA_945872335.1 of Bordetella parapertussis. Lineage (GTDB taxonomy): Bacteria > Pseudomonadota > Gammaproteobacteria > Burkholderiales > Burkholderiaceae_E > SYIM01. The sequence goes on along the minus strand of CAMBZS010000234.1, from coordinate 1,710 downwards.
CCGTCGGGGCGCTTGGCGAGCATGGCCTCGGCGGAGATCTTGCTTGCGCCCTCGAACTGCACATCGCGGTGATTGCGCGTGGGCAGTGAGCCGGTTTCGTTGATGACATTCATCAACACCTGCGTGCCGTAGGTGGGCAGACCCTGACCGGTGACCGGATGGTCGTGCAGGATCTTTTTCTTTTCGGCGGTGACCTTCATGAAGGCCTTCGCATCGCGGATGTTGCCCACACCCTTGGTGCCGCGCACGGCAATGGCTTTGAGGTTCTTGGAACCCGCCACCGCGCCCACGCCCGAACGGCCCGCCGCGCGATGGAGATCGTTGACCACCGCGGCAAACAGCACCAGATTCTCGCCAGCCCGGCCGATCGAGGACACGCGGGTAAGCGGATCTTGCAGCTCTTTCTTGAGGGTTTCCTCGGTGTGCCAGACGGTTTTGCCCCACAGGTGGGCGGCATCGCGCAGTTCGGCTTTGTCGTCGACGATAGAGAGATAGACCGGCTTGGCCGACTTGCCCTCGACGATGACCATGTCCCAGCCGGCCATCTTGAGTTCGGCCCCCCAGTAGCCGCCCGAATTGGAGCAGGCGATGGCGCCGGTGAGCGGGCCCTTGGTGATGACCGAGTAGCGGCCGCCGGTGGAGGCCATGGTGCCGGTGAGCGGCCCGGTGGCCCAGATCAGCTTGTTGTCGGGCGACAGCGGATCGACTTTGGGGTCGACCTCGTCAACGAAATATTTGGTGGCAAGGCCGCGCTGGCCCAGGTAGTCGCGCGCCCACTCCATGCGCAGCGGTTCGCTGGTGCAGGTGCCCTTCGACAGATTGACTCGCAGAATTTTTCCAGCCCATGACATGATGAATGCTCCTTATGCGGCGGTCTGGTTGCCGAGTTTGTCGGCCCACTGCTTCATGCGATCGAGGCCCGTCCAGCTGGCGTCGACGTAGGTGATGGCGCCGGTGGGGCAGGCCTCCGCACACGCGGGCTCGCCACCACACAGGTCGCATTTCTGAACCTTGCCGGTGTCCTGCACATAGTTGACCGTGCCGAAGGGGCAAGCGATGGTGCAGACCTTGCAGCCCACGCACACATCCTCCAGAACAACCTTGGCGCCGGTACCGGCATCGATCTTGATGGCCTCCACCGGGCAGGCGTGCAGGCACCAGGCCTCGTCGCACTGCGTGCAGGTGTAGGGCACCTTGCGGCCGGTGTGATGGAAATCAAATACCTTGATGCGCGATTTCGAGGTGTTGAAGGTGCCGTAGTTCTCGAAACTGCAGGCCATTTCGCACTGCAGGCAGCCGGTGCACTTGTCCGGATTGATGTGCAGCGATTTCTGCATCCGTGTCTCCATCCGATAAAGGGGCGCCCGCTGGGGATCGGCGGGTCTGGGTGACGTCTGGCGAGTCTGGATGACCTTGACCGCCCTGACGCGTTGCGATCATACCGGCTCTGCACCGCCTTGCCTATCCAGCGGTGACGGGGGCCTGGACCGTCCGGGGCGCTACCGAACCCTGCAACCGGAGCCAGACCTGCCAGCCTCGTTCAATAATGCGATAAAGTATTTCCACTTCCATTTTTACAGCATTTATGGAATCTTCGAATCGTTTTTTTAAAGCGCCAGCCTCCAGTTTTCTTCTCTTGGGGCCGCGCGGTACCGGCAAGTCGACCTGGCTGCGCCAGCACTGGCCGCGATCCCTGGTTCTGGATCTGTT
>CAMBZS010000233.1 GCA_945872335.1 Bordetella parapertussis | reverse complement strand
TGCTGATCAACCCGCCGCTGGGACCGGAAGTCACCCGGGAGGTTCTGGAGATTCTTGAAGAGGGCGTGCGCGAGACCCGGCGCGGCGGTCTGGAGGCTGGGGTTGCGGTGACGCAGCGCAGGATCATGATCGCCGATGCCTCTCGTGTGACCGACGAACTGATCGCTGATGCAGCCGAGCAGGTGCGCCGATCGCGCTTCAAGTCGCGCCCGCTGTCCCGCACCATCGATATTCGTGAGCAAATGCGAGCACTGAGCTGCCCGGTGCATCTGATGCTGGGTGGACAGGATCCCCATCAACGTTCCGCGCTGGCGGAGCGCGTTCCTCAGTACCGTCGTCTGGTGGGCGCGGACCGGGTTCACCTTGTTGAGCCGGCCGCCCACTGGCTCGCTTTTGAGTACCCGGAGAAGGTGGTCGAGGTGGTTCAACATCTGCTCGGTTGAATCGTTCGGTGGGTGCCTATTCAAGTGCCACTTCCGAAAACGGCAACGCTTCACGTATGCCCTGGTGACTGGGAAAGTTTCCCAGATATAATCGCGCCATGTCCCTCGATCGTCCTGAAACATCCCCTCATGCATCTGGCCCTGGAAACCCCTCCGATACGCAGGAGGCGGTGCTGGCAGAGGTTCTTGCCATCCTCGAGCCGCTGGTCACCTGGCTGGTTCGCTCTGGTGTGGGGTACGCAGGTTTTGCTGCCGCGCTCAAGCCCGTGTTTCTTGCGCAGGCCGAACAGGAACTGGTACGGCTGGGGCGAAAGCGGACCGACTCTGCGCTCAGCCTGTTGTCGGGCCTTCATCGGAAAGATGTCCGCTCGCTTGGTGAGCCCGCCGAGCAGGTCACAGCTGATAACGCGGCCCAGGGCGCGCGCTGGGGCAAGCCCAGTGCCGCGAATCAGGTTGCCACTCGGTGGCTGAGCCTTGACTGGCCCGACCTGATTCCATTCGCGGGTCCCGAGCCGTCGTTCGAGGCGCTCGCCCGTCGCGTCTCGCGTGACTTCCATCATCGTGCGGTGCTCGACGACCTGGTTCGTCTCGGCGTTGCTCGAGAGGAGGGCGCGGCCGTGCGGCTGATCCGTGACGCCTTTATTCCACAGCCTGGCTTTGCCGAAGCACGGCAGCTGTTTGCCGGGTCGGCGGTCGATCACCTCGCAGCCGGGGTGCACAACCTGAGCGGTGGCCCCGGACAGCGCTTTCTCGAGCAAAGCGTGTTTGCGGATGGCTTGAGCGAGGCGTCGGTTCGTGTGCTGCATCAGCTTGCAAACCAGATCTGGGCTGACGCGCTTCAACGCGTCGTGGATCAGGCGGTACCGCTGTGCGAGCAGGATGAGGGCACTGCGAATCCGCAACGGTTCCGGCTCGGTGTCTTCAGTTTCAGCGCGCCCGAGGCGCCGCAGGATCAGTCGTCATCATGAAACCTTCAGCGCGTGGTCTGATTCGCCTGCTCGACACGATTGGCGCATGTGTTCGGCGACTCCTGCTGATAGCTGGGCTTGGGCTTCTCGCCTCATGTGGCGGCGGCGGGATCGCTGACCTCGCAGGTGGGGTGGGCAGTGGTGGCAGCGGCCTTGCAGAGGGCACGGTCACTGGTTTCGGGAGCGTGATCGTCGACGGGGTGCGGTTCGACGACAGCCAGGCGAAAGTGACCGAGGAGGGGCCTGCCGGCGTGCGGGAAGCCACCCTCAAGATCGGCCAGCGGGTGCGCATCAGCAGCAACGCGAACAATATCGCCGAATCGATCGAGGTGATCACCGAGCTGATCGGCCCGATCGAGCAGATCGTTGCCGATGGCGCGAAGGCGCAGCGGCTCACAGTGTTGGGGCAGCAGGTGCGCGTGCAACGCGAGGCGGACGGCAGCGGCGCCGCGGCGACCTGGACCGATTTTGGCGACCTGCCGTGTGCGCCGGGATGCGCGTTCGCAGCCGGTCAGTGGATTCAGGCGCACGGGACCTGGGTGCTTGATGCTGCCACCAGCACCTACACCTTGCTCGCCTCAAGGATCGAGGTGATCAATCCGCAGCCTAAGGTCCTGCTGAGCGGTGTGGTGAGCAAGCTCGATGGCAGCGTGGTGCGGTTGAACGCTGCGAGCGGCCGCGAGGTTGACCTGGGAAGTGCGGCGGCGCTCTCTGACTCGGCACTGAATCAGGTTCTTCGGGTGTGGGCCCCGCCACCCGGTGGGCTACCCGGTGCGGTGATGCAGGCCGATCGTTCGATTTCTGCCAGGCTCGCGCCCCCTGCCAATGTCGCAAGCACAGTGCTGGGCGGCGAGGTGTCTCGCGTCAGTGCCGATGGGTCGGAGATCGAGATTCAGGGCAACCGCATCAGCGTTCCTGCCGAGTTCCGTGGTGCGATATCCACGCAGCAGTTCGCGCGTGTCGAACTCGAAAAAGGCGAGTCGGGCTGGCAGGTGAAGGCGCCACCCAGACTGTCGGGCAGCAGCGAGCGGTCCGAGGTGCAGATCAGCGAGGACATCCCCGCTGCGAGGCTCGCGCAGATCGCATCCGGCAACTGGAACCTCCGGGGTACCTTGCTGGGTCGGACCGCACTTTCAAGCTCGTGCGCGCAACTCGCGAGCGAGCCGCCCGGCACCAAGGTGCGGGTGGCGGTTCAGGCGATACGCGGCCCCTTGCCCATGACGGTGCAATCGGTTCAGTGCAGCCGAAGCTAGCGGCTGGGGCGGGCAGCCGCAGCGCTGCCCGGTGTCGCGAACGGGTCAGCCAACGGGCCGGAACATTGGCACCTGCGGCCCGCCGTCAGTGGGCTTGAACACGACTTCAACCCGATCACCGATTCGAACCGAGTCCAGGTCGCAGTCGGCAAGGTTGGTCATGATGGTGACACCTTCGTCCAGCGTGACGTACGCGATGGCGTAGGCGATGGGGCCAGCGCGGCGTGTGATGCTGAGCGAATACACCACGCCGCGCCCGGCTGAGCGTTTCAGCTCGGTCTGGTCGCTACCGCAATGCGGGCAGTAAGGGCGTGGATACCAGTAAGGGCCGCAAGCCGCGCAGTGGGGAATCAGCAACTCGCCGCGACCCGCGGCGTCCCAGAAGGGCTGGTTCTCGGGGTAGATGACCGGGGCGGGCAGCTTGCGATCCTGGTATGGCGTGGCCATGTTCAAACCCTCTCGAGAATCAGTGTTGAGCTACCGTGGCGGGCACCGAGCTGGCCGCCGGTGCCCTGGGCGAGCGCGAACGTGCACCCCGGCACCTGAACCGCTGGTTGTGCCTCGCCGCGCAGCTGGCGCACCGCTTCAATCACCTTGGTGATGCCACCGCGGTTCGCGGGATGGTTGCTGCAGAGGCCACCCCCGTCGGTATTGAACGGCAGGCGTCCGCTACCGGCGATCAGGTTGCCGTCGGAGACAAACCGGCCGCCCTGACCCTTCTCGCAGAACCCCAGATCCTCGAGCTGCATCAGCACGGTGATGGTGAAGCTGTCGTAGATGGAAACATACTGAATATCGGCGGGTGTGAGGCCAGCCTCGGCGAAGGCTGCGGCGCCCGAGTGCCGGGCCCCCGAGTAGCTGAGGTCGACGCGGCCGCCATTCAGTCCCTTCACGAATTCGCCGGCGCCCCGGATCTGCACCAGCGGACGCTTGAGCGTGCGCGCGATTTCAGGTCGGGCGACGATCAGGGCACCGCCTCCGTCAGACACCACACAGCAATCCATGCGGCGGATCGGGTCCGATACCATGGGCGAAGCGAGCACCTCGTCAACGGTAAGGACCTGGCGAAGCATGGCGTGCGGATTGTGCTGGGCATGATGCGATGCGGCCACCTTGATCCAGGCGAGTTGCTCGGCGGTTGTCCCGAACTCGTGCATGTGGCGAGCGGCCACCAGGGCATAGCTGTTGATGGTGAGCGGGCCAAAAGGCGCTTCAAACGGCTGGTCGGGAATGTTCGCGCCAAAATTTCGCGGCTGAAGGCCGCTGGACGCCTCGGACCGTGGACGTCCGGCGAGCGTGATCAGGGCGACGTTGCAATGTCCCGCAGCGATGGCCTGGGCCGCGTGCGAGACGTGAATCAGGTAGGACGAGCCACCGGTTTCGGTGGTGTCGATATGGCGCGGACGAATGCCCATGTATTCGATCATGCTGAGCGCGCCCAGCCCGGGCGCATCGCCCGCGCAGAAGTAGCCGTCAACATCGCCCAGTGTGAGCCCGGCGTCGCGGACCGCGCCGAGAGCGCACTCCATGTGCAGTTGAGCCACGCTCTTGTCCGGCGCGAGCCGGGTGGGGTGCTCATACGCACCAATGATGTGGGCCTTGCCTCGAATACTCATCGTGTCGGCTTCCGGTGGGTAGCAGGATGCCCAGCACTCTACAGAATTCGCACGGAAGGCCCGGGACGCGAATGCGGCGCTTGGAACGGTCCATGAAGTACCATCCCGGTTCAAATTGATGGCATCCGCCGATCTGCCTGCTGGAGATACACAATGAATGCCGAATCAGGAATGGCCTCGGTCCAGGTGTTTGCCTCCGGACGCGAGGCGAGGCTTGCGGTTCGCCGCGGTGAGTGCAGCCGACCCACAGCAGGCATGGCCCCCGGTTATGTGCAGGGGAACCTTGCCATCCTTCCGGCTGCACTCGCCCATGATTTTTTGCGCTTTTGCCAGCAGAATCCGCGCCCCTGCCCGGTGCTTGCCACGTCCGCGCCAGGTGATCCCAGGCTACCCGCGCTCGGTGACGACCTGGATATCCGAACCGATCTGCCCCGATACCGGGTCTGGCGGCACGGGGAGCTGGTGGCCGAGGTTGCCGATGTTCGCGAGTTCTGGCGCGATGACCTGGTGAGCTTCGTGCTCGGATGCTCCTTTTCGTTCGAGGAAGCGCTGGTTGAAGCGGGTCTGCCCATGCGGCATATCGATTGCGGTTCGAACGTGCCGATGTATCGCACCTCGATCCCGACCCGGCCGGCAGGCGTTTTTCATGGTCCGATGGTGGTGTCCATGCGCCCCCTGCGTCCGGCGGATGCCATTCGCGCAGTGCAGATCACCTCTCGGTTTCCGTCGGTACACGGTGCGCCGGTGCATCTGGGTCTGCCCGGGCTGATTGGCATCAACGATATCGCCCGTCCCGACTATGGCGACCCGATCGAGATCCGCGAGGATGAACTTCCGGTGTTCTGGGCCTGCGGCGTGACACCCCAGGCCGTCATCGCCGCGGCCCGGCCTGAATTCTGCATCACCCACGCGCCTGGCTACATGCTGGTGACCGACCTGAAAAATAGCGCCCTTGCCATTTTTTAGCGCGGAGCGTGGCGGTCAAATTCCGCTCAGCACGTGGACCAGACGCTGGGCGATGTGCTCGCGAGTGCGGCCGGCGTAGGCCGCCATGTGGGCGCTTTTGGCGTGGGCCTCCAGCGCCTCGCGTGAGGCCCATTTCTCGATCACCATAAAGGTGTCGGGGCCGATCGGCGTGTGAAACGCGGGCGCCTCCAGAGGGTCGACGACCGCGCCGTATTCAATGCAGCCATCTTCAGCGAGGACGGCGGGCACGTTGGCGCGAAAGGCCAGGAGCACGGTATCGCGCAGGCCTGGTTTGGTGGTGATGACAGCGACGACGTGAATCACGAAGATCTCCTCAAAACGCACCCGGACGCTGCCGGTTCAGTCGATGGTGGCGCCCGATCGCGCCACCAGTTCCTTGTATTTGGCCGCCTCGTTCCGAATCAGCTGGGCAAAGGCTTCGGGCGTGGTAGGAGCGGCGGCGGCGGCCTGGGTGCGCATGGTCTGCGTGAAGCGCTCGCTCTTCATGG
>CAMBZS010000232.1 GCA_945872335.1 Bordetella parapertussis | reverse complement strand
TTCCCGGAGACAACACACTCATTTCCCAGCCCGTCGACTTTGTGGGGGTCAACTACTACACGCGCAGTTTCGCGAGTACAGGCGAGCCCTGGGCAGCCGAGAAGACGGGCGCCGCGGTAACCGATATGGGCTGGGAGATTTATCCCGAGGGTCTTACCGAGTTGCTGGTGCGCCTGGATCGTGACTGGAACCATCCGCGCCTCCTGGTCACCGAAAACGGTGCCGCGTTTGCCGATCAGCTGGTCGACGGTGCGGTGGACGATCACCCCCGGGTCGAGTATCTGGCGACGCATCTCGCAGCCGTTGACCAGGCCGCCCGCCAAGGCGTGAATATTGCGGGCTACTTTGTCTGGAGCCTGATGGATAACTTCGAGTGGGCTTCTGGTTATCGCAAGCGTTTCGGCATCGTGCATGTCGACTACGCGACGCTTAAGCGCACGCCCAAGCGCAGCGCGCATTGGGTGGGCGAGCTCCTGCGTCAGTGGAAGGCGCTGCGCGCTCAGAGGGTATCGTGAGCGCAGTGCGTATGGTCCAGGTTCGGAAGTCTTTCGGCGCAGAACCGATTGTTCGCGGTATTGATCTCGATATCGCGCACGGCGAATTCATGGTGCTGGTGGGCGCATCGGGTTGCGGCAAGTCCACGCTGCTCCGACTCATCGCCGGGCTCGAGCGCCTCGATTCGGGCGAGATCTGGATTGATGACGAGCGGGCCGATCGGCTTCCGCCAGCAGAGCGCCGGGTGGCGATGGTGTTCCAGAACTACTCGCTCTATCCCCATATGACGGTGGCTCAGAACATGGGGTTTGCGCTCAAAGTGGCGGGCGAGTCAAAGGCCGTCATCCGGGAAGCGGTGGGGCGGGCGGCCGAGATTCTGCGTATCGGTCATCTGCTCGATCGGCTGCCCCGTGCCTTGTCGGGCGGTGAGCGCCAGCGGGTTGCCATCGGCCGTGCAATCGTTCGCAAACCAAGGGTTTTCCTGTTTGACGAGCCCTTGTCGAATCTCGATGCTGCCTTGCGCGGCGAAATGCGGCATGAACTGCTGCGATTGCACGAGCAGATCGGCGCAACCATCCTTTACGTCACCCATGACCAGACCGAGGCCATGACCCTGGGTACCCGAATTGCGCTGCTTCGCAAGGGTTCAGTCGAGCAGCAGGGCACGCCCCTCGAACTCTTCAATCACCCTCGCAACCAATACGTCGGTGCATTCCTGGGCTCGCCGCCCATGAATCAGCTGCGCGTGTCCTGGCGGGCGGCTGAAAGAACCTGGCAGATCGGTGCGCACACCGTGTCCGGGCGGATGCTGCCCGCGCTTGCGTCGCGACCGCTTCCCGAGAGCATTGCCGCAATCGGGGTTCGACCCGAAGCCTGGGAGCTGGTTGATCCGAATGCGGCCGAGGACGGCATCGCCTGCACGGTGGGCTGGATTGAACACCTGGGTGACAGCGTGATTCTGTTTTGCAGCATCGAGGGCGAAGCGGCACCGGTTGCGGTGCGTCGGCCCGCCTCCAGCGCGGTGCCTGCCCGGGGCGAATCGCTTCGGATCACCGCGAGTGCTGCGAACTGCCACTTGTTTGACCAAAGGGGGGAGAGGCTGTGATGGTCGCCCGCCGCTGTCTTTTTCGTCCCATCTTGAAATCGCTTTCAAAAAATGCTGGGCTCGCGTGTTGCGATGCCTGGCCGATGACCTTTGAGGAGACCCTTGATCATGGCTGCTAAACACAACACCGATCGTCTTCGGGCTAAACGTGCCGCCTCGCGTCGGGCAGATCCGCGGCTAGAGGTTGATTCGGTCGAGCTGGCGGCGGAGCACCCGGTTGAGGGGCCGCGCAGCGACGTGCTTTCCGCCCTGGCGATGAACGAGGCGGTCAGGGCTCAAGCCGATGAGCGCGAGGCAGCGGCGCATCCTGATGCGACCACGATCGAACACTCAGCAGACAGCGGCGGGGCTGCGGTGGCCCAGACATCGCTCGGTGAATTCGGCCGTGGGCTGTTCAACAGCGCGGACGTGGTGCAGTTTGCGCAGGCTGCGGGTGGCGCGGTCGCCGATACGTCGGCTTCGGCGCCTGCCGCCGCGGGCGGCTTCAGCCCTGGGCTGGGAACTCTTTTCGGTCTGCTGGGCGCGGCGGGACTCGCCGGTAGCGGATCGGGTGGTGGCGGGCTGGCGGGCGGGGCCTCTGCGGGTGCCGCGCCCAAGCCTCTGGTCACGGCCAGTATCGAGGTCATCAATGGTTATGTCGCAGGTGCGAAGGTTTGGCAGGACACCAACAACAACGGCAAGATCGACGCGGGCGAGCCGATCGGTTGGTGGGATAAAAACAGCAACGGGAAGCTCGATGCTGGCGAGCAGGAGACCAGCGCGGAAGGGCGCATCACGCTTCAGCTCGACCCGCAGGGCGGGCCGGTCCGGACGCTGGGGGGCACCGATCTGTCAACTGGTAAACCCGTCACGAATTCGTTTGCCGCCCCTGCCCGGGGCACGGTGATCTCCCCGATCACGACCGTGATTCAGGCGGCGATTGCCTCGGGTGAGTCGCTGACCGATGCGGTCAACACCGTCAAGCGGGCGTTTGGCCTCGATGCTGGCGCTGACCTGCTTACGCTCGATCCGGTCGAAAGCTCGCTCGGCACCGGTGCGGCGTCGGATCAGGCCATCAAAGTGAAGGCGGCCGCGGTTCAGATTTCGAATGCGATGGACCTGGGGGCGAGCCTGCTTGCAGGCGCTGGATCGGGTGCCGACAACTCTGCGCTGGTCGCGGCATCGCTTGCCAAGGCAATCATGTCGGGGGGTGGGGCGTCGGTCAACCTGGCATCAGCCAACACGCTGAGCAGCGTGCTGACGGACGCAGTCGGCGCGTCAGGGCTAAGCGGCACGGCGCGCGACAAGGCACAGGGAGGCCTTGCCACCACCGCGTTCCTGACCGCCAATGCCAATGCAGTCGTGGCCGAGGCTGTGAATGCGCCTGACCCCAAGGAGGCGCTTACGTTGATTGGACGTGCGCAGCGCGTGGCGCAGGTCGAAGCTTCAGAGGCGCTGAGTGCGGCCATTCAAAGCGGGGGCGCCATGGCGACCCTCGCCTCTGGATTTTCCGGTGCTGCATTCGCGACCAAAGCTTCGCAGATCACCGACGGCGTGATTGCGCCGGGCGTTGCCATGGTGAGCGTCGATGTGCTGCCCACCAACGTTGCAGCGCCCACAGGATCAGGCATCACGGTTGAAGCGCTGCCCCTCCGTGCCTCGATCACGCCGATCGGGTCGACTGCGCTCGCCGGGCTTACCGCTGGGGGCAGCGGTAAATTCAGCGTGTCGTTTTCATCTGCGCCTACCGCGTTCGATGCGTCGAAGATCGAAGTCGGTTCCGGCCTGACCATTGGCGGAATTGAGAAGCTGACCAACACCCGGTATGTGGTGACGGTGAACGCTGGCGCCGGGCAGATCGGCGAGCGCATGGTGAAGTTGGCCCCCGGATGGGCCGGTCAAGGGTCGACTGGCGACGAGGTGACGGTGAAGGTGAATCAGCCGTTCGCTGGCATGCAGTTCAGCGAAAGCTCTGCCCGAGTGCTGGGTTTCGAGGGCGCATCAGCCGACATCATCAAGCTGTCAGACGGCAATTCCGTCATGCGCTTTACCAAACCGATGAGCGCGAAGCCCTACGCGGGCGCGACGCTGGCTTTGAACGTGGCCGATGCGCTGGGCACCATTGATGTGAGCGCCGCCGATTCCAAACTGGGAATGTGGGTCTATGCGCCGCAAGCGAATTTGCCGATCCGGTTACAGCTCGCAAGCAGCGATGCAGGCCTGGTTCCACGCTACACCCAGGCGGGGCAGCCGTTGATCAGCGATGACCGCAAATTTGTGGAGACGGAAACCCGGACCGTCAAGGCGGGCTGGCAGTGGATGGAATTTGACTTCGGTAAACCGGTTGATCGCTGGGTGGGCGTGTATGAAACCGCTATCAAGGTGGCGCTGGATCCGGCGGTGCGCTATGACAAGGTCAGCGTATTTCCCGATTTCAACGCGACGCCGACCGGAGCAACGTTCTACTTCGACGGTCTGACCCGAGGCGGTACCGCGCCGGGCGTTCCGGTTGAGCCGCCTGGGAAGTTTTCCAGCCTTGATTTTCAGGGGGCGGCTGCCTCCTATCGACAACTGGGTTTCGGCGGTGCAAGCGGCAGTCTGGTCGCTGACCCCGAGAACGCGGACAACACCGTGGTGAAGGTGGTGAAGTCGGCCAACGCGGAAACCTGGGCGGGCGTGACGCTCGCGTCGCTCCCGGGCGATGCCTCGGCGGTGCCGTCGATTCCGTTCTCGGCGGGAACCGTAATGACCGCTGCCGTGTATTCGCCCGCAGCGGGTACCAAAGTTCGGATGAAGGTCGAAAATTCGGCCGATCCGACGGTCTCAGTTGAAACCGAGAGCGTCACGAAGTTTGCGGGTTGGGAAACCGTGCGTTTCGACTTCGCCAACCCGGTGAACGGCACCGCGCCGCTTGACGCCGCAAAGACCTATGACAAGCTGAACGTCTTCTTTGACTTCGGTGTGGCGGGGTCAAACGGACGCAGTTACTACATCGACGATGTTCGGTTTTTGGGCGCCGCCGCGCGTGCGCCAGGCAATCCGATACCAGCTGGCTACTCGCTGGTTTTTGAGGACGCCTTTGATGTGGCGGGGAAAACCGCGCCTAACCCCGCGGTCTGGAAATACGACCTGGGCGATGGATCGAAGAAAGGCATCCCCGGCTGGGGCAATGGCGAGCAGCAGTACTACACCGCAGATCCGGACAATGTGTGGGTTGAAAACGGAAGCCTTCATATCGTTGCCAAGGCCAACGACACCGCCACCAATACCGCGGATCGAATAGTGAACGGAGCGGTGGTGCCCTTCACCTCGGGTATCACGTCGGCGCGTCTCACCACCGAAGGCTGGAATGTCTCGCCTCATGGCTATGTTGAAGTTCGGGCGAAGCTGCCGGCTGAGCAGGGTGCGTGGCCTGCCATCTGGATGCTGGGGGCGCAGAACAACTGGCCGAAGTCGGGCGAGATCGATATCGTCGAGTGGTCGGGCCGCTATTTCAATGACTCGACGGCGCAGGCTGCGCTCCACTTCGAAAAAGATTTCGGCAATACCCAGACCAAGGCCTCCACCTCGCTCGCGTCCTCGGTCGGGCGGTTCCACACCTATCAGCTCTGGTGGTCACCGACCGAGATCCGCATTGGGGTGGACGGCGATGCGGAGAGCGCCTACTTCCGCTACAGCAAGCAGTCCGACTTTGATGTCAGCCGCTGGCCGTTTGATTCGCCCTTTTATTTGCTCATGAACGTAGCGGTGGGCGGAACGCTGGGTGGCGATGGGTTTGCGCAGGCGCTTGCACAGGCGCCGTATGAGATGTTGGTCGATTATGTACGGGTGTATCAGGGGGCTTCTTCAGGTGGGGGCTCAGGCTCGTCGAACGCTCTATTGGTGAGCTTCGAGACGACAGACACGAGCGGCTATGCGGTGGGGACGGGGGCTGACTTTGGCGGGGCTGTGTCATCGGTGGTGAGCGATGGCCCGACGGGGTCTAACGGCAGGGTGGCGAAGGTGGTGAAGGGGCAGGGCGCTGAGACCTGGGCTGGAACGACGCTGCTTGCGCTGAGCGGAAAGGAAGTGATCAGCGCGGGCAACGAGACGGTGACGATGAAGGTGTATGCGCCGGCTGCGGGAATTCCGGTGATGCTGAAGGTGGAGAACGGCGCCAACAACGCCCAGTTCATCGAGAAGACGGTGAACACGACG
>CAMBZS010000231.1 GCA_945872335.1 Bordetella parapertussis | reverse complement strand
ATTCTCAGCGTCATATCCGGTGCGGAACCGCGCCGACAGCGAAACCGGCCGCGCTCCCGATCAGGTGGGCCCTGTTGGGCAGACGCGGCGCCGGCTGGTGGCAGGCACGGCAGGCGCTGCCGCCGCGGCATGGATCCCCTCCAGCGTGCTGGCGCAGGCCGCCTATCCCACTCGACCCATGCGCATGATCGTTCCCTGGCCCCCCGGGCAGGCAACCGACCTTGCCGGTCGGGTAGTCGCCCAGGAATTGTCCAAGCTGTTCAACCAGCCGGTGGTGATCGACAACAAGGCGGGGGCGGGCGGCACCATCGGCACCGATGCGGTCGCCAAATCGGAGGCCGATGGCTACACGCTTCTCGCAGCGTCGTCCGGACCGGTCACTGTGAGCCCGCTCATGACGCGTACGCCCTACGACCCCGAGCGCGATCTGCAGCCGGTGGCGATGGTGGGCATGTCGCCCTATGTGCTGGTCACAGGCACGGGCTTTCAGGCGCGCGACATCAACGAACTGATTGCAAAGGTGCGCGCCGAACCGGGCAAGTACACCTTCGCGTCGTCCGGCACCGGTGCCACCGCGCACCTGATCGCGGAATCGTTCAACGCGGCGGTCGGCATCAAGGCGATCCATGTGCCATACAAGGGGTCGTCGCCGGCGCTGACCGATGTCATCAGCGGCCGGGTCGACTACTGCATTGAAACTGCCGCGGCCACCATGCCGCATGTGAAGGGCGGGCGGCTGCGGGCCTACGGTGTGTCGCTGAAGAACGGCAGCGAGGTGACGCCCGGTCTGGTGCCCTTTGCGAGCCTGTCGAACATTCCGGGGCTCAAGGGCTTTGACATGGGCGCCTGGCTGGGTGTGATGGTGCCGGGCGGTACGCCCAAGCCCATCGTTGAGCGACTGGGGGCCGCGGTACAGAAAATCATGACCACACCCGAAGTGCGTCAATCGTTCATGAGCATCGCGGTGGAACCCGACTACCGACCTGGAGACGCCTACGCCCGCTACCTCAAGGACATTCGCGACATTTTCAGCACCGTGATCCGCACCAACAACATCAAGGCCGACTGAAGCCGGGGGCGCGCCATGAATGCTTCGATTCCATCGTCGGTGCTCCAGAGTGTACGGGCGTCCGATCTCATGGCGCTGCCGCTGCTGGAATACCCGCCGCTGAGGCCGACCGGATCAATGCTGCAATCGGTCAGTTGCTGCGCGATCCTGCGATTCTCGAGCGTCTGGACCGGCAGGGCGTTGAGCCCCGCGCCATGTCGAACGCCGACTTCGCCAAACTGCTGGCGGCGGACGCCAGGCGGATGGCGTCAGTGGTGAAGACCTCGGGCGCGAAGATCGACTAGCCTTAAGGGGGCCAGTCGATCAGCCAACCTTCGGCACTCAGCCAGCGTCCGGTTGCTTCGAGGGCGCTGCGTTGCTGAACGCGGGCAAGGCCATGCACTCACGCTCGATTTCGAGAAGCCGTGGCCAGCGGTTCAGATCGACCGCAAAGCGGCGGGCGCTTTCAATCTGCGGCACCAGGTACACATCGGCAAGCGTGGGCTGGTTGCCCCAGCTGAAGCGGCTGCCGGCCGGCGAGTGCGCGAGGAACGCCACGTAGGCATCAAAGCCGTCGGCGATCCATTGGCCGCACCAGGCATTGACCGCGTCCTCGTTGGCGCCGAACGAGGTACGAAGCTGATTGAGAATGCGGCGGTTGTTCACCGGGTGAATGTCGCAGCCGACAATTGCCGAGAGCGCCCGCACACGGGCGCGCGACACTGCGTCGGCAGGCAGAAGCGCGGGGTTCGGATGGGTATCCTCCAACCATTCGAGCAGCGCGGGCGATTGGGTGAGCACCAGCGGCCCGTCGACCAGCGCGGGCACCAGCCCCTGGGGATTGATGCTCCGGTACGCGTCGCCCAGGTGTGCTTCCTTCCGCAGATCCACCGGCACGGTCTCAAACGGCAGCCCCTTGAGGGCCAGCGCAATGCGAAGGCGATGCGAAGTGCCACTTCGGAAAAAGCCATAGAGTTTCATCATGTTGCGGACTCCTTGATGCGCTGGTGTTCGAGGGCGGACAGGCAATTGCCGGCGTTCCAGCCGTAGAGCCACTCCATCGCGTCGTAAAAGCGCTCGGTGCTGCGGCCACGCCAGAGGTCGTTTCGTACCAGCCGTTCAACGCCGTGCGCGTGATAGATGCGGCCCATGTCGCGCGCGCCGAGCACGACCCGGGCTGTACGCGCCACGCGGGCGCGCTGATAGAGGTCGAACCCGCGCACCATATCGTCGTTGGCCACGCGCAGGGCCTCACCCAGGGTGACCGCATCTTCCATCGCCATGCCTGCGCCTTGCGCAAGGTATTGAGTCATGGGATGGGCGGCGTCACCCAGCAGGGTGACCCGACCGAATGACCACTGGCCGATCGGATTGCGGTCGGCGGTGGCCCAACGCCGCCAGGACTTGGGCAGATCGATGAGTTGACGAGCACGCGGGCAGACATCCTTGAAGTAGCTTTGCACCTCTTCGCGGCTGCCGTCGGTGACGCTCCACTGTTCCTGCTGGCGGCTGTGAAACGTGACCACCACGTTGTACTGTTCGCCGCCGCGGAGCGGATAGTGGACCAGATGACAGTTGGGGCCGACCCAGATACTTGCCGCGTTCCATTGAAGATCGGCCGGGAAGTCGTTGCGATCAACCACCGCACGGTAGACCACATGACCGGTCACGCGAGGCGGATCGCCCACGTACTGCTCGCGGGCAACCGACTTCACGCCATCGGCGGCCACCAGCGCCGCGCCGCGATGTCGAATCCCCTTCTGGTCGATGAGCGTGATGCCCGACTCATCCTGCTCGATCCCGGTGACACGGGTGGAGGTGAGGAAATCAATGCGACCGGTTTCGAGTGCACCTTCCAGCAACGACGTATGCACATCCACCCGATGAATGACCGCGTAGGGATTACCGAAGCGCGCGCGAAAGGCCTCACCGGTGGGAATGCGACCGACGCAGTATTCGTCGATCGCGTCATGCATGACCAGTTCATCGGTGTAGACCGCGCGACCGCGGGCCTTGGGGCCGACGCCCAGCGCGTCAAGGGCATGAAATGCGTTCGGGCCGAGTTGAATGCCGGCACCGATTTCACCGATCTCGGGCGACTGCTCGAGCACACGAACACGAAAGCCGCGACGGGTGAGGGCAAGCGCCGCGGCGAGGCCCCCGATGCCGCCGCCGGCCACCAGAATGGGAAGCGTAGAGGTATTCATCATGCAAAGGCTAAGCAAATCCGGGGCACTGCGCAAACCCGAGCCCGCTCAGGCCTGGCAGTGGTCGCTGGCTGCTGCTAGTGGCTTAGCGCACCAGAATCATCCGAAGCCCGAAGCCGATCATGACCAGCCCCGCGAGTCGGTTGAGCCAAAGGCCGAGCCGAGGCCGGTTGCCCCAGCGTGCAGACACCCGGATCGCCACACTGCAGAGAATCAGGCCGTATAGAAAGGTGAGGAGGGCGGCGATGAGCGCCATGACCGCGAAGGTGAACAGCCCCCGATGCTGCTGCGGATCGATGAAGAGCGGGAAAAAAGCAAGGTAGAACACGATCGCCTTGGGGTTCAGCACCGTGATCAGCATGGACTGCCGAAAATAATGACCAGCCGGGATATTGATGACCGCAGTGTCGGTTTCGTTTGAGCGGATGAGGCGCACACCGAGCCAGATCAGGTAGAGCGCGCCGGCCCACTGCAGCAGACCAAACAGCACCGGCATGGCCAGGAGCAGCGCCGCCATGCCTGCCACCGCCGCCCAAATCAGCACCTGGTCGCCAGCGATCACGCCCAGCGTGGCGAGCAGCCCCCCGCGGAGGCCGCCCTGTGCCGTGGAGGTGAGGAGTGCAAGGTTGCCGGGACCGGGAATGGCGAGAAACACGATCACGGCGAGCACATAGGCACCGCTATCGGTCATGCCGAACATGAGCGGTAGCCCCTGCGATGAGACGTGAGCGGCGTCCTATTCACCGGTCCACTGCGGCGGCCGCTTGGCCACAAAGGCGGCGACCCCCTCGCGGAAATCGGCGCTGCCATAGGTGAGCCGCACCAGATCATGGTCGTCGGGCAAACTGGCCCCGGCGATGCGGCGCAGCCCCTCTTTGGAGACGCGCTGCGTGATGGGGGCGAGCGCTGCCAGTTTGGCCGCCAGGTCGCGGGCTGCCTGCTCGATGGACTCGGCCGGCACGATTTGCTGCAGATAGCCGCAGGACAACGCCTCGGCTGCCTCGAGAATCTCGGAGAGCAGCAACATGCGCTTGACGCGTTGGGGACCGAAGGCATTCTGCAGCCGGGCGAGGTTGGCGATCGACAGGCAGTTGCCCAAGGTGCGCGCAATCGGCACGCCAAATTTTGCCGACGGTGTTGCCAACCTGAAATCGCAGCCGGTGGCGAGGGCGAGACCGCCGCCCACCGCCCAGCCCTCGATCACCGCGATGGTGGGCATGGGGAGCGTGGCAAATCCGCGCAGTGTCTTGTCGATTCGCTCCTCATAGGCGATGCCATCGGCACCGGCGTCGCCCGAGCTGCCGAACTCCAGAAACTGCGCGATATCGGTTCCCGCAACAAAGGCCTGTCCGCCCGCACCGCGAAAAACGGCCACCCGCACCGAGCGGTCCGCTTTCAGCTGCTCGCAGATGGCGGCAAGCTGGTTGTACATGGTCCAGGTCATGGCATTGCGAGCCTGTGGACGGTCGAAGGTGACCCAGGCAATGCCTGAATCGAGCACGAGGTGAACGGTTCCGTCGGACATGATGGGATGGGCTGTCAGGTTAGGGCGTTGGATGAGGGCAGGGGGACTTTCCGTCGATGCCCAGCCCGGCGACAATCGCGTCCGATCGTAGCAGAGCCGAGCGCATCGTTCTTTGCGTGGGCCCGGATGTCCCGGTCAGCCGCGCCTCTTCATCACCAGGATCACACCATGACTGTCATCGATATTCACACCCATATGTTCACCGAAAAATGGCTGGACCTGTTGAAATCGCGAGGCGGCGAATTCAATCTGCAGATCCGGCCCGACGGCAAGCAGGAGATCTTTCGCGGCACCACGCCGGTGGTGATCCCGCAAATCGGACATTTCGACTACGAGCTCCGGATTCGCGAGATGGACCGCTATGGCATCGACCTGTCGATCGTGTCGCTCACCTGCCCGAATGTGTACTGGGGCGATGAGGCTACCAGCGCACTGGCCGCGCGCGAGTCCAATGACTCGATGGCGGCTGCGCAGTCGCGCTGGCCGGAACGGATCCGCTGGTTTACCTCGCTCCCCTGGGAATATCCGCAGGCTGCGGTCGCCGAACTTCGCCGCACCGTGGCCAACGGCGCCGTGGGCGTGATGGTGCTCGGCAACATCGCCGGGAAAAGCCTGACCGAT
Organism: Bordetella parapertussis; assembly: GCA_945872335.1. Classification (GTDB taxonomy): domain Bacteria; phylum Pseudomonadota; class Gammaproteobacteria; order Burkholderiales; family Burkholderiaceae_E; genus SYIM01. The sequence continues at coordinate 397 of CAMBZS010000231.1, read as the reverse complement.
GAGTGCTTCGCGCCGGTCTGGGCCGAGATCGATGCGCTCGCGCTTCCCGTGCTGGTTCATCCCACCGATCCGCTGGGTGCTGAAAAAATGGGCATCATTCCGCACAATCTCTTCTGGTCGGTGGGTTTTACCTACGACACCACGCTTGCGGTCGCGAAGATGATCTTTCACGGCTTTTTCGACCGCTACCCGAACCTGAAGCTGATTGCCTCGCACGGTGGTGGCATGCTGCCCTATCTGGTGGGGCGGTTCGAGATGGGCGACCGGGTGGAGTTCGACCACCTGCGAGAAATCCGCCGCAAGCCCACAGATTACCTGCGCCACATCTTCTACGACAGCATCACCTACGATCTCGCGCCGCTGCGTTATCTGATCGATGTGGCCGGAGCGAGCCAGG
>CAMBZS010000230.1 GCA_945872335.1 Bordetella parapertussis | reverse complement strand
CTCGGCGTTCGGGCGAAGAACGGTGACCTGGCGTTTACCCGACGCGGCGATCTTCATGTCAACGCTGAAGGGCTTCTCGAGACCGGTGGTGGTCATGCGGTGCTTGGAGAAAACGCGGCGCCCATCAATGTTCCGGTTGGACTCGATCTGGAAATCGGTGCGGATGGGTCGATTTGGGCGCGTGATCCAAACAATGGTGAGCAACCGGCTGTGCAGGTCGCACGCCTCATGCTTCGCGACGCCAGTGGGACGCCGCTTGGGCGGCGCGAGGACGGACTGTTCAAGGCCTCCGGCGACGGCGTGCTTCCGACCGGTGACTTCCGGACCGGACCGACTCCGGTCGGCGTGACCGCCGGTGCGGTTGAGGGAAGCAATGTCTCGCCGATTGAAGCGATGGTTCGGATGCTGGATCAGACCCGTTCATTCGAGACACAAATCAAGATCATCAAAGAAAGCCGCGGGCTCGACGAATCGGGCGCGACCATGCTGCGAGCGCGTTAAGCGTCCGTTAACTGACACCCACCGTTTCAAGGAGTTGAGGTATGGATGCCTCGATGTGGATTGCGAAGACCGGCCTCGATGCTCAGCAGAAACGCATGAGCGTGATATCGAACAACCTGGCCAACGTCAGCACCAACGGGTTCAAGCGCGACCGCGCGCTATTCGAAGATTTGCTTTACCACAACGTCAGGCAGGCGGGTGGGCAGACCAGCGCGAACGAGCAGGCGCCCACCGGCATGATGCTGGGTACTGGTACCCGCGTGGTGGGAACCGAGAAGCTGTACGCGCAGGGGAATCTGATTTCGACGCAGAACGCGCTGGACCTGGCCGTGAGCGGTGAGGGGTTTTTCCAGGTGCTGCAGCCTGACGGGACCATTGCCTACACACGTGACGGCAGCTTCAAGCTTTCTGCCACCGGCCAGGTCGTTACCGTAAACGGCGCGCTGCTGCAGCCTGCGATCGTGCTGCCGCCCAACTCTGAAAGTCTCACGATTGGTGCCGACGGTACGGTTTCCGTTGCGCTGTTCGGAGGCGGCCAGCAGCAGCTTGGAAACATTCAGCTCGCGCGCTTTCTGAATCCGGCCGGCCTGCAGCCACTCGGCGGCAATCTCGCTAAACCGACGGTCGCCAGCGGCCCCCCTCAGGTGGTACAGCCCGGGCTGAACGGCGCCGGCAAGCTGGTGCAGGGTGCGCTCGAGGCTTCAAACGTGAATGTCGTTGAAGAAATGGTCAACATGATCGAGACCCAACGCGCCTATGAAGTCAACTCCAAGGCGATCTCGGCAGCCGACGGCATGCTGCGATTCTTGAACAACAACCTTTGATGATTGCCGCCATGACAAACATCCCGAGAGTGATCGCGATTTTCGTGTCCACCGCGTGGCTTGCCGGCTGTGCGACCACCGAACCTGTGCTCGCGCCAAGCCCGGCTTTCGCCCCCACGATGCCTGTCGCGGATCCGCCCAGGGTCGCTACCGGGTCGATTTATGCGGGAGGTGTCGACGACTGGTTCGGCCGCAAGCGTCAGTACCGGGTGGGCGATGTTTTGACAGTCATCCTTCAGGAACGGACTGCGGCATCGCGCTCAGCGCTGACCGACACTTCGCGCGCTGCGGAGATCTCAGCCAAGGCGCCCACCACCAGCGGCCTCTTGTCCAAGTTCAATCTTGGCGGCGAGTCTTCTCTAAAGAGCGAAGGCAAGGGCCGCGCCGACCAGACTGCAGAGCTGACGGGCGCCATCTCCGTCACCATTTCTGAGGTGCTGCCCAATGGCAACCTCGTGATTCGGGGCGAGAAGCAGCTTGCGCTTAGCGAAGGTAGTGAGTTCGTCCAGGTTGCCGGGATCGTCAGGCCCGAAGACGTCGCTCCCGATGGAAGCGTTCAGTCCCGTCGCCTCGCCAACGCCCAGATCGCTTATCGCGGAACCGGCGAACTTGCCAACGCAACCCGAGGCGGGTGGGGTACCCAGGTGCTTCACCGCCTTTGGCCCTTCTGATCGCGCCCCTAAGTAATGAGTCGGACCATGAAAACAATTCTTGAGTACCTGATGCGATCTTTGGGCAAGCTCTTTCACTACGAAGGGGTGCATAGCGGCCTGCGCTTCGGCCTCCTGGTCCGTCCCGTGTGCTGGGCCCTGCTTGCAGCGGCATTGATGGCAGCCGGCCCCGCTCGGGCAGACCGGATCAAGGATCTGGTCACCGTAGGCGGTGTCCGCGCCAACCAGTTGATCGGCTACGGGCTGGTGGTCGGTTTGCAGGGCACCGGTGACGGCCAGGACATCACCTTCACAGGCCAGAGTGTGCGGGCCATGCTTGACCGTCTCGGGGTGAGCGTCACCGCGCCGCTGTCCGATTACGACGCCTCGAGACTGAACACCGGTGCGATCAATCTCAAGAACGTCGCTGCAGTAATGGTTACCGCTGAATTGCCGCCGTTTGCCAAACCCGGTCAACGGATCGACGTCAACGTCGCGGCGATGGGAAAAGCAGAGAGCCTGAGGGGAGGGAGCCTGCTTCTTACCCGACTTCGTGGCGTCGATGGCCAGGTCTACGCGCTTGCCCAGGGTTCGCTCACGATCACGGGTGTGGACGCCGGGGCGGCCGGTTCGAGGGTCTCGATCGGGGTCACGACCTCCGGGCGGGTTCCTGGCGGCGGCATGGTCGAGCGAATGGTTGAGTCACCGTTCGAGACCGCCGAAAAAATTATCCTCAACGTCCGCGAATCGGATTTCTCGACCGCAGCGGCGATCGCTCAGGCCATCAACGAGCGGTTCGGCGAGGGCGTCGCAAATGCTGTCGACGGGGTCACGGTAACCGTCGAGGCCCCGTCAGGCCCCAATCAGCGGGTGGCGTTTCTCAGCATGATTGAAAACCTGGACGTTAAAGCGCCCGAACCGGTTGCGCGGGTCGTTGTGAATTCCCGAACGGGCACGGTTGTGATCAGTCGCAACGTTCGCGTGACTGCCGCGGCGGTTACGCACGGCACGCTGACGGTCAAGATTTCGGCTACAAATGAAGTCAGTCAACCCAATCCGCTCGGACAGGGGCAAACGGCTGAAGTTCAGAACGCCGATGTTCAGGTGAGCGAGCCGAAGAATCCCATGGTGTTGCTCCAGCCGGGTGTTGATCTTCGCTCGATCGTCGACGCGGTCAACCAGATCGGCGCCACGCCGTCTTCGCTCATCTCGATTCTCGAGGCTCTGAAGAGCTCGGGCAGCCTGCGTGCGGAACTCGTGGTGATCTGATGAGCCAGGTGTCATCCCGCGTTAATTCGCACCTCGACTTTCAAGGGCTGGGGGAGCTGAAGGGCCAGGCCCAGCGCCAGGAAAGTGGTGCGTTGCGCGAGGTTGCGCAGCAGTTTGAGGCGATGTTCATTCAGCAGATCATGAAGACCATGCGTGAGGCAGGCTTCAAGGGCGGGGAGCTGATCGAGTCGCAGGCAATGGACACCTTTCAGTCAATGCACGACAAGGAAATATCCCTGCAAATGTCCAAGCGCGGCAGTTTCGGTCTGGCTGACATGCTGGTGCGTTCGATGGAACAGCAGCAGAAGGCCATTCCCGCGGCAGAGGCGCTGGCGGCTCGCGAAGGGGCGCAGTCGCGTGCGGCGTCCAGGGGGATGGAGGTTCGCGGGTTAGGCCAGAAAGGCCTTCAGATTTCTCCGCCGGCGGCTGCCCGGCCACTGTCAACGGATCGTGCGGCGTTGCCCCTGCCGAAGACGCATCAGGGTGGGATGAGCTTGCAGCGCGACCTCCAGCTGCCGGGCGCGCGCCCGGCGCCGGTACCGACCAAACGGAGCGCTGAATGAGTGACCTGATCTCAATTGGTCGCGGCGGGGTTCAGGTTTACCAGCGGGCGCTCAGCACCACCTCCAACAACATCGCCAACCTGGCTACCGAGGGCTACTCGCGCCAGGAAGCCGTGATCGTCGATAACATTCCTCGCCAGGAAGGCAGACATTTTCTGGGTACTGGCTCAATCGTCGATACCATCGGTCGAAATTTCGACGCCTTCATTGAACAGAGTCTTCGAAAGAGCATCAGTGATGTTGAGACCCAGGGCCCGCTGATCGATTACACCGAGAGGGTTGTCGACATTCTTGGAAGCCAGCGCACTGGCCTGACAGGCGCCCTCGATTCGTTCTTCGCAGCGGCCCGCGCAGTGTCGAGTGACGCAGCCTCTGCCGAACTGCGCGCCACTTTCCTGAGCGAGTCCGATGGACTCGCCCAGCGGCTCCGCACGCTGGGCAGTCAGCTCGATGTACTTAATACCGAGACCTCCGAGGCCCTGCAAACGCAGCTCGATCGTGTAAATACGCTCTCGAACCAGCTTGCCACGGTGAATGCCGAGCTGAACCGCCGGGGCCTGCTGGCACGCCAGGCGCCGCGTCTGCTCGATCAGCGTGACAGTTTGCTGCGCGAACTCTCGACCGTGGTCAAGATCCGCGTGGTCGAGGCGCCCTCCGGGGCCGTGGATGTCAGCATCGGGGCCACTGACAACCGGGGCCGCATCGTTGAAGGTAAAACAGCCCGCAAGCTCGATGCCGAAGTTGATCCGCAGACCCTTGGCGTCAAGCTGATCTTGGACAAGATCGGGAAAAACGAGGTGGTCTCGGGCGTTGCAAGTGGCGCGCTTGGAGGAATCCTTGCCTTTCGAGACCAGATACTCGATCCGTCGGTTCGACAACTCGATCTTCTGGCCCAGACCATCGCCACCCAATTCAATGGCGTGCATCGCCTCGGCATGGACTCGCAGGGAAAGCTCGGCGAGGACCTGTTCACCATCGATCCGGTCTTCACGCTGCGAACCGAGACGTCATCGGCAGACCTCGGCATCCGCTGGGAGGTGGTCAAACCGGCCGAGACCAAATTCCACAGCTTGCAGTTGACGTTCGATCCCGACACGGTTCAGTGGACTGCGACCGATCTTGAGTCCGGCGAGACCGCCACCGGCGTGAACGATCTGAAAATCAACGGGATGCAGATTCGGGTGGAGGGGCAGCCCACTCAGCAGGAGACCGTGTTGCTCGAAGCGTCGAACCGACCCGCGGTGGGAATTCGGCGGTTGATTGACGACCCACGGATGGTTGCGGCGGCTGCGCCCTTCCGGATTATCGAAAATCCGATGAACCCCAGCGGGGCAGATGCGAGCATCACCTGGCAGCCCGACCAGTCAGACCTGACGCCGCTCGCTTCGCTTGGTGAAGTCACTCAAAGCAATCGCTGGCAAACAAACGCTCAGAAGGTTGATCTCTCGATCAACCGTCCGCTGGCGGTTGTGGGGCGGGTCTCCGCCGGGCAGCGGGACATTGATCTCGGCATGGCAAGCGACATCAGCGGTCCGGTGGAACTCGAGGTATTTACCCGCGATGGTCGGCACATAGCCGGAAGTGTGTTGAGTGAGGCCGAGCGCGCGGCAATCATCGATACGGCGAACGGCTTCGTGAAGGGAGCCACCTACTCGCAGCTCTATCGCAACACCCATGGTGAGGACAGTTACCTCGACCTGCCGATCCTGCGCGGTGCCAGAGCCCGCCCGGTATCTGTCGACAAGATTGAAAGCAACGGGCTGGTGGTCGGCACTACCGTCGAGAGAGCCCGACTGCTGACCGATCGGATCCCCGCCCAGACCGTTCCTGACGATGGCACTTTGCTCGCGTCTGCCGCGATCGGGCTGAATGGCAACTGGCTGAACGCGTATGCGCCGCCTGGGGGGCCAGGATCGACTCCCCGAGCTGTGGACGCAGCCGCCTGGCTGAGCACCGAAGTCACGCGTCTCGGGCTTTCCGACAAGATCCAGGTGTC
>CAMBZS010000229.1 GCA_945872335.1 Bordetella parapertussis | reverse complement strand
CGCTTCGCCGCGTGCTGGAAACCTGTGCCCAGGCCTGTGCCGGCATTGCAGCCAGCATTGCGCGCGGGGCGCTGGGCGATGTGCTCGGCTCTGCGGGCAGCGCCAACGTGCAGGGCGAGACGCAGCAAAAGCTTGATGTCATTGCCAATGACCGGATGCTGGCGGCGAACGCTTGGGGGGGGGCGCTTGCCGCCATGGCTTCCGAGGAAATGGATGATCCCTGGCCCATTCCCGATGGTGAGCCGCGCGGCCCTTATCTGTTGCTGTTTGATCCCCTCGACGGTTCATCGAACATCGATGTGAATGTATCGATCGGCACCATTTTTTCGGTACTGCCTGCGCCCGACTCGGCGCAGGCGGGCGTGGTCAATGCCGAAGCCTTTCTGCAACCGGGGCGCCGGCAGGTGGCTGCAGGCTATGTCGTGTACGGGCCCTCCACAGTCATGGTGCTGACGGTGGGCAACGGTGTGGCGTCGTTTACGCTAGACCGCGAATCCGGCTCCTGGTGGCTGGTGCGCGATCGCATCCAGGTGCCGGCGCAAACGCGGGAGTTCGCGATCAACGCGTCCAACGCGCGGCACTGGGAGCCGCCGGTGAAACGCTACATCGATGAACTGCTGGCGGGTCGTGAGGGCGCGCGCGCGCAAGATTTCAACATGCGCTGGATCGCGTCCATGGTGGCCGATGTGCACCGCATCATGACGCGGGGCGGCATCTTCATGTACCCGCGCGATCGGCGCGAGCCCGACAAGCCGGGAAAGCTCCGGCTCATGTATGAAGCCAATCCCATGGCGTTCCTCACCGAGCAGGCGGGTGGGGCGGCCACCAATGGACATCAGTCCATCCTAGACATCGTGCCGACGAAACTCCATGAGCGGGTGTCGGTGATTCTGGGCTCACGCGAGGAGGTCGAGCGCGTCACCCGTTATCACCAGGGTGCCTGACCGGACAGCCGGCGCGTTGGAGCTGAAGTCGCAGCAGCGTTGTACGCGCGTCCGACGGGTCGGGGCGCACCGTGAAGCCAAGCTGCCGAACGAGCTCGATCATGCGGGTGTTGTCGCTCAGTGCTTCACCCACCAGGGCGGCAACGCTGCGTGCTCGTGCGAGTGCGATCAGTTCGCCAAGCAACAGCCTGCCCAGCCCCACGTCCTGCCAGGCATCGGCGATCGTGACGGCGAATTCAAGCTCGGGCGCCTGACCCGCTTGCCCGCCGCCTGCGCGCCCTGGGCGTGTGCGCAGACACCGCGCAGTGCCCGTGAACGGTTCGATAGCCGGATCAACGCCTTCGTAGAGGGCATGCGCGATCAAGGCGAAATCCATGGGGTCAGCGCTTGCAGTAAAGCGTTTGAGCTGCGCTTCGCTCAGCTCATGGACCGAACCGAAGAAGCGCTGCTGCGCGGAAGCCGCCGAGAGGCCGCGAACAAATTGCTGCAGACGATCTGCATCGGCCGCTTCGATCAGCCGAATACGGCATGAACGCCCGTCGCGCAGCTGCACGATTCGCGGCAGGCCGGGGCTTGCTACCGGTTGATCGGGGGTCGGAATTGAGGTCATGATGACAGCGCTGACGGACGCCTCGAGCGCTAGATTTCCATCAGCTCGCGCACGTGCCGCTCCACCGATCTGGCGAGCGCCCCGATTGCATAGCCGCCTTCCAGCATCGACACTATGCGCCCCTCCGCGTGACGGCTCGCCACCGTCACCAGTTCGCGGGTGACCCACGCATAGTCATCATCTCGCCAGCGCAGCTGGCTGATGTCGTCTTCAACGTGGGCGTCGAACCCTGCGGAGATGAACAGCATCTGCGGCTGAAAATCATTCAGTGCCGGCAGCCAACGCTCGAGCACCGCTGCGCGCAGCGCCGATCCATCGCTGTAAGGAGGGAGTGCCACGTTCACCAGATTGTCGGCGCTGGGCTCCTCACCACTGTAGGGGTAGAGGGGTGACTGGAAGGTGGACAGCATCAGGATGCGATCGTCGCCCGCGACGATGTCTTCGCTGCCGTTGCCGTGATGCACATCGAAATCGATCAGTGCAACGCGTGCGACCGCGAGCGCATCGAGTGCATGCCGCATGCCGACCGCGATGCTGTTGAAAAAGCAGAAGCCCATGGCGGCTGATCGGGTGGCATGGTGACCAGGCGGGCGCACATTGCAGAACACGCGCGTGGCGCTGCCCGAATGCAACAGTTCGGTGGCGAGCACGGCCGCACCCGCGGCGCGCCGTGCCGCGTTCCAGGTGTGCGGATTCATGCTGGTGTCGGGATCGATGGCGGCATAACCCTGCAGCGGGGCGAGCGCCTGCACCTCGAGCACGTGCGCGTGGGCGTGGGCGCGGTCGAGTTGCTCGAAGGTGGCGGCGGGCGCTTCATAGGTCGCCGCGAAATCGAGCAGGCCGGATGCACGCAGCCGGTCGTGAATGGCCGTGACCCGATCTGGGCACTCAGGGTGGTGCGGTCCCATTTCGTGGCGGACGCAGTCAGGATGCGTGATGTAGGCGAATTTCATGGCGGTTTTGGCAGGCAGCGGCCGGGCTCGCAGAGATGGGCAGTTTACAAGCGCGAAACCGCGTGCCTATGATCCGCCGCTGGCAGACCTTGACACGAGGCGGGGGAACGACATGGCAGCAGCATCGGCTGGACGAGCGGGGCGTGGCGGGCAGGGCGCAGATTCTCCGTTCGATTATCAGATGGTCGTGATCGGTTCCGGTCCGTCCGGTCAGCGGGCTGCGATTCAGGCTGCCAAACTCGGCAAGCGGGTGGCAGTGATCGAGCGGGCGCGCACAGTGGGCGGCGTTTGCGTGAACACCGGCACCATCCCGTCGAAGACCTTTCGCGAGGCGGTGCTGCATCTGTCCGGCTATCGCGAGCGCGGCATCTACGGTGCTTCCTATCGGGTGAAGCAGGACATTGCGATTGATGATCTGCTCTACCGGGTCCAGCAGGTGGTGCGCTCAGAGATCGACGTGATCCGTAACCAGATGACGCGCAACCGCGTGGAACTGATCGAGTCCACCGCGAGTTTCATTGACGCGCACACGCTTGAACTGTCCTCGGCCAGTGGCCACGGGCGGCGCCAGATCACCACCGAGCGGGTGGTGATCGCCTGCGGCACCGAGGCCTCGCGCGATCCGCATATTCCATTTGATGGCCAACGCGTCTTCACCAGTGACGATGTGCTGGGGCTTGAGTTTCTGCCGCGCTCGATCATTGTGGTGGGCGCGGGCGTGGTGGGCGTGGAATACGCAACCATGTTTGCCGCGCTGGGGGTTCGGGTCACCATCGTTGACAAGCGCCCGGTGCTGCTGCCCTTTCTCGACCATGAGATTTCTGCCGCGCTCACCTATGTGGCGCAACAGAGCAACGTCACCATGCGCCTGGGCGAGGAAGTCGCCGAAATTCACATGCTCGAGGGGGTCAGCAAACCGGTCGAGGTCAGGTTGCAAAGTGGCAAGGTGCTGCATGCGGAAGCGGCCCTCTACTCGATCGGGCGAAGCGGTGCCACCACCCGGCTTGCGCTCGACCGCGCTGCAGTGGAGGTGGATTCGCGCTGCCGCATTCCGGTCAATGAGCACTTTCAGAGTAATGTTCCTCACATCTACGCGGTGGGTGATGTGATCGGCTTTCCGTCGCTCGCCTCGACCTCCTATGAACAGGGACGCGCCGCGGCCCGGCATGCGTTTGGCCTGCGCGAGGAGCACGAGGGCGGCATCGGGCTCTTTCCCTACGGCATCTACACCGTTCCCGAGATCTCAACCATCGGCAAGAACGAGGATGAGCTCACCGCCGCCGGCATTCCCTACGAAATCGGGAAGGCGCATTACCGGGAGATTTCTCGCGGCCAGATCATTGGCGACCGGACCGGGATGCTGAAGATTCTGTTCAGCCCGGATGACCGGAAGCTGCTGGGCGTCCACATCATGGGCGAGGGCGCGAGTGAACTGATCCATATCGGCCAGACGCTGATGGCGCACAACGGCACCATCGATTATCTGGCCGACGCGGTCTTCAATTTCCCGACGCTTGCCGAGTGCTACAAGACGGCCGCGCTAGACGGCCTGAACCGTCTGAGCGTCTGAGCTTTGCGGCTGCTGCGATGCGGTCCCGCCGCGACCCGCGAGGGCGTGACCGCCCGCAAGGGGCGACGCGGCGAGCAACGGGCGGGGGCGCCTCGCGCCCGTGAACGATTGGCGAGTCAACGACCCGACAAGCGCAGCGTCCAGCTCTGCCAGGTACCGATGTCGCCGACCACGGCATCGGCTACCCGGAGGGTCCAGTTCCCCTGCCCCGAGTCGCCTCGCGGTGACTCGCCCAGGTGACGATTGGCGAGAAAGCGCCAACCAGCGTACGCCCCGCAGCGGTCCGGCCCGCCCGGTGCCCCGCCTTTGCCAACGCCCCCGCAGACGCGCGAGTCGGCCAGCCGGCTCACCCGCCCGTCCGGGCTGATGAGTTCGATCTGCAAATCGGCGGCATACGGATGGGTGGCTGAAAACATGACCTCAACCCACTCGATGCGGTCCGGGCAGTCGGCATCGGCCGGGTCGCTACCGTCGAAGCGCAGCGTATCGGACTGCCAGAACAGGGTGTTGCCGGGGTCCGACAGGGTGATGCCTGGCGAGCGGGTTTTTTCGCAGGACCTGAGGGTGGTGCCCGCCCCCACCGCGGCTCCGAGCGCAGACTGGAACGCGAGCGCCCGCTCGACTGCGGCGGCCGCATCGACCACGCCGAAGCCGAAGCGTCGGCTGAAACGTTTCCGGAGTGGCTGCCCTCCCAGCAGCTGCACCGGCCATCGGTCGATGGCGGTGGCTGCCCACGAGGGGTCATCCGGCTGGTTTTCGCGAGCGGTCTCGGCGAGGATCAGCCGGATGTCTCGCCAGCTGAGCGTGGGTCTGGCCTCCAGCATCAACGCAATCACCCCCGACACCATGGGCGCGGCCGCCGACGCGCCGCCAAAGTCGGTGCGGGTGCCATTGCCCGGAGCCAGCGTGGTGATGCCCTGGTCGCCGTCGCCCGAGAGCCCGCAGACCAGCAGATTTTCGCCTTCTTCACCCCAGACAGGCAGGCGCCCCCGGCGATCGACCGCACAGGCCGTGAAGGTGCCCGGCAGGTTCAGATGCCCGTCAAAACCCGTCATGTCGCGGTATTGGCAGCGGGTGGGGTCGAGGGGATCAGCGTCGGCGCGTCCGTTGACCGTCTGGCAGCCGCCATTGCCCGAGGCAAATACATAGACCGAGCCAAGTCCGCCGCGGCCCTGGCGCAGCCCCTGGGCGATGGCTGCTGCCACGGTAGGGTCGGCGGGGTGCAGCGCGCCGTCGTCATCGGATCCCCAGCTGAGGTTGTAGACCTGGTTGGCCGAATCCCGGCCGAGCGCGTTGGCGATGCGCTGCACAGTGAGCTCGGCGCGTGCCCCGGCCTCGATGGCGTTGTAGGCAACAACACTCGCCTGGGGCGCCACGCCCGCGCCAGCCAGACCGTTGCTGCGCGCAGCCGCAAGGATGCCCGCGACCGCCGTGCCATGCGCCTCCTGGGCCGTACACGGGAGCGGAGCGGTGGCGCTGCCCAGCCGGTAGTCGAATGAGCCGCCTGTGACCGCGTTGGGTGACAGATCGCCGTGCAGCGTTTCAACCGGTCCGTCGATTACCGCCACGCGAACGCCGCGTCCCTGCGCCTTGGCCCAGGCAAGTGTCGCGCCCAGTCCCAGGGTGCCGGCGAGCGGGTCGGCCGGTTGAAGATGCCACTGCGCGGCGAGAAGCGGATCGACGGCACCGGCCTGCATCGGGTTGCTTGCGTTCGGGTAAAGGAGGCTGCAGCCG
>CAMBZS010000228.1 GCA_945872335.1 Bordetella parapertussis | reverse complement strand
GGGGACGGAGAGCACAGTCCCTGCGGACTGTGCGGGCGGGGCGAGAAGGGCCGGGCATGCAAGCCCGGCCGCGGCCTGCGAGAGCGAAGCGGTGTAGGCGAGTCCCGCCTCCGGCACCACTGCGCCAGCAGTGGGGACGGAGAGCACAGTCCCTGCGGACTGTGCGGGCGGGGCGAGAAGGGCCGGGCATGCAAGCCCGGCCGCGGCCTGCGAGAGCGAAGCGGTGTAGGCCGTTTACGCGCACCTGCTGGTACGGCTGCCTTGCAGGGTCACGCTGTCGCGAACAACGCGTGCAAAAACTGCTGCGTAGCCCCCGCTGGCGTCTCGTGATGCTCAATCGTACAGTCGACAAGCCTGAACGCCTTGCCCAGTTCTTTTGACAGGGACTCCGCGTCATACCGAACCACCGGAAGCCCGCTACACCGGAGGGGTCCCTCGGGACCGAAGGTGGCAATCAATGCGTGTCCGCCAGGGCGAAGGGCCGCGGCCATCTGCGCGACATACCGCTGGCGATCCCCGGCATCGGTGAGGAAATGAAACACAGCGCGGTCGTGCCAGATGTCGAAGTGATGAGCGGGCAGGGCGACGTCGAGCACATTCCCCACCAGCCAGTTCACCTCTGCCGCTCTCATGCCCAGGCGCACGCGCGATGATTCGAGCGCTGATGCTGCGATATCGAGTACCGCGAGGCGTGTGTAGCCGGCCGACAGCAAATCGTCGACCAGCGTTGAAGCACCCGCGCCGACATCAAGAATCGCCGCGTTGAGGCTCGGTGCAACTCGCCGGATCGATTCGAGTGAGCGCTCGAGATGGGCCCGGTACCAGCTCACCTCGGTGGTGGAGCGACTCCGGTAGACCTGCTCCCAGTGGTGATCAGTTTGCACGGAAACGACCTCGTAGTGATCCGACGCGTGCGCTCGGATGGCAAAACACCAGGCGCCCTCAGCTCCTGAGCACCAACACCACGCCCGCCAGCAGCACCGCCATGCCGATCAATTCTCTACGGTTCTGCTGCTGGCTGAAGATTCGCCGGGAAATAATCTGCGCGAACACGATCTCGATCAAACCGAGCGTGCGGATCTTGGCGGGGGTTTCGATCGCGAAGGCCAGAAACCAGCACTGCGACCCGGTGGCGGCAAGGAGGCCAGTGGCAAGCGACGGCCGCCAGACTTTGAGCACCTCGATCAGCAGCGTGCGATTGGCGATCAGCATCCATGCCACCAGGGTGACCGCCTGCATCGCCAGGCTCAGCACCATCACGGCCGTTGCCTTGACAACAAATGCTTCGCCGCTGTCGATCGACAGCATCGCGGCGCGAAAGGCAATGGCCGAGGCGGCGAATACCGCAGCGGAGGCGAGTCCCAGCGCAATCGGCCGCAGCGACCAGCCCGCACCCGCCGCGGGCCAGGACAGCCAAAGCACGCCGGCAGTGGCGAGCGCAATACCTGCCAGCAATGGCCAGCCAAAGGTTTCGCCCAGGAGCGCAAACCCCAGAATGGCAACCCAGACCGGCTCCGCTTTGACGAGCGCGGTGGTGACCACAAACGAGCGCTCTTTCATTGCGGCCAGCATCAACGCGGTGGCAACCACCTGGGCGAGCGCACCGGCCGCGGTCCACGCAACGGAGACCGCTTGAAATGTGGGGATTGAATCGCCGGTGACGGTGATTGCGATCCCCAGAAACAGAACGCCAAACGGCAGGCCGTAAAGAAACCGGACCTGGGTAGCGCCCACCGTGCCGAGCACCGAAGTGAGTTCGCGCTGCATGGCGTTCCGCGCGCTTTGCGCGGCCGCTGCGGCCACGGTAAAGGCCATCCAGTACCAGGGTTCGATGCTCACGGAGGTCGGTTATGCTTGATGGGTTTCAGGAAACGACGGCTCCCGCGAGCCTAGCAAACGCGCCACCCCCGGCGAACCCTCCGTCTCGAGAAAGTTCAGCGCATGCAGATCAGTGACATTGCCTTCGGCACCACCGACTGGTCGACGATCGCGCCAGTGGAGTACCCCGGCGAGCGTGGTCGAGCCCTCTGGCGAACCCGGCAGTTCGGCACAATCCGGGTGCGTATGGTCGAGTATTCCCCGGGTTACCTCGCCGACCACTGGTGCTCCAAGGGTCACATTCTCCTGTGCCTGGAGGGCGAGCTGCACACCGAACTCGCTGATGGACGGCGGTATGTTCTGACGCCTGGTATGAGCTATCAGGTGGCCGACGGGGCTGAGCCGCATCGCTCGTTTACCGATACCGGCGCACGTCTATTCATTGTCGATTGATGGGGCCGCTTCCCGCGGCCTGAAGGAGAGTGGTCATGACAGGACAGGTTCTTCGCGAGACCCGGGGTGCGGTCATGACGCTCACCCTGGATAACCCCGGGTCGCGCAACGCCATCACGCTACCGATGTCAACGCAGTTGTGCGAAGCGCTTCGTGAGGCCGCGCTCGATCCGGCGATTCGCGCGGTGGTCCTGACCGGCAGCGGCGGTGCCTTCTGCGCGGGGGGCGACGTCAAGGCGATGGCAGCCGGACGAGATGCCGGCTTGTCGGTGGAGCAACGCGCCAACCAGCTCCGCGACCGTGCGGAATCGGTGCGGATGTTACACGAGATGGCCAAGCCCACCGTTGCGGTGATTCCCGGCGCGGTGGCGGGCGCCGGGCTAGGCCTCGCGCTGGCCTGCGATTTCAGGTTCGCATCAAGCGAGGTGAAGCTCACGACCGCCTTTAGCCGGGTGGGGCTCGCCGGCGACTTTGGGGTCAACTGGCTGCTCACCCGCATGCTGGGTGTGGCGCGGGCGCGCGAACTCATGATGCTCGCACCCGTTCTCAATGCGCATGAGGCGCTCGCAATGGGGCTTCTTACTCAGGTTTTTTCAGCCGAGGAGTTTGCTGCCAAGGCGAGTGCCCGCGTGGCCGAACTGGCTGCCGGCCCCACGATTGCCTATGGCCATATCAAACAGGTCACGAGTCTTGCGGCCGCGGCCGCGTTTGCGCCCACGATCGAGGCCGAGGCCCTGCATCAGGCGTGCTGCATGGTCACCGAAGACCATGCAGGCGCGGCTCGCGCTTTTGCCGAGAAACGGCCGCCGGTGTTTAACGGCCGCTGACGGCGGCAAGTTCCTGCAAAACCATCTCTAGCCCCCTTTGCCAGGGGGGAAGCTGCAAGCTGAATCGACGCTCGAAAGCTGTGCAATCCAGCCGCGAGTTGAGAGGGCGTTGCGCGGGTGTCGGGTACTCGCTCGAGGCAATCGCCTCCAGGCTTCGGAGCGCGAGTGGTGATTCGGGCGACAGCACGCGCCAGCGCTCAAAGAGCGCCTCGGCAAAGCCATGCCAGCTGGTGTGCCCTGCTGCGCAAAGATGATGGACCGCACTTTGAAAGCGGCCTTCGCGTCGTTCAACGAGCGCGACCGCGAGCGCGTGTGCGGTGGCGTCTGCGATCAGTCGTGCTGATGTGGGGGCCCCGATCTGGTCGGCCACCACGCGTAGCCGCTCCCGTTCAACACCGAGTTTGAGCATGGTGCGGACGAAGTTCCGGCCTCGTGCGGCGTAGACCCAGCTGGTACGAAACACCAGCCAATCACCGCCGCTCGTAGCGATCGCCTGTTCACCGGCGAGTTTGGTACGACCATAAGCGTTTTGCGGATCGACCGGATCGCTGGGCTGCCAGGCGTGTTCGCCCGTGCCCGCAAACACATAGTCGGTGGAATAGTGGATGAAGAGCGCGCCACGGCTGCGTGCCGCCTGCGCGAGCACGCGCGTTGCCTCGCCGTTGATCCGAAGCGCAATCGCCTCTTCCTGCTCGGCCTGGTCGACCGCGGTGTAGGCCGCGGCATTGACGATCACGTCGGGGGCCTCGCGCGCCACGCACGAAGCAAGCGAATCGGGATGGCTGAAATCGGCAATTCGACGTTGTGGAAGCACCACCTCACCTAGTGGCTGCAGGCTTCGGGCCAGCTCCCAGCCAACCTGTCCGGTGGCGCCTAGAAGCAGGAGTCGGGGCGCAGGGGAATTCACGGCGCGTTCAGTCAAAACATTCGCAGTGGGCAAGGGGCAGACCGCGCCTGTCTTTGTCGGAAAGCGTGAGCGCAAGCCCCTCGGTTGGCCACTGCACACCCACCGACGCATCGTTCCAGAGCAGGCACCGCTCATGCTCGGGCGCGTAGTAGTCGGTGGTTTTGTAGAGAAAATCCGCCGACTCGGACAGCACAACAAAGCCGTGGCCGAATCCTGGCGGGATCCAGATCTGTCGCTGGTTCTCTTCGCTCAGATCCCAGCCTGCCCAGTGGCCAAAGCTCGGTGATGAACGCCTCAAATCAACGGCCACGTCAAACACCCGCCCTCGCACCACGCGCACCAGTTTGCCTTGGGGCTGACGGATCTGATAGTGGAGCCCACGCAGCACGCCGCGTGATGAGCGCGAGTGGTTATCCTGTACGAACTGCGGGGCGAGTCCGGTTCGTTCCTGGAACACGCGCGCATTGAAGCTTTCAAAAAAGAACCCTCGCGCGTCGCCAAATACTTTGGGCTCAACGATCAGGACATCGGGCAACTGCGGGCTGGGGGTGATGGTCATGGGGCCGCTTTCAGAACACCTGATGCTCGAGCAGTCGCTCGAGGTAAGCACCATAGCCGCTCTTTGCGAGCGGCCGGGCAAGTGCGCGCAGCGCTGCATCGTCGATCCAACCCTGTCGCCAGGCAATTTCCTCGGGGCAGGCCACCTTGAGGCCCTGACGCTTTTCGAGGGTCTGGATGAACTGCGCTGCTTCAATCAGCGAATCATGCGTGCCGGTGTCTAGCCAGGCGTCGCCGCGGCCCAGCACCTGCACATCGAGCTGGCCGCGTTCGAGATAGATGCGGTTCAGGTCGGTGATTTCGAGTTCGCCGCGCGCCGATGGTTTGAGATCACGCGCAATATCGACCACCTGTTGGTCATAAAAATACAGGCCAGTGACCGCATAGCGGCTGCGGGGTTTTGAGGGTTTTTCTTCGATTGAAATCGCATGGCCGGCTTCGTCAAATTCGACCACTCCGTAACGCTCGGGATCGGTGACGGGATAGGCGAAGACGGTGGCGCCTGCCGTCTGGACATCGGCTGCTGCCAGACGACGCATCAGGTCGTGGCCATGAAAGAGGTTGTCTCCCAGCACCAGCGCAGACGGCCCGTCGCCCACGAAATCTGCCCCGATGTGAAAGGCTTGCGCCAACCCGTCAGGGCTTGGCTGCTCGGCGTAGGAAAGTGACAGGCCCCAGGCTGATCCATCACCCAGCAGCCGCTTAAAGCCGGGCAGATCATGGGGGGTGGAGATCACCAGGATTTCCCTGATGCCCGCCAGCATCAGTACCGAAAGCGGGTAATACACCATGGGCTTGTCATACACCGGCATCAGCTGTTTTGAGACTGCAAGCGTGAGCGGGTGGAGCCGGGTGCCCGAACCACCGGCGAGGATGATGCCGCGGCGGCGGGTGGTAGCGCGTGGGGGTTTGATCGGCATGGACGATAAATAGTTGGGGAAGGGTCAGGCGCTTTTTCGGCTGCCGTACTGGGTGTCGATCCACTCGCGGTAAGCGCCGCTCTGTACACCCGCTATCCATTCGGGATGGGCGAGATACCAGTCGATGGTGCGGGCGATACCCGAATCGAAGGTTTCAGCCGGACGCCAGCCCAGTTCGCGCTCGATCTTGCTCGCGTTGATGGCGTAGCGGCGATCATGACCAGGGCGATCGGTGACATAGGTGATGAGGCGGCTGCGCGGGCCTGCTGGGTCGGGCCGGCGCGCATCGAGGAGCGCACACACCGTGCGGACGATCTCGATGTTGGCCTT
>CAMBZS010000227.1 GCA_945872335.1 Bordetella parapertussis | reverse complement strand
CGGGCTCGGTGAGTTCAATCTCGTCGGCCGCCTGCGACCCTGTTGATGCGCCCGGCACCGGCCGACGGGCAGGGACCGCATCCGAGAGCGTGGCAAGCGCGCGACACGCGCCCCCCAGCACACGATCAACAAGCGAAAAGCGTCTGAGCGACTCCATCACGTCTCCTCAGGCAGCGCCTGCCTCCACCACAAACGACACGACAGTTGCACACGAGCCGCCGATATTGAGCGTGGCTGCCCGCCGCGCGCCGGCCACCTGATAACCGCCCGCCTGGCCGCTGACCTGCCGCGCAGCGTCCAGCACCATGCGAGCGCCGGTCGCCCCCACCGGATGACCGCCACCAATCAGGCCGCCCGAGGGGTTGACCGGGAGTCGGCCGCCCATCTCGATGTCACCCGCCTCCACCGCGCGCCAGCTCTGCCCGGGCTCGGTCAGGCCAAAGTGATCAATCGCCATGTATTCGGTGGTGGTGAAACAGTCGTGGGTTTCCAGGACATCGAACGCCTCGGGCCCCGACACCCCGGCGCGCGCCCATGCGTCGGTGATGGCAGCGCGCACATGCGGAAACACATAAGTATCGCCACGGCTCCGCTCGAGCTTGTCGATTGCCCGCAAGCCCACCGTGCGGTGGCCCCAGCCAGTGATTTTGGGGAGCCGCTCAATTGCCTGCCCAGTGCGGGCAGCATGCTCGGCCGCGAACCGGCCCGAGGAAAGTACCAGCGAACAGGCGCCATCGGTGATCTGTCCGCAGTCTTGTCGGCGGGTGCCGGGCTCAATCACCGGGTTGGCTTCGTCATCATCGGTGAAGCTCGCGGCGTCGAATGCCCACTTCCGCGTTTGAGCAAGCGGGTTACGCTTCGCATTGCCGTAGTTGAGTTCAGCGATCCGGTTCAAATGGCGACGATCCAGCCCATATCGCCGCTCATACTCGAACCCCATCATGCCGAAGGCTGCCGGCCAGAGAAAGCGGCAGTCAATGCCCTCGCGCCCCTGCCAGCCTGCGGCGTTCTGATTGGCCGACGACACATCACCAGGCAGATTCTTCAGCTCCTCCGCGCCCACCACCAGCACACAGTCGTAGCGGCCAGCCTCGATCTCGGCCATCGCGCTGAGAATTGCAAGCGAAGCCGAGGCACACGCGCCCTCGTGACGCATGGCCGGCACGCCCCAGAGCGCGGGCACCACCGAGGACACCATGGCGCCGAGGTGTGCCTGGTTGCGTTGCAATTCGCCAAACGCATTGCCCACGTGAATGGCGGCCACCCGACCCGCGTCGATGCGGGCTGCTTCGAGGGCGCCAAGCGTCGACTCGCGAATCATGTCGGAGAGATCCTGGCCGTTTCGCGACCACACCCGGGCAAAGTCGGTCTGATGACCGCCGAGAATATAAGTGGGAGATGTCATGGCAAGCGCCTCAGGAAAGGGCGGCGAATCGCGCACGCGCCTCGCGGTATTCTGACTCAAGACGATCCACCACGGCGCCCACCGGCTCGATGGCATCGATGCTGCCCAGTCCCTGCCCGGCGCCCCACAGGTCTTTCCAGCCGCGCGAAGCCTCGACCGAACGGTTGCTGTCGTAAACCCGCTCACGCTTGTCGGGCAGCGCCGAAAGATCGATGCCGTTCCGCTTGAGCGACGGAATGAGCCAGCTGGCCGCGGTGCCCGTGATGCGATCGCTCACCACCAGATCATCGGCGGTTGAATCGACCACCATCTGCTTGAAATCGGGCGGGGCCTGGCTCTCCAAAGTGGGGATGAACCGCGTACCCATGTAGACCAGATCTGCGCCCGATGCGATCGCCCCGGCCACGCCCCACCCGTCGGTGATGCCACCGCCTGCAATCACCAGGCCATCAAAGAACTCGCGCACCGCGCTCACGAATGCGAAAGGCGACAGATGGCCGGTGTGGCCGCCCGCCCCTGCGCAGACGCACGCGAGACCATCCGCACCTGCGGCGACCGCCTTCCGGGCGAGCGTGAGGTTCACGACATCGGCAATGACGATGCCGCCATATCCGTGCACCACCTCAATGGCGGGCCTGGGGCTGCCCAGCGCCGTGATGACGATGGGCGGCTGGTGGCGGGCGATGAGCGCCAGATCCTCGGGCAGCCTCGCGTTTGAAGAGTGGGTGACCAGATTGGCGGCCCAGGGGCCGAGGCGCGCCTCCGGATGCTCGGACTTTGCCCGGGCAAGTCCCTCGACGATGGTTGCCATCCACTGATCCAGCACCTCGATCGGACGGGCGTTGGGCGTAGGGAAGGCGCCCACGATGCCGGCCCGGCAGGCGGCCAGCACCAGATCCGGGCCCGAGATCAGGAACATGGGCGCGGCAACGACAGGCAGGCGGAGGGCAGGCAGGCGGCGATGCCCTCCCTGACCCGATGCAGCGAGGCCGGATTGCGGCCGATCAAACGGACGCGAAGGCAAATTGGTCTCTGCAGACATATTCAGGTTCCTTAGTTTTGGCACCAGGCGGCATGAATGGGCGCGCGCCACCGGGTGGAAGATAAAACCCGCCCAGGCTGTTGCAGGTTAGCAACGCATTGGCGCATTTCCGGGCGTTTTCTTTGCAGCCCCTCCCGGCCTCTGTTCAAATACCGGACAACTTCCCGTCAGGAGGTTGGCACGGGCGCTACCGGCACGAACCGCAGGCACCCAGGTCTGAAGAGACTTGTACAACTCTTAAGAGGCATGCAATGAAAAAATCACTGATCGCTCTGGCCATCGGCGCCACTGCTGGTTCTGCGTTCGCGCAGGCATCTGTTGAACTGTATGGCCGCGCCCACGCCGGTCTGGATCGTTGGAGCGCGGAAGGTGCCGCCGCTGGCGCTGCTGGCGACTTCAAAGCCCGCACCCGTGTGTTCGATAGCGGCTCGCGCGTCGGTCTGCGCGGCAACGAAAACCTGGGTGGCGGCGTTCAGGCCAGCTTCGTGATCGAAACCGGTATCAACCTTGACAACGCGCAGCAGGAAGGCCAGAGCGGTTCCAATAACACTGGTACCGGCTTCTTCGGCAGCCGTGAAGCGCATGTCGCCCTCGGCAACAGCTCGGCCCAACTTCGTTTTGGTCGCCAGAACGTTTACTGGGGTAACGGTTCGGTTGAAGACGTCGGCGCCAACCACATGGTATTCGGCGGCATCGGTATGTACACCGCCGCTTCCTCGGGCTACGTCACCGTCCCGGCCGCCCGCCTTGAGAACACCACCAAGATCGTGCTGCAGAAAGGTCTGGCAGGCAACTTTGCCGGTTCAGAACTCTACTACGGTGTTCTGAACGCCAATGAGCGTGCGGCTGCTGGCGCGAGCCCCACCGGTAGCGTCATGGGTTTCACCGCGCGTTACGCTAGCGGCCCCCTGGGTGCCCAGCTCGATTACATCAAGGCGACCGACACTGCGGGCGCACCTGGTGTCACCAACCGGAACAACACCGGTCTGAAGATCATCGGCGGCTACCAGGTCCTCAAGACCACCAAGCTGCAGGCCGCATTCTACGAGATGAAGCGTGAGTACACCGATGCAGCTACCAACGTCGCGGCGCTCGCTACGGCTGCAGGCGGTGGTAAGCAGTCCGGCTTCGGTCTTGGCGTGATCCACAGCCTGGGCGGCCCGCTGTCCGTCTACGGCCAGTGGGCGAAGCTTGGCAATTTCTCGCACACCAGCCGTGGCTCGCAGGCTGATACGAATTCCGATTCATACGCGCTCGGTCTTCGCTACAACTTCTCGAACCGCACCCACGCTTACACCTCGTACAGCGTGATCAACAACGCCGCGAAGAACAACGTGACGATGTCGGGTGGCGGCATGAGCTCGGCTGCGTCCGTAGGCATGGGCGCGGACACCAAGATCATGTCCTTCGGTCTGTTCCACAACTTCTGATCACCCGCTGGCTTCGCCAGCTTGTGACCTGAGGTACGAAACCCGCCACGGCAACGTGGCGGGTTTTTTGTTGTGCGTATCGATTCTCCTGCTTCTCTGGCAGCAACTGCTGGCAAGATGCTTCAAGTCCGAATCATTCAGGCTTAAACTTTCTCGCCATGAACAGGCGAGATGACAGGGCGCAGCCCGCGCCCCTCGATCAGGAAAGCCGGGTGGTGGCCCAGGACCACACCGCACTCAAACTCTGGCTGAGGCTTCTCACCTGCACAACACTGATTGAGGCTTCGGTCAGCCAGCGACTGCGCCGCGGGTTCGGATCGACGCTCCCGCGCTTCGATCTGCTCGCCCAGCTTTATCGGGCGCCGGAGGGCCTTCGCATGAGCGAGCTTTCACGGCGACTCATGGTGACTGGTGGCAATGTGACCGGCCTTGCGGACCAGCTCGAGCATGAAGGCTTACTGTTGCGCGAAGGCGTTCCGGGCGACAGACGTGCGATTCGCCTGCGGCTCACCCCCGAAGGCCAGGCTCGCTTCGCCGAGATGGCCAGCGCCCATGAGTCCTGGGTGGTCTCGCTGCTGTCCGATCTCGGCGCAGCCGAGCAGCGAACGCTGCTTGCCCTGCTGGGAAAACTGAAGACCGGCCTGCATGAGGATGCCGAGCCTGCGCTTCTTTCCCGCCTGTCCCCCGCTCCTGATTCTGAACCCACGCCGGCCTCGCGCCGCCCGCGCTCGGCGCGATCATCCGGCCCGCTTCGCGCCCGCAGATCCCCCCCATCCGGAGAACCCTGATGCACCGCTCCGCCCATATCGACACCTTCGCCCGCGACCACCTGCCGCCACGCGCGCAATGGCCCGAGTTCCTTGCCTCGGCCGACACCCGCTATCCCCCGCGCCTGAACGCAGCGGTGGAACTGCTCGATGCCATGATCGCGCGCGGCCACGGCAATTCGATTGCGCTCATCAACGACGACGGTTGCTGCACCTGGCGTGAGCTTGCCGCGCAGGTTGACCGGATCGCCCATGTGCTCACCGGGCTTATGGGACTGGTGCCGGGTAACCGGGTGCTGCTCCGCGGCGGCAACCATCCCATGATGGCGGCCTGCTGGCTTGCCACGGTCAAGGCAGGGCTGGTGGCGGTAGCCACCATGCCACTGCTCCGTGCGGCCGAGCTGATCCAGATCGCCGACAAGGCGCGGGTCAATGCGGTGCTCTGTGACCTGAAGCTGCGCGCCGAAATCGATGCCGGCGCGGGTCAGTGCGACCGGCTTCGCGGCGCGCTGTTTTTCAACGACGGAAGTGGCGCGGCCGACGCACTTGAAACGCATTTCCCGCGGATCGACACCGCGTTAACCGCCTGCGACACCGCCGCCGATGATGTCGCCCTGATCGCCTTCACCTCCGGCACCACCGGCCAGCCCAAAGGCACCATGCACTTCCATCGCGATGTGATCGCGATGTGCGACCTGTTCCCGCGCCATGTGCTGAAACCGGTCGCGAGCGACATCTTCTGCGGCACGCCGCCGCTTGCCTTCACATTCGGCCTGGGCGGCATGCTGTGCTTTCCCATGCGGGTGGGAGCAGCGACGCTGCTCCTCGAGGGCCTCACGCCCGAGAAGCTGCTGGCGGCCATCGAGCGCCATCGCGCAACGGTTGTGTTCACCGCACCGACCTTTTATCGCCAGATGGCGCCGCTTCTTGGGCGCTTCGACCTGAAGTCGCTTCGGGCGAGCGTGTCGGCGGGCGAGGCGCTGCCTGATGCCACCCGCCAGCTCTGGCGCGAGGCAAGCGGTCTGGAAATGATTGACGGCATCGGCTCGACCGAGATGATTCATATCTTCATTTCGTCGGCGGGGGCCGAGGTGCGCCCCGGGGCGATTGGCAAGGTCGTGCCCGGCTACGAGGCCCGGATCGTCGACGAAAACATGAACACGCTGCCGCCC
>CAMBZS010000226.1 GCA_945872335.1 Bordetella parapertussis | reverse complement strand
CCGCATAAAATTCGCCAACCTGCACCGCCCCACCAACCCATGTCACGAACTGCTCTCCGTGACACACGTATAAGCCATTGAATGATCAAGCCTTCTGCGTGTGTTGAAGTGGACGAGTTCATATAGGCTTCGAGAGAAGGAGAGCGGACCAGGGTCGAACTCTCAACCTTCGCAGCCGCCGCGGAAATTGCGCGACACACGCAGAATCGGCCGGAGGCCCGCGTTGCGCGCTCTCGGGGGCGGGTTGAGGTCAGGGAGGGCGTGGGTGCGATGATTTCCGATACCGCTCATTTCCTACCGATCCTCGGCGCGCCAAGGGAGGGCCGAAGATCAAGTCAAAACGCTCTCTAGGTATTTCAAGGCGTCCTTGATCACCATGGACAACAGAGGCCGGGTAGTTGTTGACCGACTTGATCATAGTGACTCAATTACCTCGACCGTTTCGCGGTAGTCGGCCAAGTAGCTGTCGAACGAAAAATTGGGGTGTTTGATCGGCAGATCAATCTGCTCAACAGACTGGCCGATGGATTTGAGGGCAAACTGACCAGCAGCAAATGGGCGGCCATCGCAAAATGCTCGCAGGACACGGCGCTGCGCGACATCACCGAACTGCTGGAGCGCGGTGTGCTCAGGAAGTCCGAGGCCAGCGGCCGAAGCACCCGCTACGACTTGTCGGAGCTGGGCTGAATTCAGGGCGAACGTCCTTCTCTGGTCCGAGCTGACGTGTGATGTCGTCCATCACACAGGATCGGGAGGCTCAATGCGCTCGAAGCTCTCGGGAAGCATCGCTGGTGCGATTGCATCCACGTCGGCGTCACTGACCCCGTGCTCCTTGAAGACCTCCCGCCAGCGGGAGACTTCGTTGCGCATCCGATCAATTTCGGTGCGAGCGCCCTCGAGCGAGAGGCCGAACGCCTCGGGCCGTGACAGCAGGTTGTACACGCTGGCCGCACGGCCAAAAGCGCCTACCTGCAGCGCCAAGTCGCGCCGTTCCTTGGAGGTCGCTGGCACGGGCACGATGTCATATGCAGGTGACAGGCGCCAGCGCCCGTTTACTTGCAGCAGTGCGTGGTTGCGCGGGTGATCGTCGTTGTTGGTCACCATGGCATTGAAGACCATCCGACGGAATAGCTCCAGCCGGTCCTGCTCCGGGCTTGAGGACCATCGACGCAGCTCGTCTGCCAGCAGCAAGTAAGACCAGCGATCGCGCCCGAGGTACCCGTCTTCAGCATCCAGGACGGTCAGTGCAGAGACCAGACCAAAGCGGGCGTATGCCTTGGCGTCCGGGTTCCATTGCCGGTCAAAGCGTTCAAGCATCAGGGTCTCACGGTTGCCCACCTTCTCGATGCGGGTGCCACACACGTCGAGGCCAGCGATCCGTGCAAGCTCCAGCGTCGCATACTCGATGCGCTGCATGTTGAGCTTGTCGTTTTTTTCTGGCAGCTTGGCCAGCCAGATGCGGTGGTCGTCTTCCACGGTGACCTTGGGCCGTGCACCGCCCATGCTGGTGCCGGGCTCCAACTGTTCCAGGATCTCGTATGGGAGCTTGCCGCTCTCCTCCAGTTCCTGCGTCGCATCCGTCAGCGCCTGCAATTGATGGGTGCGGTTATAGGGTCGTGCAGCGGTTGGCGGCTGGGGCGACGTGCCAAAGCGGAGGTTGCCGGCGCCATCGTCAGGGCCGTTGAGCAGGTAGTCGATCTCGGAGATTTCCGCTTCGGGCAGGCTCAGCTTGGCCTGAATGACCCGGCGGCCCCAGGCGTCAGGGCTCGCGTCGCGCAGCGCGCCGGGAATGCCCTTGAGCTTTGTGAACTCCTGGGGGCGATCGCTCAGGTGGAGGTTGTAAGGGTCCAGCGATGTTGCGTTCGGGCGTGCGAGGTAGGAACGGCCGTATTGGAAGACACCGCGGTAGGCGTTGGGGCCCGCCTCGTTCACGGTCAAAACGCCGCAGACCACCCATTCGAAGGTACCGGGCAATTGGATGAAGGCGTAACAGGGCTGGACCCTCGCAGGCATGCCGGCCTCCTTCAGAAGTCGTTGTCCGGGGCGTTGCTGCGAATGCGCGCGGGCAGGCGAGCAAGCTCCAGCGTCTTGCCGTGCTCGTCCGTCTCGGGGTTCGCCAGCGCCTTGGCTGTCTGGAGCAATCCCAGCGCCCAGAGCACGCTCAGCACGTGGCCCAGGGAAATGCCGTCTTGGCCCTGCTCCAGACGGCGAACCGTCTTCTCGCTCACCCCGGCCTTTCGGGCGAGTTCTTCCTGAAGCATGCGGCGGCGCTTGCGTGCGGTGCGCACGTGCATACCCAACTCACGGGTTGTCTGCGTGACTTCGAAAGGGAGCGGAGAGATATTTTCGGTCATATCCGGCCGACTGAGGCGGTTAAAAGGTCAATTATTGCTGCTTTTAAGTGTACCAGTCTCTGCGGTGAACCGGGTGGAACAGCTCTATCCGACCGCCATCCAGACCGACCCCAAACGCAATCAACCAGCGACTGGGGAGCTCTGATTTCGCGTCCAGCCTGGATGAATTCGACAGTCTGTATCGCGAGCTGGCCCAGTAGCCCGTGCCACGCGACTGCCTGACTGAGCCCCCGCACCCAGCCCCCGCCTCATACCAACCCTTGCTCTGATTCACCACGCGGACGACCAGCAGCATCACCGGCACCTCGATCAGTACCCCGACGACCGTCGCGAGCGCGGCACCCGATCCGAATCCGAACAGGCCGATGGCCGCGGCCACCGCGAGCTCCAAGAAATTGCTCGAGCCGATCAGGGCCGACGGACAGGCGACGCTGTGCGATTCGCCGAGCCGTCGGTTCAGCCAGTGGGCGAGTCCGGCATTGAAGATCGCCTGGATCAGGATCGGCGCCGCGAGCATCGCGATCACCCGCGGCTGATCGAGGATCGCCGTTGGCAGGAGTGCCCGGAGGCACCGCGACGGCGCGCGACTTAACCGAAAGCTGCAACACCGCATCGAGCAGCTTTAAGTTCGCATCCATCCCTGCGTTCCAGCCCGACTCGCGGGCTGCCCATCCATAGCTCACGCCCAGATTCGGGCCACTTGATGCCGCCATTTCATTCTCCGTAGGTCGCCCCGTAGAACATGCCGTAACCCCGGCATTCGGGAATCGCGATTTCCTGGCTCTGCCAGCTCGTGTATCCGTCGCGAACCGCCTCGATCTTCACGGTGAGCTTTTCATTGGGGCGGTTGAGACCACTTTCGGTGATCTCGGTCGAAATTGGATATGTCCAACCGGTGCCGGTGATACCTGTCTCGGTGTGCTTGAGCGTCCCCGCTTCGCCATAGATGCGCACCGTGTAAGTGGTTCCAGGCTCCGGTCCGATACTCGACTCGCCCTGCGTCACGAGGTACACGGTCTGCATCAGGCGATTGCGATGCGCCCAGGTCACGGTCACCGCACCCGTGATGGAGGCGACGCTGTAGTCGAAGCCGTTAACCCGAGCCCTCCCCGGCGCATACGGGCGTACCTGTCGGTGTGCGAACGGGTAGCTGATCGCAGACGTCGAGGCCTCTGGCAACATTCCGAGTCTGGTTGCCGGTAGCACCTTCGTCTGAACGATCTCGCCGCTCAGATACTGAGTGGTGTTGAAAAACTGCGACCCCTCGACGAAATAGATCCGCGCCCCGGCGGCATGCTTCATCGGAACGGTATCCAGTACGCCACGATCGACAGTCACGGTGCCGGCGAGAGCATTGATCGCCTTGACCGCAAACAGTTCGGTGTCGATCAAGGCATAGGTGTCCAGCGCGAGCACACAAGGAGCGAGGCAGCCCCACCCGATCGAACTCCCGGGCCTGCTGCCTGCATGCAGCAGGCCGTCCTCGAGGCACGCGTGGGCACGCTGGTGCCCTCGCGTGTCCACTCGGACCCTGTCGGTCGGGAGTTCGATCCCGAATGCACCAAACAAAAAAGGCCACCCGATGGATGGCCTTTTTTGTTTGGTGGTGAAGTTTGGAGCTATGGCTAACGCGGCTCTCGGAGTATTGCGGTACGAGGCGGCGTCATTGCGATCTGGTGGGGAGTAAACGGTAAGAAAAATACTCCTCGTGTTCCCGCAGTAGCCTTGAACCCGAACGATTCGGGCACGTGCTGCACGCACTTGAAGTTCTCGCGCCACTCATCGCGGCAACCCATTTGTACAGGGTTCATGTACAATCACCTTCGATCTCGAATCCGCGCCCGCGAGGAAACCGATGACCATCGAAACCACCTACAGCCAAGCCCGCGAGCAACTCAAGTCGCTTATGGATCGTGCCGTCGCAGACCGCGAGGTCATCGTAGTGCGTCGTCGCACGGGTGGTGATGTCGCCATGATTGCAGCCGACGAACTGGAGAGCCTGGTAGAGACCGCCCACTTGCTGCGATCGTCCAAAAATGCCCAGCGCCTGCTCTCGGCGCTGGCGCGGGCCCGCTCGGACTCCGTTGCGCCGACTCCACTGATCGACCTGCAAAAGAAAGTCGGCTTCGATGCGTGAGGGCGAGCGCGTCGCCGTCTGTCACCCGGAATTTTTGGAAGACCTCCAGTACTGGATCCAGACTGATCGCCGCACGGCCAAGCGCCTGCTCGAACTCGTTCAAGCTGCTCTGAAGGATCCCTTCGATGGCATCGGCAAGCCCGAGCCGCTGAAGTACCTGGGGAGTGACGTCTGGTCACGGCGCATTACCCAGGAGCATCGTTGCGTGTACCTGGTCAAAGTCGACCGAATTGAATTTCTGCAGGGTCGATACCACTACTGAGCCGAAGTGCCCAGTGCATTCGATCCAAGAAAAAGCGGACTGATCAGCCCTCCGCCGGCCAGAGCCCCTGACCGAGCGCTGGCTCATCACCGCAGCTCAGATCAACCTGTACTACCCGCCAGTACCAGGTAAGGTGCGGCCAAAGGTGGTCACGGTTGAGGTCACGCGCAAAGGCAGACTCAACCCGCATAAGTTCGACGCCTCTTTGCAGACGCAACTTGAACGCTATCTGGTGTCGTTAGGAATTCTCGACCGAGGGCAGAGGCTGAATGTCGAGGAGGAACCCCCTGCTGCCGAAATCGGCGAGCCCGTGCTCGAGCATTAAGCGATGTCAGTCCACGAGGCGTGGTCGCTGGTCTGCCGCCTGTTCTCGGGCGGCGCACCGGTGCTGCGGGCTGCGCTTTCGGCCTCTGAACTTCGAGCCTGCGAGACGCTCGGTGCAGCGATCAAGCCGACAGTCGTGAGTCGGGCGTACGCGCTGTGTCCGTATTGCCAGCTGCGAAACGGTCAGATCTTCAGCGCCGACGAGGAGGGCCAGATCTGTCTGTGCCCGGAGTGCGGTCGGATTCCGATCACGGCAAATGATCGCGGCGCGGTCAGGCTGGATGAGCACTGGCTGCGATCGCGATTGCGAATGGCCCTCGACATCGAAAGCCGCGACGGTGTCACCGAAATCGTCGACGGTGTCTGGCGTCTGGGAGATGCCCGACGGGAGCCGGTGCTGCTCGCTCGAAGTCTCTCGCGCTTATGGGCGGAGCCGGCGATCTTCGATCGCATCCGGGCCGCAGGCGCAGGCATCCGCGTCATCGCACCGCACTCGCCCGCAACACGGGGCGCGCCGTTTCCGTCCGGCATCGAGTGGTGTCCGCTCGAGGAGCGGTTCATGTTCTACGGTGGCCGGATATCGGTCATCACGGGATCGTCCGGACTCAATGCGGAGGAGCCCTCGGCCGATCACTACCTACCAATCCTCGACTCTCTAGCGAAGAGGAGAAGCTCGAATCAAAGCCTTTTCTCGGCCTGAAGGTCGCGCCTCGATACCCCCACAACTACTTGACCTATCCCGGTTACCCTGGAGCGAGCAAGACTTGTTGAGGCCAAAACATCATGAGAGACTTTGGCGATGAGTACGTTTAAAACTCGTATCAGTCACGACCCAGG
>CAMBZS010000225.1 GCA_945872335.1 Bordetella parapertussis | reverse complement strand
CACCGATATGGATCGGGTTGAGCCCACGCCCACCGGCACGGTTGCTCCCGATGCGCGCAGCCTCGACTGGGACGAAGACGCGCGCGAGCGTCTGGCCGAGCGGGTGGCCGACGAGCCGGTGCTGATACAGATCTCTGTGGCCAAGCGTCTGCGGGACCGCGCTGAGCGCGAAGCCCGCGAGGCTGGCGAAGACCGTGTGACTGCGGCGCGCGTTGATCGCGCAGCCGGAGTTGTTCGGAAGGCGGTAAGCGTATGAGTGCTGCCTCCCTCTCCTCGAACAAAGCCTCATTAAAGAGGCGTACCGAACGTCGTGGCACGGTGCTGCGGCTGCCTGATCCACGCGGGCCCAGCGTGGAGTTGGCCTTCACGGCCACCTCAATGGAGAACACCCCATGAGTGGAAAGAGCGTCTCAGGGCTCACTGACGAGGAAGCCCAGGAGTTTCACACGTACTACATGCAAGGTCTGGTGGGCTTCACGGCAATCGCCGTGATCGCACACATCCTCGTCTGGGCCTGGCGCCCCTGGTTCCACTGATTCCACCCGTTCGGGAATAGTCATGACACCACTCAGCAATACATCGGCTCGGCATGAAGCACGAGGCGATTCACTCGCTTACCACTTCATCTTTGCGGTCTGCTTCGTCACATTTTTGTGCGTAGCGCTGGTCGCGTCGGTGCTGTTGCTGCCGTGGCGCTCCTGGCTTCCTGGTGCGGAAGGCAGTGAAACCCTGGTGGGCGGCGTCAGGGGCGCGGTTTATACCCTGATGTCGCATCTCATCTGAACGGAGATTGATCTATGTGGCGCGTTTGGAAACTGTACGACCCGCTGCGCGCGATGGTTGCGCAAGGCGTTTTCCTCTTTGGGCTGGCAGCAATGATTCACCTCATTCTGCTCAGCACGACCAGCTTCAATTGGCTCGATGGTATGAGCCAGGCGCAGTACAAGGCCGCTCAGGCCGCGGCTGCCGCCAAGAAGTAGGCGCAGGAAGAAAGGCAGGCGGTCCGGCACTCGCCGGTCCGCCGCCCGAGACGACAGCTGGGAGGGCCCGCAGATGGCGATGTTGAGCTTCGAAAGAAAATATCGAGTGCGTGGAGGCACGCTGCTCGGAGGCGACCTGTTCGATTTCTGGGTGGGTCCGTTCTACGTGGGGTTCTTTGGTATCACCACGGTGTTCTTCACCTTCGTGGGCACTGCGCTCATTCTGTATGGCGCTGCCATAGGTGGCACCTGGAATCTCTGGCAGATCAATATCGCGCCGCCTGATCTGAAATACGGATTGGGGCTGGCTCCGCTCAAGGAAGGCGGGCTATGGCAGATCATCACGGTCTGTGCCATAGGCGCGTTTGGCTCATGGGCGATGCGCGAAGTTGAAATTTCCCGAAAGCTCGGCATGGGGTATCACGTGCCAGTGGCCTTCAGCGTCGCCATCTTCGCTTATGTCACGCTGGTGGTGATCCGCCCGATTCTGTTGGGTGCCTGGGGTCACGGCTTTCCCTACGGCATTCTCAGTCACCTCGACTGGGTCTCCAACGTGGGCTACCAGTATCTGCATTTCCATTACAACCCGGCGCACATGATCGCGGTGTCGCTGTTCTTCACCACTGCGCTTGCGCTTGCCATGCACGGCGGCCTGATTCTGTCCTCCACCAACCCGGCCAAGGGTGAACTGGTGAAGACGCCTGAGCATGAAGACTCTTTCTTTCGCGACATCATCGGCTACTCAGTGGGCACGCTCGGCATTCACCGGCTGGGGCTGTTCCTTGCGCTGTCGGCGGTGTTCTTCAGTGCGGTCTGCATCGTAATCAGTGGACCGTTCTGGACCCGCGGCTGGCCCGAGTGGTGGGGCTGGTGGCTGCGGCTGCCGATCTGGTCCTGACGGGAGACTCTCAATGAAAACAACACTGTTTCCGGTCCCGTACTACCAGAACCTGTTCACCAAGGTTCGAGTCGATGCGCCGACGTATCCAGGTGTTCCGCTTGAGCGCGAGCGCGATACCGCCGAACGCACGGGCGGCATTCACGTGCAGGCCCTCGCCTGGTTCGGCAATGCCCAGATCGGTCCGATCTACCTCGGTTTTCTGGGTGTGGCCGCGCTGATTTTCTTTGTGATCGGCTTCACCGCCATCGGCTGGAACATGCTGGTGCAGGTGAACTACAGTCCGATCGAGTTCGTGAAGCAGCTCTTCTGGCTGTCGGTCGATCCGCCGTCGCCCAAATACGGTCTGCGCCTGCCGCCCATGAACGAAGGTGGCTGGTGGTTGTTCTCGGGCTTCTTCATCACCGTGTCGATTCTTCTCTGGTGGGCCCGGGTGTATCGACGGGCACGCGCACTGGGTCTGGGCACGCACATCGCCTGGGGGTTTGCGGCGGCCATCTGGCTGTTTCTGGTGCTGGGCTTTTTCCGGCCGGTGCTGATGGGCTCGTGGTCGGAGGCGGTGCCGTTTGGAATCTTCTCCCATCTCGACTGGACCACCGCATTCTCGCTTCGCTACGGAAACCTGTTCTACAACCCGTTCCACATGTTGTCGATCGCCTTCCTGTATGGCTCGGCCCTGTTGTTTGCGATGCATGCCGCCACCATTCTGGCGCTCGGCCGTTACGGTGGCGAGCGCGAGATCGAGCAGATTTATGACCGGGGCACGGCAAGCGAACGTGCAGCGCTCTTCTGGCGCTGGACCATGGGCTTTAACGCCACCATGGAGTCGATTCATCGCTGGGCGTGGTGGTTTGCGGTGCTCACCTGCATCACCGGCGGCATCGGCATCCTGCTCACCGGCACGGTGGTCGACAACTGGTATCTGTGGGCGGTCAAGCACGGCGTCGCGCCCGCCTATCCCGAGATCTGGGGCCCAGTCCCTGATCCCTCGGTCGCGAAATAACAGGAGCCCGACATGGCGTACTTCCGAATCGCCCTGGTCGCCGCCGCAGGTGTCCTCGCGAGCGCGTTGCTCGCAGGCTGCGAGCGCTTGCCCATGGACACCGATCAGATCGGCTATCGCGGCACCGGCATGGAGAAGGTCACCAATCCAAGGATCCAGGCGGCCAATGCCTCGCGCCACGAGGCCCCTCCCGCGCTTGATCCCGCTGATTCCAGTGGTCCGAAGGCGGCCCAGGTCTATCAGAACGTGAAGGTGCTGGGTCATTTGAGTGTCGGTGAATTCACCCGCACCATGATTGCAATGAGCAACTGGGTGTCGCCCGAGCAGGGCTGCGTCTATTGCCACAACCCGGCAAATTTTGCCGATGACTCGATGCAGACCAAGGTTGTCTCGCGTCGCATGCTGCAGATGACGCAGGAGATCAACGGCAACTGGAAGAACCATGTCGCCGATACCGGGGTCACCTGCTACACCTGCCACCGCGGAAAGAACGTGCCCGAGTATAAGTGGTACGCCGATCCACCGGCACCCACTGCAGGCCGCATGCTCGGCAACGACTTTGGCCAGAACAAGGCTGGCAAGGCCTCGGTCGGTAATTCATCGCTACCCTACGATCCCTTCACGCCCTACCTGCTGGGCAAGGACGAGATCCGCGTCACGGCCACCACCGCGCTGCCGGTCAATGCGCAGGTGCCGCTTAAGCAGGCCGAGGTCACGCATGGACTGATGGTCCACATGTCGGAGGGCCTGGGCGTGGGCTGTGTGCATTGCCACAACACGCGAGCGTTTGCCGATTGGAGTCAGAGCCCCCCCGCGCGGGTTCAGGCCTGGCACGGCATCCGAATGGTTCGTGACCTGAACAACGTGTTCATGGTGCCGCTTACCCCGGGGCAGCCCAAGGAGCGTTTGGGCCGCACGGGTGATATCGCCAAGATCAACTGCGCGACCTGCCATCAAGGGGCCAACAAGCCGTTGAACGGCGCGAAGATGCTCACTGCTCATCCGGAGCTTGCGAAGCCCCCGGGCGCAACGGTGCGCACGTCGGCGCTGCAAGCGGGTCAATCAATGTCCGAGGCGCGGACCCAGTAACGCTAGACCCAATCACCCCCGGGGTGCACTAAGCCGCGCGGCGGCTGTGCCGCCGGGGCCACCCGCAGCAACCAAGGAGGCGCACCCAGAACCTTCAGTACCGGACTTCAGGCAGGGCCCAGACTGGGTCAGGCCGACAATTTTGGCACAGTGTTTCATTCCTACCCATCCTCCGGTGTCTCGTGCCAGACGCCCCCGGTCTTCGGGTGGCGTCTTTTTTTTGTTCGCCAGGCGCGCGAGACAGACGCATGGACGATGCGCGCTTCCGCGGTAGAGTCCCGAATCCTTGCAAACATGGAGAGCCGACGATGCCCTCGACCGCTTTCGCGCAGTCCACGCTCCGCCTTGCGCGGTCGCGCCCGCTTCATGTGATTGCAGCCCTCGTGCTGTCGGCGCTCGCGGTGACGCCGCTCGCCGCACAGACCCGCTATCCCGACCGGCCAATCCGGTTCGTGGTGCCGTATGCGCCCGGCGGTGGAACCGACATCCTGGCTCGCGCAGTGGCGCCGCGCCTGAGCGCCGCGCTGGGGCAGCCCGTTGTGGTTGAGAACCGGCCGGGAGCGGGTGGCAACATCGGCGCCGATCTGGTTGCCAAATCGCCCGCTGACGGCTCGGTGCTGCTCCTTGGCGCCAACACCATGCCGATCAACGCGAGCCTTCAGAAGCTGCCCTTCGATCTCCTGAAGGATTTCAGCGCGGTCGCGATGATGGCCTCGGCGCCGATGGCGCTGGTGGTGCATCCCTCGGTGCAGGCTCGTACAGTCCAGGAATTCATTGCGCTTGCCCGCTCTGCGCCCGGGCGGCTGAATTACTCCAACCCGGGGAGCGGAACGCCCCAGCATCTGGCGGCAGCGCTCTTTTCGCAGATGGCCGGGGTCGATATCACGCATGTCGTCTACAAGGGTGGCGGGCCAGCGATCAACGATCTGGTGGGCGGCCAGACGCAGGCTGCGTTCCTCACCCTGGCGTCGGTCAAGCAGCATATCGAGAGCGCGCGCCTCCGGGCCCTCGCGGTCGCGCCAGCCGAGCGCTCGCGAGCCATGCCCGACTTGCCGACGGTGGCCGAGGCGGGCGTACCGGGCTATGCCGTGGATCTCTGGTACGGCGTGTTTGCGCCCGCGGGGACGGCTTCCGATATCGTCAGCCTGCTCAACCAGACCATCAACGCGCAGATGCAAAGCGCCGAGGTTCAGGAGCGCATGAACACGCTGGGGTTTCAGACCTGGACCGGCACGCCACAGCTGCTTGCCGAGCAGTTGCGTCGCGATCTGGTCCAGTATGCAGACATCGTCAGGCGGGGCAACATTCGGCCCGAGCAGTAAGGGTCTGCGACGATCCCCCACGAGGGCGGGCTGAACCTCGATTGAACGCGTGAACACCAACATGGCCGAATCGCATCCTTCCGTTGTGTTGCCGCTGACCCGGGTTTACGCCGAATTTGCCGCCGAGATGGCGGGTCGTACCCTGCCCGAGGCGGTTCGCCAGGTGGCAATCCTGGGCTTTACCGACGCATTGGGCGTGATGCTCGCCGGGGCGCGCGAGCCCGCAGTCGCGCGGCTGTCGGACTGGGTGGTCGAGCAGGGCGGGGCGCCGAGATGCTGGCTGGTCAGTCGCGCTGATCGCACCCATGCAAGCCAGTCGGCGCTGGTCAATGCCACCGCTGCGCACGCGCTTGACTACGATGACTTCGCGTTTTCGAACCACCCGAGCGCGGTGCTGGTTCCGGCAATCCTGGCTGCGGCCGAAACCGTGGGGGCAAACGGTGCTCGAATGCTGCGCGCGTACGCCGCGGGCTATGAGGTCTGGGCCGATGCCTTTCTGCGCGAACCCGATCTGTACTACGACAAGGGGTGGCATCCCACGGCCGTGCTGGGGCCGCTCGGGGCCGCGGTCGCGGCGGGCGTCGTCTGGGGCCTGTCGGCGGCGCAGATGTCGGATGCGCTCGCGCTGGCAGCGTCGAGCGCCGGTGGCGTGTTCGAAAACTTTGGCACCATGGCCAAGCCCTGGCATGGTGG
>CAMBZS010000224.1 GCA_945872335.1 Bordetella parapertussis | reverse complement strand
GGGGGCGCTGGATATCCATGCCGGCGCGGTGATCGGGCTGGTCGTTGAAACCGGCTGCCGGTATTTCGCACCCCTTTCGTTTCCCGACACCGTGGTGGCGGGACTGCGCGTCACGCATATCGGCAACAGCAGCGTTCGCTACCAGGTGGGCTTGTTCCGCAACGAAGAAAGCGAGCCCTCGGCGCAGGGGCATTTCACCCATGTTTATGTCGATCGCGAGACGCGGCGACCGGCGGCCCTGCCCGCGGCGCTGCGGGCTGCGCTCGAACCCTTGCTCGTCCGCGATGCGGATGAGCGCTGACTCTGGAGCCAGAATGGACTACCCGCACAGCTATCGATTTGTCGATGACGCGATCATCAGCCGTCACTCCATCCGGGCGTTTCTCGATCGGCCGGTTGATCGCGCGATCGTCGAAGATATTCTCGAAGTGGCGAGCCGCGCCCCGTCCGGGACCAACATGCAGCCCTGGGCGGTACGGGTGCTGGCGGGCGAGGCGAAACAACGGCTGTCGGAGCGCGTGGTTGCGGTGTTCGACGATCCTGCGCAAAGCGCCGAACACACCGAGGAATATCCGTACTACCCCAAGCAGTGGTTCTCGCCCTATATCGAGCGGCGACGCACGGTGGGCTTTGCGCTCTATCGCCTGCTTGGCATTGGCAAGGGGGAGAAGGACAAGATGCATGCGCAGCACGCGCGCAACTACGGCTTTTTCGATGCGCCCGTGGGCCTCATCTTCACGATTGACCGGCGACTGGAAGTCGGCAGCTGGCTCGACTACGGAATGTTTCTGCAGAACGTGATGATCGCGGCACGTGCCCGGGGTCTGGACACCTGCCCGCAGGCTGCATTCACGCAGTTTCACCGCGTCATTGCCGAAGAGCTGTCGCTCGGCGAACATGAGGCAGTGGTGTGCGGCATGGCGCTGGGCTATGCCGACATGTCCGCGCCCGAGAACACGCTGATCACAGAGCGTGAGCCGGTTGCTCAGTTTGCGCAGTTCGTGGGCTGGTAAGGCAATGAGGTCCGAAATGATTCGTTCCCGGAGTTTGCTGATGCGCGCAGCGCGCGCTGTCGCGGGTCCGGGCGCTTTTGCTACCGCACCCGTCCGCGTGGCCATACGGGTCGCGCTGGTTGCGCTGACCGGGCTCGCCGCAGTCGGCCCTTTTCAACCCGTTGCCGCGCAGGACGTTGCCCCCGGGCGACCGGTCCGGCTGGTGATCCCGTTTGCAGCGGGCGGGTCGGCCGACATGCTGGGACGGTTGGTGGCGGAGGGCCTCTCGAAGTCGCTTGGGGTGACCGTCACGCCCGAGAACAAGCCGGGTGCAACCGGTGCCATCGGCGCCGCCGAGGTGGCGCGTGCCAAGCCCGATGGTCACACCTTGCTGCTCGGATTCGACGGCACCATTGCGATCGCGCCGGTCATTCAGGCCAACGTCGGCTTCGATCCCCTCAAGGACTTTTCCTCCATTGCACGGCTGGCGGATGTCGGGCTGGTGGTGGCGGTGCATCCCTCGATTCCTGCTCGCGACATGCGGCAACTGATCGAATGGTCGAAGGCCAACCCCGGCAAGCTGTCATTCGCGTCGCCGGGGCCGGGCAGTACCGCGCATCTTGCGGGGGAGCAACTTCGTCTCGAGGCGGGCCTTGACTGGCTGCATGTGCCCTACGGCGCTTCGGGCAGCGGCAAGTTCGTGAACGACGTGATTGGTGGCAGCGTCCCGGCTGCACTCATCTCCATTGCGGTGGCTGCACCCTACATTCGCGAAGGCCGGATCGTAGGGGTCGGCGTACCATCACTTACGCCCAACGTGGCCGTCCCCGATGTGCCAACCTTTGCCATGGCCGGGCTCGAGCGCTTCAATGTTTCATCCTGGTTTGCGCTCCTGGGGCCAGCGGGCATGTCATCGACACAGGTCGAGCGGCTGAATGCTGAAGTCCAGAAACTGCTCCGCTCGCCGGCGGTCGCCGAGCGACTCCTCAAGGCGGGCATGGATCCCACGCCGTCCGCGCCCTCGGCCTTGTCCGAACGAATCGCGGCCGACCTCGATAAATGGCGGAAAGTGGCGGCCCGCCTTCCCAAAAGTTGACCACGTGCGGTCCTGAAACGGCGAGGGCTCGCCCGGCACGGTTCTGCGGTTGACAGGCACTGTCAAAAACAGCGAACATATCTTTAGATCGCGTCTGAGGGTTGCTTTGCAAGTGTCTAATTTTCAACATTTTTCGGGGGTCGGGCCTGCCGTCGCCCTGATCCTTGCGCTCGCTGCAGCGCCATCGATGGCGCAGTCGCCGTCTTCGCGGCCGGCTGAAGCGTCGCGCACGCCCGCCGCGCAGCCCTCCGCGCAGCCCGCTTCACGTTCGGACGCAAAGGGGGCCGCGCCGCAGGGGGAACGCCGTGCATCCGGGGCACAGTCGGGAGCGAAGCCAGCGTCCACCGCGAGCGCTGCGCCAAAGAGCGCCGCTTCGAAGAAGGATAAAAACGCCAAGCGTGCGAAGCAGAACAAGCCCCGTGCATTTGAGGAGTCCCCCAAACCGGCTCAGTCGGGGGGGGGCACCGCCATGGCTGCGGCTGCAGTCGGGGCTGGGGCGGTCGGTACGGCCGCGGTTGCCGCTCAGCCGCCCGCCCGGCCGTCAGTGGGTGAGTCGATAGGTCTCAAACGGGTGGCCGATCCCCTTTCTCTGCATTCGTCGGTGGCGCTGGTGATGGATGCGCGAAGCGGCGATGTACTGGTTCGAAAGAATCCGGGCGCCGTGCTCCCCATTGCTTCAATTACCAAGCTGATGACCGCGATGGTGGTGCTCGATGCGGGGCTGCCGCTTTCCGAGCGTCTGCAGATCACGCGCGACGATATCGATCGTCTGCGTGGCACCAGTTCGCGCCTGCATCCGGGGGCCTGGCTCACCCGTTCCGAAATGCTGCAGCTGTCCCTTATGGCCTCCGAAAATCGGGCGGCCAATGCGCTGGGTCGCCACTATCCTGGCGGCATGCCCGCGTTCGTTGCAGCGATGAATGCGAAGGCGCGATTGCTGGGGCTGCGCGACACGCGTTTTGTCGAGCCCACCGGCTTATCGAGCGCCAATGTGTCCAGCGGGGGCGATCTCGCCCAGCTGGTGCGGGCGGCGTCTTCCTATCCGCTGATTCGTCAGTATTCGGTCGCGCGGTCGATGACCGTGCAGCCCGCCCGCGAGCCGCTGGGCTTCTACAACACCAATCGACTGATTTCGACGGCGGGTTGGTCAATCGGCCTGCAGAAAACCGGCTTCATCTCCGAAGCGGGTAACTGTCTGGTGATGATCGCCAACATCGAGGGGCGACCGCTCATCGTGGTGCTGCTCGATGCCGCAGGCAAGCTGGCGCGCTTTGGCGATGCCCAGCGCATCCGCAGCTGGGTGGAGAAAGCCGCGCCGCCCGCACAACGCATTCACGCCGACGGCGGGCAGGGCGATGTACCTGTACCGCTCAGGGTGTCGCTCGGCGCCGAGTAGGCTTTTCTCTGATCACCTGGCCTCTTCCGCCGGCTCGAAGCCGAGGGATGAGGAAATATCGGCGGCGGTCTTGCACACCAGGTCGATCCAGTCGTCCTGCACGAAATCGGCTGGGGCTGACACCGAGAGCCCCGCCACCAGCTTGCCCGAGTCGTCGCGAATCCCGGCTGCAATGCAGCGCACGCCGAGTTCCAGTTCTTCGTTGTCGCGCGCGTAGCCGCGGGCCCTCACCAGCGCAAGCTCGCGCTCCAGTCGGACCAGTTCGGTGATGCTGTTTTTGGTGTGGCCAGCGAGGCCCGTGCGGGTGGCGTAGGCGCGGACGTTGCGCGGGTCGTCCACCGACAGGAACAGCTT
This sequence comes from Bordetella parapertussis, assembly GCA_945872335.1. Lineage (GTDB taxonomy): Bacteria > Pseudomonadota > Gammaproteobacteria > Burkholderiales > Burkholderiaceae_E > SYIM01. The sequence goes on along the minus strand of CAMBZS010000224.1, from coordinate 2,200 downwards.
GCCCACCGACGTGAGATGGAGGGGCGCGCGGCCCCCTACGGCGCGCACCACCTGCATGCCCGAGCGCTCGGACACCGCGCGCTCGATGTAGACGATTTCATCGGCCTGCCGGATCGACAGATTGACCGGCTGCCCGGTGGCGCGATGCAGTTCGCGCATGGGGCCCATTGCAGCGTCGCGTACGTTGAGCCGCGCCTTCACCAGATTACCGAGCTCAAGTAGCCGGATGCCAAGCTGGTAGCTGCCGGGGTCACTGCGGTCAATCAGCCGAACGCTGACCAGGTCGTTGAGGATACGGTGAGCGGTAGAGGGATGGAGCCCGGTGGCAAGCGACAGGTCTTTCAGGCTGGCCGGCTCGGTGCGCTCAGCCAGCGCGTCGAGCAGCGACACCAGGCGCTGGATGACCTGGATCGCTGTCTTGCCGTCGTCGGTGGAGGGGTTCCTGGGGCGTCCCATGGTGAAATTCTATCTCACTTGATGAAATGAGCCATGCGTCGATGAGCTGGGCCAGACGTTCTGGCGAAAATCGCCAGGTGCTGTCGGTGCGTGCGTAGATCCAGTCGGAAAACGCCATGAAGCGGTTGAAGGGCTGCGCCCCCAGGAGCTCGGGCAACCGCGCTGAAAATCGGCCCGAGTTGCCGATGAGCTCCCAGTAGCGGGCGAAGCGTGCGAGGCGCTGCATGTCGGAGAAGGGGATGTCCCGGGTGGCGAGCACGTTGTAAGGGGGCGAGGGGTTGAAGCGGAGGTCAAACGCGTCGGTATGTCTGCTGATCGGGGCGCCCCGCAGCCGCTTCAGGATCCCCAACTGAATCTCCTGCGGATTGAGTGCTACCAGTCGATCGAACCCGGCCCCGAAGCTCGCCATCGTTTCGCCAGGCAGACCGGCGATCAGGTCGACGTGCAGGTTGGCGCTGGTGTGCTCGCGCAACCATCGCAGGTTTTCCTCGGCCTTGGCATTGTTCTGTCGTCGGCTGATCAGTGCCTGGACCTCGGTATTCCAGCTCTGGATGCCAATCTCGAACTGCAGGGCGCCGGCGGGAAATCTCGGCAGGATTTCGCGCAGCCGCTCGGGCAGGTGGTCGGGGACCAACTCGAAATGAGCGAAGCAGGGGTCGTCGGGCTGGGCCTCGATTCGTTCGAGAAAAAACGACAGGATGGCGAGGCTCGTGTCGATCCTCAGGTTGAATGTTCGATCGACAAAGCGGAAGCGCCGGGCGCCGCGCTCGTAGAGGACGGCCAGTTCGTCGAGCAAGGGCTCAAGCGGAAACGGTACGGCGGTGCGGTCAAGGGCAGACAGACAGAATTCGCAACGGTACGGGCAGCCGCGCGAGGCTTCCACGTAAAGGTGGCGGTGTGCGATGTCGCGATCGTCATAGAGCGAGTAGGGCATCGTGACATCGGCCGGTTCGAGCCGGCCGCCGCTGATCACATGCGTGATCGGGCGGGTGGCCTGTCCTGCATTCCATGCCAGCGTCTGGCGACACAGTTCGGCGAACTCATGTTCAGCGGTGCCGGTGATGACATGGTCGGCCATGCGACAGATCGCCTGCTCATTGACCTCGTGACTGACCTCGGGGCCGCCCAACACGATGCGCAGTTCCGGCGCCAGTCGTTTGAGCAGGGCGACCAGGCGCGTGGTCTCCTCCACATTCCAGATGTAGACGCCCAGACCCAGCAGGCGGGGCTCGCGTGACAGGATGGTCTCGGCGATGGACTCGGTGCGCGCACCGATCACGAATTCAATGATCTCGGCGCGGTCTCGCAACTCGCCCAGGTTGGCGTGCAAGTAACGCAGCCCCAGCGAGGCGTGCGAATAGCGCGCGTTGAGGGTGGCGAGAACGATCTCAGCCATATGGCGGCCAACCGCTCCGGGTCAGTGCGAGGGGGCCTGACCGGTTGCTGCCTGATGGGCGAGCGCGCGGGCGCAGTCGGAGATGAGTGAGGGCCCGCGGTAAATGATGCCGGTGTACATCTGCACCACGCTCGCGCCCGCCTCGATCTTGGCGCAGGCGTCGGCTGCCGACAGAATGCCGCCCACCCCAACGATTGGGTAGCCCACGGGGAGCCGTTCACGCAATGCCCGGATCACCCGGTTGGACATGTCGAAGACGGGCGCACCCGACAGGCCGCCCGTCTGGCCGGCGTTCTCTTCGCCGGCAACGGAATCGCGCGACACCGTGGTGTTGGTGGCAATGACGGC
>CAMBZS010000223.1 GCA_945872335.1 Bordetella parapertussis | reverse complement strand
GCTCCTTTTTTCGCTGGCTGATGGCCAAACCGTGGAATCGGTATTGCTCGCGCGGGGCGGTGTCTGCGTGTCTACGCAGGTGGGCTGTGCCGTGGGCTGCACCTTTTGCATGACTGGCCGATCCGGGCTGCTGCGCCAATTGGGTAGCGCCGAGATCGTGGCGCAGGTGGTGGAGGCTCGCCGCCTGAGAGCGGTTCGAAAGGTCGTGTTCATGGGTATGGGTGAGCCCGCGCACAACCTTGACAACGTGCTCGAGGCCATCGAGCTGTTGGGCACCGAGGCGATGATCGGCCACCGTAATCTGGTCTTCTCCACGGTGGGCGATCCGAGAGTCTTCGAGCGGCTACCCCAGGGGCGGGTTCGGCCCGCGCTCGCGCTGTCGCTCCACAGCACACGGGCCGACCTGCGCGCGTCGCTCCTGCCGCGGGCGCCTCGCATGGATCCCGCTGATCTGGTGGCGGCTGCGCAGGCCTACGGCCGCACCATCGGCTATCCCGTGCAGTATCAGTGGACGCTCATCGAGGGTGTGAACGACACCGACGAGGAGATCGAGGGCATCGTGAAACTGCTGGCGGGGCACTATGCGGTCATGAATCTCATCCCGCTCAACGCCATTCCCGATTCGCCGTATCGACGCCCGTCCTGGGAGCGGGCGGCTCACATGGCGCGCACGCTTCATCAACGGGGTGTGCTCGCCAAGCTCCGGCGCTCCGCCGCCCAGGATGTAGAGGGCGGATGCGGTCAGCTGCGGGCGCGAACCATTTCGATTCAGCCGCGCGCGCCGGGTGGTCGGGCCGGCGCGGCGGGGGCTGCGCCCGCCGGGGTGGCGGGCGGTACGGGAGCCTGATCGGGCAGGTCGCACGCGGCTTTCATCAAGTCGGCGTCGGGCGTATCGGGCGGCACATTGAACCAGTCGTCGTTTTCGCTTGTGCCGAGCAGGCGCCCATCGCCATTGGGCTGACTGAAGTAACTGGCTTCCAGGCGTCGCGCGCGCTGCTCCTTGCAATCGATTTGCACCAGCGCACGGAACGAGCGTACGCCGCTGTATGCATACGGCGCCGGGTTGGTGATCGGTAGCGGATGGTTGATGAGCACCCAGACTCTCGCGCTGTCGCCGGCGCGCCGGGCGGTGCCAGCTTCCATCGCCCAAACGTCGCCGTTACGCGCCTTGCTCACCTCATTCCACTGTGCCTGGGCCGAGGCCGGCCCGGTCGCGAGCAGGGCATGCAGGATGAGCCCCCAGGCGAGCGCAAAGCATCTGGCTACGCAGGAGCGGACCGAGCGGGGAACACCAAGGTTGTAAGACGTCATCGCTGCTTAAATACCCAAAGGCGTGAGGCGACGAAATTGAACACCATACAGAGGCCGGTGGCCAGCCCCTGCGCAAACCAGATCGGCGAACCGAGTGTGCCATGCGCAAGCCTAAACACAAGAGCGTTCAGCACAATCGAGCCCGCCACGACCGCATAGTGTCTGGGGAGTGCCTGTGCATGCGGGACATCTGACTCGAATGTGTGGCGACGGTTGGCGAGATAGGCAACGACCGAGCCCACCAGCGAACCGGCGAAGGTGGCCACCAACGGCGACCCGGTGGTGGTGTGGATGATCGCCCCCATCACCGCGAAGTGGGCGAGGGTCGCAAGCCCACCGACCATTGCAAATCGCATGGCCTGGGTGAGTAGCTGCGCGCGGGGCGAAATCATGGCGCAGGGGTAGGCCTGCGAGCGGCCGGGGGCACATCAAACACCAGCAGGCTTTGCTCGAAAGCGTTCGGAAAGCGCCACCCGTTCCTGGCTGCGCTGAGCGGCCTGGGTTCCGCGGGCAGGCCACGCGTCTGCAGCCACGTCTGCGAGCGGGCGACACACGCCTCGCCCGCAGGAGGAGGCGCGCAGATGAGGATACCGTGTTCGACGGTCCAGGCTGGGTGGGGCGCAATCGATGCCTCGCGGCTGTCGGGCAGTCCGGGGAGGGCTCGGATGGTGGGATGGCTGTAAAAGGCGAACATGGCGTTATCGGGCCAGGCGCCGCCCGACCAGCCGAGCTGCTTGCCGGGGTGTCGTGACTGCCAATCCTGGGTAATGGCCCGGGCGAGCGCTTCGGTGGCCCGATAGTATTCGCGCTGACCCGTGAGCGCGTGCACCACGGCCAGCACGGCGCCGATTCCCACCACCAGGAACGCGACGGTCGCGGTCAGGCGGGGGGCTGTGAGACGGTTCAAGCCGCGTGCCGCTTCTTCGGTGGCCGCTTCTTCGGCGGCCCCTTCGCCAGGGGCCCATTCCCGAGACAGATTTCGTAGCCACAGGAGCGGGAACGCAAAGCCGATCGGAATGGCCCATGGTGTGGAGAGTTCAACGACCCCAGCCAGCCCAAAGCCCAGACTCACCGCCCAGGGCGTGAACGCGAGCCAGAACACGCTGTCACGCCAGCCCTCAGGCCGCCATGCCTTCGCAAGGAGCGGAATCAGGCGCGGTGCCCTGCCGGCTCGCCGCCGCGCGAGGGCAACGAACACTGTGCACGCAATCCACCCCGGGGCCCAGTAGAAGAAGGGCGCGAGCGCAAAGCGCGCAGCCATCGACAGATTGACTGCTCCGCCCCCCTGATCGAATGCATAGTTGAGCATGGCGAAGTCGCTCGCTTTGAGCCAGAGCGCATGCGGCAGCAGCGCGCCCACGGTCACCGCAAGCGCCCACCAGGGGCGAGGGCTGCCGTACCACGCGCGGGCAGCCGGGTGCACGCTTGCCGCCACGAAGAGCGCAAGCAGCAGAACGCCGCTGTAGTACTTGCTGAGGAGGGCGGCGGCGCTGCAAAGGCCAAGGAGCGTGCTCCAGGCCCAGCCGCGTCCGCCCGAATAGGTGAGGCTTCCGAACAGTGCGGCGGCAGCCCAGGGCCAGACCGACAGGAGCTGTGCATTGGCATTGAACTTGGAGGCCAGCGTGGTGTAGGGCAGGCACCAAAAAAGCAGCACGACCGCAGGATGGGCGAATCGGCCATGGCCCATGAGGCGCGCGAGCACGGCCACGCCGGCAAGCCCGACCGCCACATTGGCGTAGGCGAGCAGTTTGAAGGCGAAGTCTGATCGGGGCAGCAGAGCGAACCAGGTACCCGTCACCCAGGCAAAAAAGGGCGGATGCTTGAAGCTTCCCCACTCAAAGGTCTGTGACCACGCGAAGCTTTCGAGCATGTCGTGGTAGCGGTCGAGGTTGGGCTGCGCGAGCGTCTGCGCGATGGTCCAGGCGAGCGCGTAGACCCCCACCGTGACAGCGAGCGCGCGCGTGGGAGCAGAGGGCTGTGCGGCGGTGCCTGTGTTCATCCCAGCCCCCAGGCGGCGGGCAGCAGCTGCTGGTAGCGGGGCCAGCTGTAGCGCGCATCGATCAGCATCAGCATGCCGCGGTCCTCAGGCGAACGGATCACGCGGCCTGCCGCCTGCACCACCTTTTGCAGCCCCGGAATGAGGTAGGTGTAGTCATGGCCTCTATCGAACAGCTTGTCCATGCGGGCGGCGATTGCCTCGTTGACCGCGTCCACCTGGGGCATGCCCAGCGTGGCAATGAAGGCGCCGATCAGTCTTCGACCGGGCAGATCAATGCCTTCGCCGAATGCACCGCCCAGCACCGCAAAGCCGATACCCTGTCCCTCGGGGTGAAAGCGCTCGAGAAAGGCAGTGCGCGAGGCGTCGGTCATGGAACGGGTCTGGGCCCAGGTGGTGATGTCGGGGTATTCGGCGCGAAAGCGCGTGAAGGCCTGTTGCAGATAGTCAAAGCTGCTGAAAAACGCGAGGTAGTTGCCGGGCTCGCGATGGTACTCGTGGGCAAGCGCTGCGAGCACGCGGGGCAGCGTACGGGCCCGGTCGGTGATACGGGTGGAGACCGGTAGCACCGAAACCCGCAACCGGTCGGCGTCGAACGGGCTTGCAAGCCTGAGCGTTGCGGTGGGATCGGGAAGGCCGAGCAGATTGCCATCGTAGTCGGGCGGATTGAGCGTCGCTGAAAACATCACCACCGAATCGGCGAGCTCGAGCCGCGGGCGGATGAAAGGCGCAGGCATGACATTGCGCAGCGTGAGCCGGGCGCGGTCGGAGGTGCGGGGCAGGAGCAGTTCCTCGGCCTCGGGGTGCTCGCCCGCTGCGTCAATACTCAACTCGCACAGGCTGTGCTCACCAAAGTTGTCCGCGAGGCTTGCAAACGAAAGGCCATCGAACCAGGCTTCGAGCACCGTGGGGGAGGCAGCGCGACCTTGTTCAATGACATGATCGCCCAATCGGCTATTGAATCGATGTAGCGCCCGCAGCCAATCCTCGGGCGGTTCAGTGAGCTGCCGCCAGCGCGCGGTCTCCGCGGGATCGCTCGCGGTAGAGGGCACTGTGTGCGCGACAACGAGCTGCTCCCACTGATTGAGCAGGTCGCCCACCGCACCGCGCAGGGCGGGCGGCAGCTGCGGCTGAAGCGCGATCAGGGCGGCCGCCGATGCGCTTGCGCTGTACATCGCGCGGGTGCGTGCAACCAGCTGGTGCGCCTCATCGATCAATACCGCCACCTTCCATTCGAATTCTGCGGTCAGGGCGGCCAGCACCGCATGGCGGTCGAACCAGTAGTGGTAGTCGCCGATTGCGACGTCACACCAGCGCAGCCACTCCATCGAAAAAAAATAGGGGCAGATGCGGTGGGCGAGCGCAATTTCGCGCGTGGTTGCCTGATCAAGCAGGTCAACGTCGCAGGCCTGCCTGCGCGCGGCGGGAAGCCGGTCGTAAAAGCCGCGCGCGAGCGGGCAGGATTCCCCATGACAGACCTTGTCGGGATGCTCGCAGGCGCGCTCGCGCGCCACGATTTCGATCACCCTGAGGGGCATGGACTGATGTTGGGGCTGATCCGCCCGGATCTGTGCAAAGGCGTCGAGTGCCACCTGCCTCGCGGTCGTTCGCGCTGACAGCATCGCGATCCGGTCGAGCGGACGGTCGGCCATCGCGCGCAGCGCTGGATAGAGCGTCCCCAGGGTTTTCCCCAAACCGGTGGGCGCCTCCACTCGCAGCCGCTCACCACGGCGACAGGCGCGCCAGACCGCAGCGGCCAGTTCGCGTTGCCCAGGACGAAACGCCGGCAACGGAAAAGCGAGCGTTGCGAGCCAGCGCTGCCGTTGTTCGCGATGCCTTGCTTCGCTTCGGGCCCAGCCCGCGTAACGCTCGCACAGGCTCCCGGCGAATTCGCGAAGCGCGGCCGCACTCAGCGTTTCGCTCACCCGGCTCTCTGCTTCGAGGCCGATTTCGAGATAGACGCGCGACACCGTCAGCTGCTCGAGCCCGCGCGCCTCGCAGAACATCCAGCCGTAGAGCCTCGCCTGTGCTCGATGGAGCGCCTGCTGGTTGGCGGGAATATCCTCGATCCGACCGCGGTGGGTCTTGATTTCTTCGAGATCGTTTTGGCGCGGGTCGTACCCATCGGCACGCCCACTCACCTTCAGATCGCCCCAGACTGCACTCAGGACAATTTCGCTTTCGTAGCTTTCGCCGCGGCGCCGGGCGACCAGCAGATGCCCCTCGCGACCCTGCTGCGCGGTGGGCGAGGGCGTGAAGCGCAGATCCAGATCGCCCTGGCGGGCAGCAAAGGCACACAGTGCCCGAACGGAAACCGAGAGCGGTGGCTTGCCTGCGCCGCGGGCTTCGGCGCACACTGCGGGCGCTTCGCCCTCTCGCACAGGCTCTTGGCTGATGATTTCCATGACTGCACGCATTGTAGTGTTCGGCGCGATCGTCTCGCTCGCGCTTGCTCTGGCGAGCCCGTCCGCCGTGATTGCCCAGGCCGACGAAGCCTGGCGCCCGCAGCGTGGCCAAACCGGCAAAGACGTGATGTGGCTTCCCACCCCTGACGAACTGGCGGTCCGGCTGCTTGAAGTGGCGCGTGTGGGTCCGAACGACCTGGTCTACGACCTGGGGGCGGGCGACGGCAAGATCGCGATTGCGGCGGCGCAGCGGCACGGCGCGCGCGCCGTGGGGATCGAGTACAACGCCAAGCTCGCCGCCTTCGCCCAGCGCGAGGTCGAGCGGGCCGGGGTGGGGGATCGCGTTC
>CAMBZS010000222.1 GCA_945872335.1 Bordetella parapertussis | reverse complement strand
AAGACAACACCGGCTACGATCTGCGCGATCTGTTCATTGGCGCCGAGGGCACGCTGGGCGTCATCACGGCGGCCACGCTCAAGCTCCATCCGATGCCGGCGGCGCAACTGACCGCGTTCGTTGCGCTCTCCGATCCAGTCGCTGCGGTCGCGCTCCTCGAGCGGGCGCAACGGCGAATGGGCGCTGCGCTCACCGGGTTCGAGCTCATGTCGTCGTTTTGCATCGAGCTGGTGCTGCGACACTTCCCCGATTGCCGGCTGCCGCTTGTGGGCGAGCGCAGCCCTTACTACGTGCTGCTCGAATGTTCGGATGCCGATAGCGAAGCGCATGCGCAGGCGGCGCTCACCGCGCTTCTCGCCGAGGCGCTCGAGGCCGGTCTGATCTCGGATGCGGCGGTGGCGAGCTCCATTGCGCAGAGCCGCGCCATGTGGGCGCTGCGCGAAAACATCTCCGAGGCGCAGGCGGCCGAGGGCAAGAACATCAAACATGATGTGTCGGTCCCCATTTCCGCCATCGCCGAGTTTGTCGAGCACACCAACGCCGATCTCACCACCCGTTTCCCAGGCGTGCGCATGGTGGTCTTTGGTCATCTGGGCGATGGCAACCTGCACTACAACGTATCGCCGCCTGACGGCACTGTGGACGAGACCGCGTTTCTCGCACTCCAGCCCGCCATCAACCTGATCACGCACGATGCAGTCGTCGCCCGCCGCGGTTCGATCTCGGCCGAGCACGGGCTCGGGCAATTGCGGCGCGATGAAGCCGCGCGCTACAAGTCGGCGGTGGAAATGGCTCTGATGCGTGCGATCAAGGAGGCACTCGATCCGCTTGGCATCATGAACCCAGGCAAGGTGCTCGCGCCGGCGGCCTGAGCAGACAGACGCCCACCCAGCGCAGTCCGCAAAGCCGTTCAAGCCCTGCCGAGCAGCCCTGCCAGCGCAGCGCAAACCTCGGCGGGTGCCAGCATGCGGGGTTCAGTGTCGCGCCGGCCCTGCAGCTCCACCCGACCTTCCTTGAGCCCGCGCTCGCCCACCGTGATCCGCAGCGGTACGCCGATCAGTTCCCAGTCGGCGAACATGGCACCGGGACGCTCGCCGCGATCATCGAGAATCACGTCGATACCCGCCTCTTGCAGGTCAGCATAGAGCGAGAGCGCGGCGGTGCGAACGGCCTCCGAGCGGTCAAGGCCAACCGGGCAGATCACCACCTCGAATGGCGCGATGGCTGCCGGCCAGATGATGCCGCGCGCGTCGTGATTTTGTTCGATGGCTGCGCCCAGCAACCGGGTGACGCCAATGCCGTAGCAGCCCATTTCGATCGGGCGGCTTGCGCCGTCTTCATCGACGAACACCGCCCGCATCGCCTCGGAGTATTTGGTGCCGAGGTAAAACACATGACCCACTTCAATCCCGCGCTGGATGGCGAGGCTGCCGCGGCCGTCGGGCGAGGGGTCGCCCGCCTGAACATTTCGGATATCGGCCACCAGCGGCTCGGGGAGGTCTCGCCCCCAGTTGACGCCAGTGTAATGAAAGCCGGCGTCGTTCGCGCCGCAGACGAAGTCACTCATTCGGGCGACGGTTCGATCGGCCACCACGGTGACCGGCTTCACCATGCCAATCGGACCGAGATAGCCGGGGGGCGTGCCGAAGTGCTCGATGATTTCGGCCTCGGTCGCAAAGCGAAAGCCTTCCAGCCCAGGCACCTTGCCCGCCTTGATTTCGTTCAGGTCGTGATCGCCCCTCACCAGTAGCAGGAAGATGCGGGTGGCCACGATCCGGCCGCGAAAATCGGGATCGTCCGCGCCATCTTTGGGCATCTCTCGTTCGTCTACCGCCAGGACGAGCGACTTCACCGTGTGCGAGAGCGCGAGGCCGAGAAATTCGGCGACCTCGGCGCAGGTGCTGCGGCCCGGGGTGGACGTCTTGGTGAGCGGCGCTGCCGCCGGCGCGCGTGCCTCGAGAAGCGGCACGGCTTCGGCGAGCTCGATGTTGGCCGCAAACTCGCTCTGCGGGCAGTAGGCAATCGCGTCCTCGCCGGTGTCGGCGATGACCTGGAATTCATGGCTCGCTGAGCCACCGATGGCACCGGTATCGGCGGCGACTGCGCGAAAGGCGAGTCCCATCCGCGTAAAGATCCGGGTGTAGGCCTCGAACATGGCCTGATAGGAGGCGAGCGCCGCCTCTTTGTTGCGATCAAACGAATACGCGTCCTTCATGGTGAATTCGCGACCGCGCATCAGTCCGAAGCGGGGACGCCGCTCATCCCGGAACTTGGTCTGAATGTGATAGAAATTTTTCGGCATCTGCCGATAGCTGCGAATTTCCTGGCGGGCGATATCGGTGATCACCTCCTCGGAGGTGGGCTGCACAATGAAGTCGCGGCCGTGCCTGTCCTTGATCCGCAGCAGCTCCGGGCCGTAGCGCTCCCAGCGGCCCGACTCCATCCAGAGTTCGGCCGGCTGAATCACCGGCATCAGCAGTTCAATGGCGCCTGCTGCGTCCATTTCCTCGCGGATGATGGCCTCGATCTTGCGGATGGTGCGCAGCCCCATCGGCATGTAGTTGTAGATGCCCCCTGCAAGTCGCCGGATCATGCCGGCGCGGGTCATGAGTCGGTGGCTCGCGATCTCGGCGTCGGAGGGCGCCTCCTTGAGCGTGGCGATATGGAACCTTGAGGCTTTCATGGGAGTCCGTTTCAGGAGTGCGGGCGCGTGCAAGCGCCCGATATAATCGAACGCATTGTAAGAGATCAACGGGTGCGGCCATGCTCGATCGTGAAGGCTACCGCCCCAACGTCGGCATCATCCTGGTCAACGGCCGGAACGAAGTCTTCTGGGGCAAGCGGATCCGCGAACACGCCTGGCAGTTTCCTCAGGGCGGGATCAAACGCGGGGAATCACCGCAGCAGGCGATGTTTCGCGAGCTGCGGGAGGAAACCGGGCTCATGCCCGATCACGTCAGGGTGATCGGTCGCACGCGCGACTGGCTGCGCTATGACGTGCCCACGCACTGGGTGCGCCGGGAAATGCGCAGTCACTATCGCGGTCAGAAGCAGATCTGGTTCCTGATCAGGATGCTGGGCCGCGATACCGACGTTGACCTGCGCGCTTCGGGTCAGCCCGAGTTCGACGCCTGGCGCTGGAACCCCTACTGGATTCCGCTGGAATCGGTGATTGAATTCAAGCGCGAGGTGTATCGGCTTGCGCTTGAGGAGCTATCGCGGTTTCTCGGCGGGCTGCCAGGCCCGGCTGAGATGGCCTCACCCGAGCGCCTTGCGGCGGCCGTCCTGGCAGGTCGCGGGCCGGGATCGGAACCGGACTCGATCTCCGATGAGGATCTCCTGCGCGGTTGAAGGCTGCCCGCGGCCGCGGCCTGCCTGCGGCTCCCTGGGGCACCGCGTCAAACCGGGTCGATGAGCGGTCGGCCCGCGAGCCAGGCTTCCACGTTGTCAAGCACCTTGCGTCCCATGGCCGCGCGCGTGTCATGCGTGGCGCTACCCTGGTGGGGGTGCAGCACCACGTGATCAAGCGCAATCAGTCCGGCCGGTACCTGCGGCTCGCGCTCAAACACATCGAGTCCGGCCGATCCAAGCGCGCCACTTGCGAGCAGTTCGGTGAGCGCTGCCTCGTCCACCACCGAGCCGCGGGCGATGTTGACGAAGACGCCGGTCGGGCCGAGTGCCTCGAGCACGCCGCGCGAGACCAGGCCGCGCGTGCCTTCGCCGCCCGGACAGGCGGCGATCAGCACATCGGACCATCGGGCCATGGCAACCAGGTCGGCGAAATAACGCAGACCACTACCTGGCTTCTCGCGGGGGCCAAAGTAGGCGAGCTCGGTATTGAAGGCTGCGCAACGCCGTGCAATGGCGGCACCAATCCGCCCCAGACCGACGATTCCGACCTTGCGCTGCTGCATGCTCGCCGTGAGCGCCATCCCGCCCTTCAGCCAGGATCCCTCCCGGACAAATCGATCACCCTGGGGAATGCGCCGGATGGCGCCCAGGAGCAGGGCGAGGGCCAGATCGGCCACGTCTTCAGTGAGCACATCCGGGGTGTTGCTCACGGCGATTCCGTGGGCATGCGCGTGGGCGACATCGATCGCATCAACCCCCACCCCAAAGCAGGCGACAAGCTTGAGGTGAGGAAGCGCCTGCATCAGCGAAGCTTCCATGCCCCGGGTACCCGATGTGACGGCGACCTGACAGTGAGGCGCCACTGCCGCCAGAAAGGCGGCCTTGTCGGGGGCCTCAAAGAGTCGGCGGATGTCGTAGCGGCGTGCAAGTTCGTCCTGGGTTGGCCCATGCAGGGGGCCGACTTGGACGATCATGGGTTGGGTGGACATGGCGGTGGGATGAGGGGGTTGGATGAAAGGATGGGTGAGCGCACCAGAAGGCGGCCTTCAGACGGGGGCGGGCGCCCGGATGCCCGCGCGTTCGGCCCGTGCGGCCAGCGAGGGCAGGATGGCCGGATGAAGGGCCACGCCGTGTTCGAGTTGCTCGCGCTTTCTTGCAAGCCCGCGCTCACCGGGCAGCCGCACAGGCGCTTCAACGTTGCGCGGCGTTGATTCGCGACAAGCGCGCGCCACGTGTTCGGTCTGTCGGCGAAACGCCTCCAGCCCGGAAAAAGCGGACGGATCGATCAGCTGTACATGAACCGTGGCGCCCCAGCCCTCTGCGGGATCAGCCCGGCCGTGACCCGCCAGGCCGCCGGTGAGCGCTTCGATCAGGAGCGCGAGGCCGTAGCCCTTGTGACCGGCGTCCAGTCCGCCAAGCGGGAGGATTGTACCGGGGGGCTTCTCGAACAATACCGCGGGGTTGCGCGTCGGATGGCCCTCGGCATCAAGCCACCAGTCATGCCGACCGAGTTCGCCCGCGTCGCGCATGCGGGCGCTCATGCCATTGGTGGTGATCGATGCCGAGATATCGATCATCACCGGATCGCCCTCGGTGGGAAAGCCGGCGGCGACCGGGTTGGGGGTAAACACGGCGGTGGTCCCGCCATAGGGCGCGACACTGGCCACCGCCGGGTCGGAACTCGAGACCATCACCACCAGCCCGTCACGAGCAGGTGCCTCGAGGTAGGCAGCCAGACACGCGATATGGTGGCTGCGCCGGATCGCGACGCTCGCCTGCCCGTGTTCGCGCGCACGGGGGGTGGCCCACCTGATCGCCTCGCGGACCAGCCAGGGGCCTGGCAGGCGCTCACCGTCCCAGGTGGCCACGACGCTTCGCTCGGCGAGCACGCGCGGCGGACCTTCTCGGGTCATGGCGCCTGAATCGAGCTCGCGCAGGTAGCCCGCCAGAAGATGCAGGCCATGCGTGTCGTGACCGAGCAGATCGCCCTCGAGCAACACCTCCGCCACCTCTCGGGCGAGTTCCGCGGACAACCCGGCTGCATCGAGGAGCGCATTGGCATAGGCCCGGATCTCGTGGGCGCGAAAACGCAGGCGCGCGGTGTTCGCCGACACGGGCGGCGCAGGCCTTGCATATCTTGCATCGAGTGACGTCATGGCGGTGGCGTGAGCGGTTCGAGTCGGCGGCGCACGGACTCCCTCCAGTGTCGGAGGGCCCCGGGCAGGCGGCGCAGGCGTGATGCCCCTGCGTGCTCGGGATCTTAACTTACCGGAGCGGATCGGGCCTGATGGGCAGAGGCCTGAGAGGCCTGTGGTACCTGTGGGGCAGGGCCAACCGTCCTCACGCGGCGAGGCAAGCGCGGGGTCAACCGAGCGCGGTGACCGGCCCGATCGGTTTGCCCGTCGTCTTCAGGTGCGCCGCCTCGGCGATATTGACCGCGTGGTCGGCGATCCGCTCTGCATTTTTCACACAGAACAGAAGATGAACAAAGTCGGCGACATCGCCACGCGATTCACCCATCAACGCCACGATCTGTTCGATCAGACTGTGGTGCTCGCTATCGATGCTGTCGTCGAGCATCTTGACGTCTCGTGCCTGACCTGCGTTGCGGTGAAGGAACGCTTCGATCGCATTACGGACCTGCGCGACGCACCGCTGAGACATTCCGTCAAAGCCTGTGAGGACATCTTGCGGGAAAGAGCCCGCCGACAGCGAACGCGCGCGGCGAGCAATGTTTTTCGA
>CAMBZS010000221.1 GCA_945872335.1 Bordetella parapertussis | reverse complement strand
CGGCGTACATGCTGACATCAAGGTACTGACCGCATCCGGAACGTTCTCTTGCCTGAAGTGCGCCCAGTACCGCAACGGTGCCAAGAAAACCGGTGGTCATGTCCACAGCCGGGACCTGCACCTTGCACGGTTCAGCGCCCTCCACGCCAATCTGACTCATGAGGCCGGACAGCGCCTGAACCACGCCGTCGACACCAGGACGGTCGGCCCAGGGTCCGTCCTGCCCATAGGCGGTCACTGCGCACCATATGAGCTTCGAATTGAGCGCCGACAGCACCGGCCAGCCCACGCCGAGACGGCTCATCACGCCAGGCCGAAAGCTCTCGATCAGCACATCGGCCGAGGCGGCCAGACGATGTACCGTGGCGACTGCCTCCGGCTTCTTGAGATCGAGGCAGAGTCCCTTCTTGTTACGGTTGAAGCTGAGCGCGACGACTGAGTCACCGCCCAGCCAGGGCGGCCCGATCAACCGCCCCAGGTCGCCGCTGGGCGCCTCGATCTTGGTGACGTCTGCCCCCATGTCCCCCATCAGCATGCCGATGGTGGGCCCGGCTCCGATCTGCGAAAAATCGAGAACCCTGACCCCTGCGAGCGCTTGACCCAGAGACATGATCCGCCTATTCGATCCGGATGCCGGTATCTCGCCCGATTGCCTGCCAGCGCCGTACATCGTCGCGAATCATCGCTTGCAAAGCGGCGGGGCCCACGAAGCCAGGCTGAAAGCCCTGGTTCACCATCCGATCGCGCGTGTCGGGCGACTCGACGATCCGGCGCAGCTCGCCCGCCAGCCGCTCGACCGCTTCAGCAGGCGTTCCCGCTGGCGCCAGAATTGAATACCAGAGCGGCACGTCGTAGCCGGGAACACCCGACTCCGCCACCGTGGGCACCTCGGGCATCAAGGGCGAGCGCTGCGCCGGGGCCACCGCGATCGCGCGCAGCTTGCCCGCACGGACATGCTGGGCGACCGAAGCCAGAGTGGCGAATGCCGCCTGTACCTGCCCACCCAGCAGATCGGCGACCGCAGGCCCGGTCCCCTTGTAGGGCACATGCGTGACCTCGATCTTCGCAAGCTTGTTGAGGAGTTCGAAGGCGAGATGCTGGGGCGTTCCGTTACCAGGCGTAGCGTGGTTGAGTCGAGCAGGCTGACTGCGCGCGAGAGCGATCAGTTCGCCCACATTATTCACCGGTACCGAGGGGTGAACCACCAGCAGCATGGGCACCGATGCAACGAGCGCAATGGGCGAAAAATTCCGTTCGATATCGAACGGCAACTTCTGTCCGAGGCCCGGGTTGATCGTGACCTGGTTCGATGCAATAACGATGGTGTAACCATCGGCTGGCGAGCGAGCCGCCTGATCAGTGCCCAGGTTGCCCCCGGCGCCCGGACGGTTGTCGATGACGACCGGCTTGCCAAGCGCCTCGGCCATTTTTGGGCCCAGCATCCTGGCGAGAATATCGTTGCCGCCACCCGGCGGAAACGGCACGATGAACCGGATCTCACGGCTGGGATATCCGCTGACGGCAGTCTGCGCCGTTGCACCCGCAGCGCTTGCCAGGCCGGCGATTGCCGCGAGGGCTTTCAGTTGCAGGCGTCGTGCGTGACTGGTCATGTTGGACTCCCGTGTTGGCCGTTGAATTCAGGGGTCAGTGTGCGCCCCGGCTCAGCGCCGAGATCGTTCTTGACCGAGGCGGGATGCTAAACGATTACCGCCACCCCGAGCGGTCGCGCGTCTCGCTCGCAACCATTTCGCAGTGTGAGCAGATCACGTTCACCCGGCCGCCTGGCGTTCCAGCCAGCGATTGGTCAGACGCTCAAGGGCATGGTCATAGGCGGCCTCCACCTCGGATGCCGCCGTGGCCGTCAGGCTCATGTCCTTCAATAACCCATCCTGAAGGCCATACACCCAGCCGTGCACCACCAATGTCTGTCCGCGCTGCCAGGCGTCGCGAACAATGGTGGTTCGGCAGACATTTCTCGCCTGTTCGAGCACATTCAGTTCGACCAGTGCGTTGATGCGGAAACGCTCCTCCAGCGAGTCGAGAAAATCGCGGTGGGTATCGCGAACATCCTGTACGTGGCGCAGCCAGTTGTCGACCAATCCGGCGCGCTGATCCTCGAGCGCGGCACGCACGCCTCCGCAATTGCTGTGTCCCACCACGATAATGTGCTCAACCCCCAGCACGTCGACGGCATACTGCACAACGCTGAGCGCGTTCAAGTCAGAGTGGACGAGCAGGTTCGCCACATTCCGGTGGACAAACATTTCGCCGGGCAGCAGATCGACCAGTTCATTGGCGGGAACCCGGCTGTCGGCGCAGCCCAGCCACATGTACCGCGGGCGTTGCTGCGCGAGGAGTCCGGTGAAAAAGCCTGGACGGCTCGCCTCCACGCGGGCCGCCCATTCGCGATTGCGCTCGAAAAGCGCTGACAGGTCACGAGTCATGAGCGCGGAGTATATCGGCGTCCTACACGAATGACCCGAAGCGCCGCCCGTCAAGCGGCGAGGGATCCGCCCGGGCGGCTACAATCCGCGCTTCCTCTGGAAGCACACCATGAACCGATCCCTGCATGTCGCCGCGACACGCGGCAGTGCGGCTCGTTTGCCGCACCCCGCTGCATCTTTGTCCCGCGTTGGCCTGGCCCTGGCGTTGGTCCTCTGTGCCTTCCTTGGTGCCTGCGGCCCATCGGCCCCGGCTGGCCCGCCTGCGTCCGGCGCGGCGGCGCCAGCGGCGCCTCCGCCGCCGACGGTGGGCGTTGTCAAGGTTGCCTTGGGTGAAGTGGGGCTGGTCGAGGAGCTGCCTGGCAGGATTGAAGCCTCGCGGGTGGCGCAGGTCCGGGCCCGTGCCGCGGGAATCGTTCAACAAAGGATGTTCCGCGAGGGCGCCGACGTGAAGGCCGGGCAGGTGCTGTTCCGGATCGACCCCGCGCCCTACGAGGCGGCCCTGGCGAGCGCGCAGGCCACACTCGCGCGAGCTCAGGCGAACCTCTCCCAGGCAAGCGCTCTGGCCGAGCGTTATCGCCCACTGGTTGCGGCCAACGCGGTATCAAAGCAGGACTTTGCCAACGCAGTCGCCGCGCAAAAACAGGCCGAAGCGGAGGTCCTGGCCGGCCAGGCCGCAGTTCAAACCGCCACCATCAATCTGGGCTACACCACCGTGACCGCGCCCATCTCGGGGCGGATCGGTCGAGCCCTGGTGACCGAGGGTGCCTTGGTGGGTCAGGGGGAGGCGACTCCGCTGGCCATCATTCAGCAGATCGAACCGGTTTATGTGAATTTCACGCAGTCGGCCAACGAAGCCCTGCGCCTGCGACGCGACTTTGAGCAGGGGCGACTCCTGCGCAGCACCGGGAACGAGGCGGCGTTGATTCGCGTGGTGCTTGATGGCGGGACTGTTCATCCCCCTGCCGGGCGGCTGCTGTTCTCAGATCTGACGGTGGACGCGACCAGCGGGCAGGTCACTCTGCGCGCCGAAGTGCCCAACTCGGGCGGCGCCCTGCTGCCTGGTCTTTATGTCCGTGTACGTATTGAGCAGGCGAAGGCGGCGCGCGCGATGTTGCTGCCGCAGCAGGCAGTCTCCCGGGCGAGCCAGGGCGACACGGTGATGGTGGTTGACGCCTCTGGAAAGATCTCGGTGCGGCCCGTGCGCGTGGGCGGGGCCAGCGGCGGCCGTTGGCTGATTCTTGACGGGCTGAATGACGGCGAGCAGGTGATCGTCGACGGATTCCAGAAGATCCGCCCGAACCAACCGGTACGACCGGTACCCTGGACGCCGCCCGCGCCACCCGCAGCGCCGCCGGCCGCGCCGCGAAGCTGAGGACGCTTCATGCCACGCTTCTTCATTGACCGGCCGATTTTCGCCTGGGTAGTGTCCCTCTTCATCATCGTGGCCGGGCTGGTTGCCATCCGCCTGCTGCCCATCGCGCAGTACCCGCCGGTTGCACCCCCGACCATCGTGGTCACCGCAACCTACCCTGGAGCGTCGGCGCAAACGCTGGAGCAGGCGGTCATCAGTGTGATCGAGCAGGAGATCAACGGCTCGCCGGGCATGATCTACATGGAATCGATCGCGCAGTCGAACGGCGTGGGCTCGATTTCAATCAGCTTCCAGCCTGGCACCAATCCCGACCTCGCTCAGGTCGACGTTCAGAACCGGCTGTCGCGGGCTACGCCCCGGCTACCCCAGGTGGTCACGCAACAGGGCGTACGGGTCGAAAAGGCACGCAGCAACTTTTTGCTGTTTGCCATCCTCACGTCGTCTGACGGATCGTTCACACCGGTGCAGCTTGGCGACTTTGCATCGCGCAACGTGCTGCCCGAGATTCAACGCATCCCCGGCGTCGGCCAAGCGCAGTTGTTCGGCACCGAGCAGGCAATGCGAATCTGGCTCGACCCACAGAAGCTCGCGAGTTTCAACCTGTCGGCCGCCGACGTCGCAGCCGCCATCCGTCAGCAGAATGCTCAGGTCTCATCAGGCGCAATCGGCGAGTCACCGCAGGTCGCGGGTCAATCGATGACGGCCACGGTGGTGGTCGGTGGCCAGCTCGCGACAGTTGATGAGTTTGCCAATATCGTTCTGCGCGCCGGCACCGACGGATCGACGGTACGGCTGCGCGATGTGGCACGGGTGGAGCTCAATGCCCAGAGTTTTGCCACCGCCGCCCGGCTGAACGGCCAGCCGTCCACCGGAATCGGCGTTCAGCTGTCGCCAACCGGCAATGCGCTGGGCACGGCTGACGCGGTGCGGGCCCGCATGGCCGAGCTTGCCGCCTACTTCCCGCCCGGCATGAAATGGGAGATTCCCTACGACAGTTCACGCTTCATCCGGATCTCGATCTCCCAGGTCGTTCAAACCCTGTTCGAAGCGATCGTGCTCGTGTTCCTCGTCATGTTTCTGTTCCTGCAGAACTGGCGCTACACGCTGATTCCCACCCTCGTGGTGCCGATCGCACTGCTGGGCTGTTTTGCCACGCTGCTCAGCCTCGGCTATTCGATCAACGTGCTCACCATGTTCGGCATGGTGCTGGTCATCGGCATCGTGGTGGACGATGCAATCGTCGTGGTGGAAAACGTCGAGCGCATCATGACCGAGGAGGGCCTGCCCCCAAAGGAAGCCACGCGAAAGGCGATGGACCAGATCCAGGGCGCGGTCATCGGCATGACGCTGGTCCTGATTTCGGTCTTCACGCCGCTCGCCTTCTTTCCCGGGTCGGTCGGCAATATTTACCGGCAATTTTCGGTGGTGATGGTCACCTCGATTGCATTCTCGGCGCTCATGGCGCTCTCGCTCACGCCGGCACTTTGCGCCACGCTGCTGAAACCGGTTGCGAAGGGGCATCATCTGGCGAGCCGCGGTCCGTTTGGCTGGTTCAATCGAGGGTTTCTCGCCACCACAAACGGCTACCAGGCGCTGGTGAGCCGGATGGTGCGGCGCGCCGCCTGGTATCTGGTGCTCTATGGCGCTATTGTGGGTGCCGCAGCCTGGTTTTATCAGAAGCTGCCGACGTCCTTTCTGCCTTCGGAGGACCAGGGCAGCCTGCTGGTGAGCATTCAGCTGCCACCGGGCGCCACGGTCGAGCGCACGCGCGCCGTCATGGAGCAGGTGGAAGGATTCATGCTGAAGCAGCCCGAGGTGCGCAGCATGGTCGGCGTACTCGGTTTCTCGTTCTCCGGGCAGGGGCAGAACGCTGCGCTTGCGTTTGTCACGCTCACCGACTGGAAGGAGCGACTCGCCCCCGAGCAGTCCGCGCAGGCGCTCGCCGGACGGGCATTTCGCGCTCTGATGGGCGTGCGCGATGCGTTCATCTTTCCGCTCAGCCCTCCGCCCATCCCCGAGCTGGGTGCGGCCACGGGCTTCAGCTTCCGCTTGCAGGATCGGGGCGGCAACGGTCGCGAGGCGCTGCTCGCCGCACGCAACCAGGTGCTGGGCATGGCAGCGCAAAGCCCCGTGCTCACGCAGGTTCGACCGGATGGGCTGGAAGACGCGCCTCAGTTACAGGTGGACATCGATCGCGACCGGGCCAACGCTTTGGGTGTGTCCTTTGATGCGGTCAACAGCATCCTGTCGACCGCGCTGGGTTCGGCTTACATCAACGATTTCCCCAATCGCGGCCGTATGCAAAGAGTGGTTGTACAGGCCGATGCGCCTGCGCGAATGCAGCCCGAAGACCTGATGA
>CAMBZS010000220.1 GCA_945872335.1 Bordetella parapertussis | reverse complement strand
TCTTCGATCTCATCGAGATCGCGTATGAGGCCGTTGGTGACCAGACCCTTCAGCCCGCGGGTGACCGCTGCAAGGGTTGAGCTGCCTCCCCAGATCGCCGACGTGCCACGACCGCCGGTATCAATGACCAGCACCGAGCCTTGAGGTGCTTGCTCGATCGCGTGGAGTACGGCCGCGCTTTCGCAACCCAATGTTCGAACGGTAAAGGCGGGCCCGCACAGCCGCAGTCGCGAAATCATGGGGCGAACATCGGGCGACATGCCGCCGCGCTTGCCAAGCGCCTCATATATGGTGGCAGCGGGAAATTCGGCCAGGGCCCGCAGGGCGGCCGGATGGGTGTTGATCGACAACTCTGACATGCGTTGAAGCTCCCTTTATTCCAACCACACCCGCGCGTTTCTGAACAGGCGCATCCAGGGTGAGTCTTCGCCCAGACCCTCCGGACGCCAGCTCATCTGCACCGAGCGGAACACCCGTTCGGGGTGCGGCATCATGATCGTTGAACGGCCGTCTGCAGATGTGAACGCCGTGAGCCCGCCCGGCGAGCCGTTGGGATTAGCCGGATAGCGGACGGCTGCAATGCCATCCTCGTCCACAAACTGGAGCGATGCGAGCGCCGTCCGCGCATCGGCCTCGGCATCGAATACCGCCCGCCCCTCGCCATGCGATACCACGATAGGGGCTCGACTCCCGACCATGCCAGCGAAAAGAACCGAGGGCGATTCCAGCACCTCGACCATGGAGAACCGCGCT
This sequence comes from Bordetella parapertussis, assembly GCA_945872335.1. Taxonomy (GTDB): domain Bacteria; phylum Pseudomonadota; class Gammaproteobacteria; order Burkholderiales; family Burkholderiaceae_E; genus SYIM01. Next base: position 5,430 of record CAMBZS010000220.1, on the reverse strand, counting down.
TCGAACTGCTCGGAGCGATTGCGCAGAAACCTGGGCCAGGCCGCTGCACCGGGAATGATGGATTTGAGCTGCGCCATCATCTGGCAGCCGTTGCATACGCCGAGCGAGAGCGTGCTGCTGCGCTCGAAAAAGGCCTGGAAATCACCAAGCACCGCTTCGTTAAAGAGAATGCTCCGCGCCCAGCCGCTGCCGGCGCCAAGCACATCGCCATACGAAAAACCACCACAGGCCACCAGCGCGTTGAAGGAGGACAGACTCACCCGCCCTGCGATCAGGTCTGTCATGTGGACATCGAAAGCATCGAATCCGGCGCGATCAAAGGCCGCCGCCATCTCGACATGACTGTTCACCCCCTGCTCGCGCAGCACAGCCAGACGTGGCCGGGCGCCCATTGCAATGAAGGGCGCCGCAGGATCTTCCGCCGGGTTGAAGCTGAGGGCCAAAGAGAGCCCCGCGCGCGCAGCGTCGCCCGCTCGCTCAAACTCCTCGCGTGCGCACTCCGGGTCATCGCGGCGCGATGCGATCCTGAAGCTGGTCTCGCTCCAGATCTTTTGAAGCTCGGCGCGCGATTCGCTCCAGATACACCGGCCGTCGCGGTGAAACTCGAGCGCATCACCACTGGAGACCTTGCCGATGACATGCGCATGGCGAGACAGGCCGGCCGCTCGCAACACCCCCATGACGGTGTCACGATCAGCGGCGCGAATCTGAATGACTGCGCCCGGCTCTTCGTTGAACATTGCCTTGAGTGTGAGCTCGTTGCGTTGAACCGAGACCTGCTCGGGCCGAATCTTGAAGTCACCCCAGTCGGCGGAGTACGGATCAATGGTGAGCAGGTCGAGGTTGAGCGCAAGACCGCATCGACCGGCAAACGCCATCTCACACAGGGTGACAAACAGCCCGCCGTCGGATCGATCGTGGTACGCGAGAATCTGTCCCCCGTTGCCCAGCTTGTCGATCACTGCCACGAACCGGGCGAGGCTCTCCGGGTCATCTAGATCGGGACACTCATTCCCAAGTTGCTGAGTGGCCTGAGCAAACACGGATCCGCCCATCCGCTGACGCCCTCCTCCAAGATCAATCAGGATGAGGACGCTACCGGGTTCAGCCGCCAGCTGCGGGGTGAGCACGCGACGAGCGTCGGCAACGGGCGCGAATGCGGTCACCACCAGCGACACCGGTGCGCTCACGCGTCGCTCCTCACCGGTTTGCGTGTCGCTCCAGACCGTGCGCATGGAGAGCGAATCTTTGCCGACCGGAATTGCGATACCGAGTGAGCGGCAAAGCGCAGCGGCAGCGTCGACGGCGTCGCGCAGGTCGGCATCCTCATCGGCGGGCCCGCATGCGGCCATCCAGTTCGCAGACAACTTTACCCGGTCGATGGAGCCCACGAGCGCAGGCGCGATATTGGTAACGGCTTCTGCCACGGCAAGGCGGGAGGCTGCCGCCGGGTTGATGACCGCCACCGGCGACCGCTCCCCGATTGCAAGCGCATCGCCGCGATAGCCAGAAAAATCAACCAGACCCACCGCACAGTCGGCAACCGGCACCTGCCAGGGGCCTACCATCTGGTCGCGGGAGCTGAGCCCCCCCACGGACCGGTCGCCGATGGTGATCAAGAACGATTTGCTCGCCACGGCGGGCATGCGAAGCACCCGCGCAGCCACCTCGGCCAGCTCGAAGCCGACCAGGTCAAGTGGCGCGAGTTGCCTCGCGCGGCGTTGCGCCTCGCGGTGCATACGTGGGGGCTTACCCAGCAGAACATCGATCGGCATGTCGACCGGACGGCTGCCGTCAGGGGCCTCGACGATCAACTGCCCATCGTCAGTCACCGTGCCAACCACCGAAAACGGGCAACGCTCGCGCAGACACAACGCCTCGAAGCCCGGCAGGTCAGCCGGCGCCAGCGCGAGCACGTATCGCTCCTGCGATTCATTGCACCAGACCTCGGCCGGTGACATGCCCGACTCAAGCACCGGCACGCGCGCGAGCTCGAAGCGGGCCGAACGACCGGCGCCATGCACGATTTCCGGAAATGCATTGGACAGCCCACCCGCGCCAACGTCATGGATCGACAGGATGGGGTTGCCTGGGCCGAGCGACCAGCAGCGGTCGAGCACTTCCTGCGCCCGACGTTCGATTTCAGCGTTGCCACGTTGCACGGAGTCAAAGTCAAGCTCGGCCGTGTTGGCGCCCGCATTCATGCTTGACGCCGCGCCACCGCCGAGGCCGATCCGCATGCCGGGCCCGCCCAGCTGGATCAGGAGCGTACCCACAGGCAGCGCATGCTTGTCGGTGTGGGCAGCGTCAATGCTGCCCACACCGCCTGCGATCATGATTGGCTTGTGATAGCCCCGCACAACGCCACCCACATTCTGCTGATAGGTTCGGAAATAGCCCAGCAGATTGGGCCGGCCGAATTCGTTGTTGAAGGCTGCGCCGCCAAGCGGTCCTTCGATCATGATGTCGAGCGCGCTGGCGATTCGCGCCGGCGCACCATACGATGGGTGCGGTTGGCGGGACGCGAGGGGTGCAAGAACATCCTGCGCCGACTCCCAGGGCGCGACGGCATCGGGAATCATGAGGTCCGACACCGTGAAGCCAGTCAGGCCAAACCGCGGGCGTGCACCGCGACCGGTGGCGCCCTCATCACGAATCTCTCCACCCGCACCGGTGGATGCGCCAGGAAAGGGCGAGATGGCGGTGGGATGGTTGTGGGTCTCCACCTTCAGAAGGCTGTGCACCAGCCCGGCGTGCGAGCGGTAGCGTGGCAGTTGGCTGGCTGGCTCCGGCGCTGCAAAAAAACGGTTCGCCTCGGACCCCTCCAGCACCGCCGAGTTGTCTGAATAGGCCACGATCGTGCCGCGCGGATTGGCCTGATGGGTGCTGCGGATCATGTCGAACAGAGAGCCCGGGGCGGGGGCACCGTCAACGGTCCAGCTGGCATTGAAGATCTTGTGGCGGCAGTGCTCGGAGTTGGCCTGCGCGAACATCATGAGTTCGACATCTGTCGGATCACGCCCCGCCTGTTCAAACGCACTGGCGAGGTAATCAATCTCGTCGTCGGACAGTGCCAGACCAAGCTCCCGGTTGGCATTGACCAACGCAAGCCTGCCCTCAGAGATCAGCGGGATTCGCTGCATCGGACGCCCGGGCACGACCGCAAACACCAGCTCGGGCGGGGGAGATTCCAGCAGCGCGCTTTCGGTCATTCGGTCATGGAGCGCGGCCGCCATATGCTCGAGAGCATCCGCATCCGGACGCTCTCCCGTGCCAAACCGACCCCGGAGCAGACGGCCACGCAGCCGAACACGGTATTCAATACCGCGCTCCACCCGCTTCACCCAGCTCATGCCGCAGTTGTGAACGATATCGGTTGCTTTGCTGGACCAGGGGGAGACAGTTCCAAGACGGGGAATAACGAAAAGGGATACCCCACCCTCGGCGAACCCCGCTGGTTCCTGGCAGCCGAGAAGGCTGATCAATCGCTCCCGGCCGGCTGGATCCGCTGGACGCTCAAGCGACAGAAAGTGGACAAACCGGCTTTCCAGCGAGGTGAGCCTGGGTTCGATGCGCTTGAGCGAATCGAATGCGCGCTGATGCCGAAACCCCGTTAGGGCCGAGGGTCCGGCGACGGTGAGAAAGGAGGTCATGTCGCCGCGGATAAAAGTACGATTATCCCAGTTTCAAGGGGGAGAACCGAATCCACCCCCGCCGGGAGTCTCGATTACAAAGACGTCACCGGCCAGCAGATCAGCGCCGTCGGCGTGCCCGAGTTCCTCGATGGCCCCGCTTGCGCGCTCTACACGATTGTGGCCGGGAAGACCTGGCGCGCCGCCCGCAGCGCCAAACGCAGGGTAGATGCGGCCGTTCGACAGGATGGATGCGGTCATGGGCTCGAGGAAACGGATACGGCGTATTCCACCGTCGCCGCCTCGCCAGCGTCCGGCGCCGCCCGACCCTGCGCGGATCGTGTAGCTCTCAAGCCGGACAGGAAACCGAAGCTCGAGCACCTCGGGGTCGGTGATTCGAGAGTTGGTCATGTGCGTCTGCACGACCGAGGTGCCATCAAAGCCGCCCACCAGGTCACCTTCTGCATCAAAGACGCCCCCGGCACCGGAGCCGCCCGAAATCGTTTCGTAGTACTGGTGACGACGGTTGCCGAAAGTGAAATTGTTCATCGTGCACTGGCTAGCCGCCATGACACCCAGCGCGCCATACAGCGCATTGGTGATGCACATGGAGGTTTCTACATTCCCCGCCACCACCGCAGCCGGATGCCCGGGGTTGAGCAGACACCCCTCGGGCACCACCACATCGAGCGGCTTGAGGCAGCCCTCGTTCATGGGAATGTCGTCGTCAACCAGCGTGCGAAACACATACAGCACGGCCGCCATGGTGACCGCACGCGGTGCATTGAAGTTGTTCGGCTGTTGCGGCGAGGTGCCGGTGAAATCGATGCGCGCCGATCGATGCTCGCGATCCACATCGATTCGCACGCAAATCTTTGCGCCGTTATCCATCGGCAGTTCGTAGTGGCCGTTTCGAAGTGCGCCGATCACACGCCGCACCGACTCCTCGGCGTTTTCCTGCACATGCCCCATGTAGGCAAGCACCGTCTCAAGGCCAAAATGCCGAACCATCCGCAGGAGTTCCTCGCGCCCCTTCTCATTGGCTGCGATCTGGGCTCGAAGATCGGCAAGGTTCTGTTCGATGTTGCGGGCCGGGTATCGCGCGCCAGACAGGAGCGCACGCACGACCTGCTCATTGATTCGCCCGCCATCCACCAGTTTCACGTTGGTAAGCAGTACACCCTCTTCATCGATATGGGCGCTGTCGGGTGGCATTGAGCCGGGGGTGGTGCCGCCTACATCGGCATGGTGGCCGCGCGACCCGGTGAAAAACAGAATCTCGCGCTCGTCCTCATCGAACACCGGCGTAATCACGGTGATGTCGGGAAGATGGGTGCCGCCCGCGTACGGATCGTTCAAGACAAACGCGTCACCGGGCCGCATCAGGCCTTCATTGGCGTTGATCACAGCTCGGACGCTCGCCCCCATCGAACCCAGGTGGACCGGCATGTGGGGAGCGTTCGCCACCAACATCCCGGTTCGATCAAACACCGCACAGGAAAAATCCAGCCGTTCCTTGATATTGACCGAGTGCGCGGTGTTCTGCAGTCGATAGCCCATCTGCTCGGCAATCGACATAAAAAGGTTGTTGAAGATTTCAAGCATCACGGGATCAACCATGGTGCCGATCGCAGCTGCTTGCGGCCTCGGCTCGAAGCGCTCGAGGACCAGATCACCGGTGGCGGTGACCTCCGCGCGCCAACCCTGATCGACAAAGGTGGTTGCGTTCGCTTCAGCAATCACAGCCGGCCCTTTGAGTACCTGTTGGGGGCGCATGGTCTCGCGCCGAACCAGCGGG
>CAMBZS010000219.1 GCA_945872335.1 Bordetella parapertussis | reverse complement strand
TGCTCGCAGCGCCGCCCATCGCCGAGCTGCCACTGGCAGCCTACGCAAGCATCGCGATACTGCTCCTCGCGGGCGTCATGCTGACGGGCCCCCTGATCGGGCCCTGCTCCCGCGCGTTGATCCAGGCGCTGGAACAGCGCACGCCGCCTGTCACGGTCTGGCTCGCGCTGTCGCGAATGGCCGGGGCACCCGGCAGCGCCGGCTCCGCTCTGGGCGGTGTGGTCGCAAGCTTCGCGCTCGCGAGTGCGATGGCCATCATGGTGACCAGTTTTCGGGTCTCGGTCTCCGACTGGCTGGACCAGGTGTTACCCGCCGACCTCTATGCCCGACTGACCTCCAGCGCGGCGGGTGAGGGCTTCGATCAATCTTTACAGACCCGTATCCGCGGTCTGTCGGGCGCAAGCCAGGTCGAGTTTTCGCGGGTTGGTTCAATCCTGCTCGACGAGCGCCGCCCCGCGGTCGCGATGGTGGCGCGTCCTCTGCACTCGGCCGGCGTCGCGGCACGCCTTCCCCTGACAGGAAAGCAGGTCGCGGTGCCTGAGAATCAGCTGGGCGTCTGGGTGAGTGAGCCCTTCGCCGACATTTACCGGGTGCGGCCGGGCGATATGCTGGCACTGCCGATCGGCAACACCCCGACTCCGGTGCGAGCCCTGGTTGCCGGTGTCTGGCGAGACTACGCCCGTCAGCACGGCGCGATTGCGATCGATATCGATGACTATCGTCGTTTGACTGGCGACGATGCAGCCAACGAAGTGGCGTGGTGGCTCATCGATCGCACGCAGACCGAAGCCTTCATCGCCCGGGCACAAGCGCTGTCTGCGCTCACCGACAGCATGGAATTTCGGGATACTGGCCAGTTGAAATCGCTGTCGCTCAGGATCTTTGACCGGAGCTTTGCGATCACGCATGTGCTGGAAGCGATCGCCATAGCAGTGGCATTGTTTGGCGTTGCCACCTCGGTCGCGGGCGAAGCCCTCGCACGGCAACGGGAGTTCGGCATGCTTCGCCACCTCGGGCTCACCCGCAGGCAGATCGGTCAGCAGTTCGCGATCGAGGCGGCCCTGGGCACTGTGGTTGCGTGTCTGTGGGGGCTTCTGCTGGGCGCCGTCGTCGCGTGGGTCCTCGTACACCGTGTCAATCCGCAGTCATTCCACTGGACGATGTCCATGCACTGGCCCACCGGCATGCTTGCCACCAGCGCGCTCGCCATGATCATGCTGGCCGCCGTCGCGGCACGGCTGTCTGCCAGGGAGGCTACGGGCGCAGCGCCGGTGCTGGCGGTGAGGCAAGACTGGTGAGCGTCACCCGGCGTCAGCTGATCCGGGCGCTCGCACTCACAGGCGGTGCATCGTCATGGACGGCATCCGCCCGCCCGGACGCCGCGCAGCCCCGCTTCGCAGCGGTCACGCCCGATACGCGCCTGTCGTTTCCACGCGATCACGGCGCACACCCGGACTTCAGGATTGAATGGTGGTATCTGACCGGCTGGATGGATACGACCCTCTCGGACGCTCGCACATCCGTCGGCCTCCAGATCACGTTTTTCAGGGTGGCGACCGGCTGGCAGCGGGATCACACCAGTCGCTTTGCCGCGCAGCAGCTGATGTTTGCACATGCCGCCATTGCGGTCCCGGGGCGCGGCCGACTGATCAAGGCCGAGCGCGCCGCGCGGATGGGTCTGGGCATCGCGCAGGCTGTCGAAACCGATACCGCGCTTCGCATCGGTAACTGGCAGCTGATCCGCGATTCGGCCGATCGCTACCAGGCCCGGATCAGCGACGCCGCTTTGTCAGTCAGCATTGATTTTCAGGCGCAACGCCCGCCCCTGCTGCAGGGCGCGGCGGGCTTTTCGCAGAAAGGTCCCCAACCCGCGCAGGCGAGCTTCTATTACAGCCGCCCCTGGCTTGCTGCCCACGGCGAAATCGCCTGGGCCGAGCCCGATCGGACGCGGCTCGTTCCGCGCCCGGTACGGGGCCATGCATGGTTTGATCACGAGTGGTCGAGCGAATTGCTGGACGCCCAGGCGCAGGGCTGGGACTGGGTCGGCCTTCACCTCACAGACGGTAGCGCGCTCACGGCTTTCCAGGTCCGCAGCGCCGATGGCCGGGCGCTTTGGCAATACGCACGCTGGGTCGACGCCGAACAGCGAGAGATGGGTGCTGCGGGCGATTCAGGCGCGGTGATCTTCGAGCCGCTTCGCCGCTGGCGGTCACCGCGCAGTGGCGCATCATGGCCGGTGGCACAGCGCTTGCGGATCGGTGGCCGGGTGATCGAGCTGCAGCCCATGTTTGATGATCAGGAGCTCGAGACCCGCGGCAGCACCGGCATTACCTACTGGGAAGGCGCGGTCACGGTCACCGAAGCCGGACGCATGATCGGCCGCGGCTACCTTGAGCTCACCGGCTACGCGCAGGCGATGAAAATTTGAATGTCGCTCAGCGTACCAGCTGATTGATCTCGATGATCGGCAGCATCACCGCCAACACGATCAGCAACACGATGGCGCCCATCACCAGGATCAGGAGCGGCTCGAGCAGACTGGTGAGCGCAAGTGCGCGACGCTCGGTCTCCGAGCTGAGCGTTCGGGCAGTTCGCTCAAGCATGTCGGCGAGCGTGCCAGTGGCTTCGCCACTGGCAATGAGGTGCACCATCAGAGGCGGAAAACGCCTGGCGGCAGATAGCGCCCTCGCGAGCGACACGCCTTCCCGCACCCGACCGATCGCATCATGCACGTTGTGCTTGAGCGCCTCGTTGGCGAGCGTCTGGGCGCCCGCCTCCAGGGCCCGGATCAGCGGCACCCCCGAGGCGACAAGAATGGACAGGGTGGACGCAAAACGCGCGGTCTCAAGGCCTGACAGCAATCGCCCGGCGATTGGCAGCGACAGCGCGCGGGTATGCCAGGCGAGTTTCACCGTGGGCGAACGCAGCGCGGCACGCCACGCGACCCAACCCGCCCCCAGCAGAAGCGCCACCGCCCAGCCCCACTCGCGCGTGAAATCAGAGACCACGATCAGCGCCTGTGTGAGCAACGGCAGCGCCTGACCGGTCTGGCGGAACACATCGATCACCTGTGGCACCACGTAAGTGAGGAGCACGATCACCACCGCGGAGGCCACCACGGTGACAATGGCCGGATAGATGAACGAGAGCGCAACGCGCTGGACCAGCGCGCCACGCGCTTCGATGTAATCAGCCAGCCGGGTCATCACGCCCGCGAGATCGCCCGATTGTTCCCCAGCTGCCACCAGCGCGCGATACACCTCAGGAAAGTCGCGCGGATAGCCCGACAGCGCGCTCGCGAGCGTCTGCCCACCCACCACTTCGGCTCGCACTGCAGCGAACCGCTCACGCACCGTCCGGCCCTCGGCCTGTTCAATCACGACATCGAGCGCCTGTTCGAGCGGCAGTCGCGCAGACAGCAGACTCGCGAGCTGCCGGGTGGCGAGCGACAGATCACTCGTGCTAAGGCGAGCACCGAGCGTCCGGCGCGTTGCGCCGGATGACGTTTGCAAAGGCTCAACGTCGAGCGGGGCCAGCGCCCGTTCGCGAAGCAGCGCCCTGGCATGGCGCAGCGAATCGGCGTCGATCAGACCGCGTTCGATCCTGCCTGCGGCGTCCGAGGCCTCGAATCGAAAAGCCGGCATCAGCGAACGCCCTGCGCGGAAGCCTGATCAGTCGCGTGTGACACGCACCACCTCATCGGCTGACGTGACACCGGCCTCGACCCAGCGCTGACCATCCTCGCGCATCGACATCATGCCGTCACGACGTGCGGTGTCGCGCAGCTCGCTCTCGGAAGCACCGCGGTGAATGAGCGCGCGAACCGCATCATCGACCGCGAACAGCTCATGCACGCCCGTGCGCCCGCGGTAGCCGGTTCGATCGCACGCCGGACAGCCCACCGCCCGCCAGCCCCCGGCAACCGGATCAGGCTCGCGGCATTGCTCGCAGAGTCGGCGAACCAGCCGCTGTGCGACCACCCCCAGCAGCGACGACGACAACAGGAATGGCTCGATCCCCATATCGGTGAGGCGGGTCACCGCCGACACGGCATCGTTGGTGTGGAGCGTGGCAAGCACCAGATGCCCGGTGAGCGAGGCCTGCACCGCGATCTGCGCGGTTTCAAGGTCGCGGATCTCGCCGATCATGACGACATCGGGATCCTGCCGAAGGATGGCCCGAAGCGCCTTTGCAAAACTCATGTCGATCCGTGCGTTCACCTGGGTCTGACCGATACCCTCGAGGTGATATTCGATGGGGTCTTCCACCGTAAGCACATTCATGCGATTGAAATCGAGGCGGCCCAGCGCGGCGTAGAGCGTCGTGGTCTTGCCGGAACCAGTGGGCCCGGTCACCAGCAGAATTCCGTGTGGTTGATGCACCAACCGGTCAAATGCCGCGAGCGTGGGCACGCTCATTCCCAGCGACTTGAGATCGAGCCGTCCCGCTTCCTTGTCCAGAAGCCGCAGCACCACGCGTTCACCGTGGCCCGTGGGCAACGTGGAGACGCGTACATCGACCGCACGCCCCCCGATTCGAAGCGCAATGCGGCCGTCCTGAGGCAAGCGTTTTTCAGCGATGTCCAGCTGCGCCATGATCTTGACCCGAGAGACGATCGCCGCATGCAATTCGCGACGCGGCCGGGCGATGTCGCGAAGCGTGCCATCGACCCGGAATCGCACGACCGAAGCGCTCTCGAACGCCTCGAAATGAATGTCGGATGCGCCGTCGCGGCTCGCCTGCGTGAGAAGCGCGTTGATCATCCGGATGATGGGCGCATCGTCTTCGGACTCGAGCAGGTCTTCGATACGCGGTATGTCCTGCATGAGCTGCGACAGATCGAGATCGCTTTCCACCTCATCGACCACTGCGGCAGCCGACCCCTCGCGCTGCGCATAGGCGCGCGTGATCGCAGAATCGAGTTCATCGGCGGGCTTTCTGACCGACACCAGGCGCAGGGGCACGGTGCGCGAAAGCTCGGCCACTGCGCGCAGGGGCGTACGCTCGCCGATCCAGATTTCGAGCGCCTCGGCACTCGCCGCAGCAACCAGAATCTGATTGGCGCGTGCAAAGGCATAGGGCACATAGCGAGAGGCGGGAACGGGTTGCATGGTCATGAGGCGGGCAGTCTGACCGGACAGGCTCAGGGCGTTTCGACTTTCGGCACATCCGGGGCCGATGGTGCCTGGGGAAAGAAGCTGAACCCGGGCTGCCTGACCGCAGCGGGCAGCCGAGGCTGACCCTCGGGCACTTCCGGGCGCGCCGGCAGCGGCGTGCTGGTCAGGTCGGGCAGGCCGCTTCGCGAAGGCAGCCGGACGTCGTTCCGGATGGCGCGGATATAGTCGTAGCGATTGGCCGACACCGCGTTCGCCGCGTCCATGTCGCGCAACACGACGGGACGGAGGAACACCAGCAGGTTGTTCTTCACGCGCTTGCGGCTTTCATAGCGGAACAATCCACCGATAAGTGGCAGATCCCCCAACCCCGGAACCTTTGACTCGGAGCCTGACAGCGTTTCCTCGATCAGACCGCCGAGGACAATGATTTCACCATCGTCGACCAGCACGTTCGATTCGATCGCCCGACGATTGGTGATGATGCCCGACGCGTTGGTCCGATCGAGAACACTGGAAACCTCCTGAAAGATCTGCAGGCGCACCGTGCCTGATTCCGAGATCTGGGGTCTCACCCGCAGCGTGGTTCCAACGTCGCGCCGCTCGATCGTCTGGAACGGATTGGCGGTGGCAGCGCCCGCATTGGCGAGACTGGTGAACTGCCCGGTAATGAACGGCACGTTCTGGCCGATCATGATGCGCGCTTCTTCATTGTCGAGCGTGAGCAGATTGGGCGTTGCCAGAACATTGGCGGAAGCGTCCGATTCCAGCGCTCGGGCAAGAAGCCCCAGATTCAGCACCTGGGCGGTACCCAGCTGAGCGGTGCCGCGGACCACGCCGATGTTGAGACCGTTGGCGGTGGCGATCTGCCTGGGGTCGGCTGCAATCGTGGCGATATTGGTTCCGCCGGAACCGAAGTTGGTGCCGCCGAACCCGCGGGTCGATCCCTCAGGCGCCCCAAGGAACTGCCACTGGATCCCGAGTTCGGCTGCCTTATCGGCCTGCACTTCAACGATCAGGGATTCAATGAACACCTGGGCGCGGCGCGCATCAAGCTTGTCGATGACCGCACGCAGGCTGCGGTAGATCGCA
>CAMBZS010000218.1 GCA_945872335.1 Bordetella parapertussis | reverse complement strand
CAGGCACTCAAGTCCTCGTTTCGGCGTCTCGAGCAACTCGGCCGGCCAGTGGTTGCAGCCCTGGGTGGAAGTGCCCTGGGAGGCGGTCTGGAACTGGCGCTTGCCTGCCATCACCGGGTGTGCATCGACGATCCGCGCATCCAGATCGGTTTCCCCGAAGTCACGCTCGGACTCTTGCCCGGAGCAGGCGGCATCACCAAAACAGTCAGGCTGGTGGGTCTTCAGGCTGCTCTCCCCATCCTGAGCGAAGGTCGCCGCATGAAGCCCGCCGAGGCGCTGGCTGCCGGTCTGATCCATGCCACCGTGGCCGCCGCCGACCTGTTGCTGCCCGCCGCACGCGCGTGGATCGCGGCCAATCCCGCGCCCCGGCAGCCTTGGGACGATCCGAAGTGGCGCATTCCCGGCGGCACGCCATCCAACCCTGCAATTGCCTCGGTGCTGCCCATCGCGCCGGCCATGTTGCAGCAGAAAACACAGGGCAATTACCCGGCCCCCGGCGCCATCATGGCGTGCGCCGTGGAAGGCGCGCAGGTCGACTTCGACACCGCCATGCGCATTGAATCGCGATGGCTCGCGCGCCTGGCAACCGGTCAGGTGGCAAAAAACATGATCGGTACGCTCTTCTTCCAGATGAACGAACTCAAGTCGGGCGCAAGTCGTCCGACTGGGCCAGCACGCTGGAAACCCAACCGGGTCGGCGTACTGGGCGCAGGCATGATGGGGGCCGGAATCGCCTGGGCCTGCGCCAGCCGGGGCATACCGTGTGTACTGAAAGACGTTTCCCTGGAAAAGGCCTCGGCGGGTCGGGATGTGAGCGGTGGCCTGCTTGCCAAGCGGGTCGAGAAGGGCCGGATGACCGTGGTCGATGCGCAGGCCGTGCTGGATCGCATCATTCCCACCGCCAGCGTTGATGATCTGCGCGACTGCGATCTGGTCATCGAAGCGGTGTTTGAGAAGCGCGAACTGAAAGCGCAGGTCACGCGCGAAGCCGAAGCGGTGCTCGGCCCGGGCGCCATCGTTGCGTCCAACACATCCACCTTGCCGATCTCGGGGCTGGCTCGTGCAAGCACGCGGCCCGAGCGCTTCATTGGCCTGCATTTCTTTTCGCCCGTCGACCGAATGGAGCTGGTGGAGATCATCAAGGGCGACAAAACCTCAGCCGACACACTCGCCCGGGCTTTTGATTTCGTACAGGCGATCGGCAAGACCCCCATCGTCGTCAACGACTCGCGCGGGTTCTACACCAGCCGGGTCTTCGGAAGCTTCGTCAATGAAGGGCTCGCGCTGCTCGGCGAAGGGGTTCCGCCCGCTATGATCGAGAACATTGCCGTGCAGGCGGGCATGCCGGTTGGTCCGCTCGCCGTTCTCGACGAAGTGTCGTTGAAACTTGCCGATGATGTGCTGCACCAGGAACTTGCCGACCTGGAGCGCGAGGCGGCGGGTCATGACCATGACCACGGGCACGAGCACAGCGCCGCGTGCGGACATGATCACGGACACTCGCATGATCATGCTCATGAACACGGCCATGCCCAGGGCACGCACCACGGGCATGAGCACAGCCACGCGCACGACCACGCTCACGCTCATGACCACGCTCATGACCACGCACACGACCACGCTCACGACCACGCACACGATCACGCTCACGACCACGCTCACGACCACGCTCACGAGCACGCACACGATCACGCGCAGCCCCAGCCAATGCCCGCAGCCGCCGGCGCCGCAAAAGCCGTCGTCCGCGTGCAGCGCCACGTGCACCGCGTGAAATCGCGCCGCATGCCCGAATCGGCGGTTTACGTCCTGGAAAAAATGGCCCACGGCTACAAGCGCCTCGGACGCGCCTGGGGCGCAGGCTTCTACGACTATCCCGGCGACGGACCCAAGACTCTCTGGAGCGGACTCGGCGTCTTTGCCCGAGGTGCGAAGCGCCAGCCCTCGCATGACGACATCCGCGAGCGGCTCCTTTACATCCAGGCGCTCGAAACCATCCGCTGCCTGGATGAAGGCGTGCTCGAATCGGTTCGTGATGCCAACATCGGCTCGATTTTCGGCTGGGGTTTCCCGGCATGGGCCGGCGGTAGCCTCCAGTTCGTCAACCACGTGGGACTTGCGCGGTTCACCGCGCGCGCTCAGGAACTCGCCGCGCTGTACGGCGACCGCTTCCAGCCGCCCGAGTCGCTCATTGCACGCGCCCGCGAGGGCCGAACCTTCTGACCGGCATTGCAACCGGGCCTCTGAGGACCATCCGCCATGGTAAGACCCGCCCAGCAGCTCCATGAGTGGCGCGAACCCGCACCGCTTCGCCCCGCAGCCACCATTCTTCTGCTGCGCGATGCCGCGCCCGGCATCGAAGTGCTGATGACCCGACGCTCACTCAAGGCGAGCTTTGCACCCGGCGCCTATGTATTCCCGGGCGGCGCGCTCGACCCGGCTGACCAATCTCCCGCGGCACGCGCGGTCAGCCGCAGCCGGCCCGACCAACATGACGAGATCCTGAGCTATGCCACCGCCGCCGTTCGCGAGGCCTTCGAGGAACTCGGCGTCTTGCTCGCCAACCAGGCCAACAGCGAGCCGGTCCCCGCTGCGGCCGCAGCGCACCTTGATCGCGCCCATGACGGCGAACTCATTTCGCAACTCGCCTCCCGCAACTGGACGCTCGCGCTCGACCATGTCTGGTGGTTCAGTCACTGGATTGCCGACCGCGATATTCCGCGCCGCTTTGACGCCCGGTTTTTCATCGCGCGCATGCCAGACGGCCAACATCCGTCAGCCGACGGCAACGAGCAGTTCGAACCCACCTGGGTTGTCCCGGCCGACGCGTTGGCGCGCCACGAGCGTGGCGATTTCGAGATGATCTTTCCGACCATTCGCACCCTGCGGCAGCTGTCCCGCTTCGGGTCGGTCGCACAGGCGATCGATCATTGCCGTCATCAGGCCGCGGTGTGGACCAGTTCACCGCGTGCCGGGCTGATGGATGGCCGCATCGAGCGCTTCTGCGAAGACGAGCCTCCTTACGGTGAAATGGAGCTGGTGGTGCCCGATGGTCGGCCGCTGCACAGCCTGGACTGGCAGCACGAACACCCGGTACAGCTGCTGAAGAATGTCTGGCGCCTCACCGCACCCAATCCCGGTCGGATGACTGGCCCGGGCACCAACTGCTACATCATCGGCGGACCAGGGGAATACCTGGTGGTCGACCCAGGCCCGGAAGACTTTGCGCACGTGGCCCGAATCCATGCCCTGGTCGGAAAGGACCTGAAGGCCATTTTCTGCACGCATGCCCACCAGGATCACGTGCCGGGCGCGGCCATTTTGCAGTCACTCACCGGGGCGCCCACGTTCGGCCGCCCCACCGGTCCCGATTTTGCGCCCGAGTGGAAGTGGACCCCAGACCGTACGCTTCACGACGGCGACCGCATCACCGTGGGCGGCACCACACTCCGGGTGATTCACACCCCGGGGCACACCGAGCATCACCTGTGTCTGCTGCTGGAAGAAGACGAGCTGCTGCTGTCGGGCGACCATATCCTCAACGGCTCAACCACGGTCATCACGCCGCCCGATGGCAACATGCGCGACTATCTTTCCTCTCTCGAGCGTTTGAAAGTTGAGCGCTTCGACACGATTCTGCCCGCGCACGGGCATGTGCTGGGCCGCGCCAAGCTCGAGATCGACCGCCTGATTGCGCACCGCATGAAGCGCGAGAGCAAAGTGTTCAATGCGCTTCATGCGCACCCGCGAGGCACGCTCGATGACCTGGTGGAGATCGCCTACGACGACACGCCCAAGGTTCTCTGGGGCGCAGCCAAGCGATCGCTGCTCGCGCATCTACTCAAGTTGCGGGAGGATGGTCGTGCGGAACAGACCGACGACAGCCGCTGGTACCCACGTGATTAAGGCGGTGCGGCGAGACCAGTGCTTACGGCACCCACCCCATTGCAGGGAAGTGGGCGCCGACCCGGGAAACGGTTAACCCGCGGGCTGCTGGGGTGCCGCAGCGGCGGCAGCATCGTCGGCTGCGGCGGCTTTCATTGACAGCCGCAGACGGCCCTTGTCATCGGCCTCGACCACCTTGACGCGCACAACCTGGCCTTCCTTCACATAGTCGGAGACCTGGTTGACCCGCTCGTTGGCGATCTGTGACACATGAAGCAGACCGTCACGTCCCGGCATCACCTGGACGATGGCACCGAAATCAAGGATCTTGAGGACAGTGCCCTCATAAATACGACCGATTTCGACTTCCGCCGTGAGGTCCTCGATCATCTTGCGCGCGCGAGCCGCGGCTGCACCATCGACGGCTGCGATCGTGATGGCGCCGTCGTCCTGGATGTCGATCTGCGTGCCGGTGGTTTCAGTGATCTGACGGATGGTGGCACCGCCCTTGCCGATCACGTCGCGAATCCGCTCGGGGTTGATCTTCATGGTGTACATGCGGGGCGCGAAATCGGACAGTTCGGTGCGCGCGCCGCCCATGGCCTCGCGCATCTTGCCGAGGATGTGAAGCCGCCCATCACGCGCCTGCGCAAGTGCCACCTGCATGATTTCGCGGGTGATGCCCTGGATTTTGATGTCCATCTGGAGCGCGGTCACACCGGTTTCGGTACCCGCCACCTTGAAGTCCATGTCGCCGAGGTGATCTTCATCGCCCAGGATATCGGTGAGCACAGCAAACCGCCCGCCCTCCTTGATGAGACCCATGGCGACGCCTGCCACATGCGCCTTGACCGGTACGCCTGCATCCATCAGTGCCAGGCAGCCGCCGCACACCGAAGCCATGGAAGACGAGCCGTTTGACTCGGTGATCTCGGAGACCACCCGAAGCGAGTAAGCGAAATCTGCGGCGGACGGTAGGAGCGGGCGAATGGCTCGCTTGGCAAGGTTGCCGTGACCGATCTCGCGGCGCTTGGGTGAGCCCATGCGACCCGTTTCACCGGTGGCAAACGGCGGCATGTTGTAGTTGAACATGAAGCGTTCGCGATACTCGCCCGCGATGGCGTCGATGATCTGCTCATCGCGCGAGGTGCCAAGCGTGGCAGCGACCATCGCCTGGGTTTCGCCGCGCGTGAAGAGCGCCGAACCGTGTACCCGCGGCAGAACGCTGGTGCGAATGGCGATTGGACGCACGGTACGGGTGTCGCGTCCGTCGATGCGCGGTTGCCCCGACAGAATTTGCCCGCGGACGATTTTCGATTCGAGGTCAAACAGAATGTTGGAGACCGTGTTGCCATCGGGTGCTGACGTGGCCGAGGCGGCAGCCTGTTCGGCGAGTGCCGCTGCCACCTTGCTACTCACCTCGCGAAGCTGCATGGTGCGCTGCTGTTTGTTGCGCACCTGATAGGCAGCACGCAGATCGGCTTCAGCAAGCTCGGCGATGCGTGCAACCAGTGCCTGATCGCGCTCCGGGGCCTTCCAGTCCCACTCGGGTTTGCCCGCCATTTCCACCAGTTCGTTAATGGCGTTGATCACGGTCTGCATCTGCTCGTGACCGAAGACCACGGCCCCCAGCATCACGTCTTCAGGCAGTTCATGCGCCTCGGACTCGACCATCAGGACCGCAGCGTCGGTACCCGCGACCACCAGATCAAGCTGGGAACGCGCCATGTCTGCGGCGCTGGGGTTCAGACGGTACTGACCGTCGATCCAGCCCACGCGTGCTGCGCCGATCGGGCCGTTGAAAGGAATACCTGAAATGGCCAGCGCAGCGGAGGCGCCGATCATCGCGGGAATGTCACTGTCGACTTCCGGGTTCTGCGAGACCACCTGCAGGGCAACCTGGACCTCGTTGTAGAAGCCGTCGGGAAAGAGTGGGCGGAGCGGCCGGTCGGTCAGGCGCGCCACCAGCGTTTCACGCTCAGTGGGTCGCCCCTCACGCTTGAAAAAGCCCCCTGGAATACGACCGGCAGCGTAGAACTTTTCGATGTAGTCGACGGTGAGGGGAAAGAAATCCTGGCCTGGCTTCGCGCTGCGAGCGGCCACGACCGTGGCGAGCACCACTGTGTCATCCACGTTGACCATCACGGCGCCAGTGGCCTGACGGGCGATTTCACCGGTTTCGATGGTGACGGTGTTGCCACCCCACTGAAAGGTCTTCTTTGCGATTTCGAACACTGTGTTTTCCTTGTCTGTCGCAGCGCTCCATGCGCCGCAGAAACGAAAAACCCGCAAGGATCACTTGCGGGTTTTCGCGGGCGTCAGCCGCGCAGGCCGAGCCGGCCGATCAAGGCCTTGTAGGACTCCGGGCTCTTGCCTTTGAGGTAGTCGAGCAACTTGCGGCGGCGGCTCACCATGCGGAGCAGTCCGCGCCGTGAGTGATGGTCTTTGACGTGAGCCTTGAAATGCCCGGTGAGT
>CAMBZS010000217.1 GCA_945872335.1 Bordetella parapertussis | reverse complement strand
CCCTGATGGGCATCGGTGTTTTCGCGGGGGCCACAAATGCATACCAGTTCACCGCGTCATAGCCTGCATGACCGCTTTCGGCCACGGTAGGCGTCATGGGAAGATCTCGCGCACGCACCGCACCCGTGGTGGCGAGCGCCAGGATCCGGCCGGTTCGGATGTGCGGCAGGGCACTCGGAAGCGACGCCATCACCGACGGTATCTGACCGCCCAGCAGGTCGGTCATCGCGGGCCCACCCCCCTTGTAGGCAATATGCGGAATCGCGGTGCCCGCCATTGCATTCAGAAGTTCACCCGCAAGGTGGCCTGCGCTGCCGATGCCCGAACTTCCGTAGCTCAGTCTGGCGCCATCGCTGCGCGCAAGCGCAAGATAGTCGGCAAGTGACCGGACGGGCACACCGGGATGGACCACCACGACATTGGGAAACACCACGCCCATGGTGAGCGGCGCGTAATCGCGCTCGATGTCATAGCTCACCTTTTGCATGTGCGGCGTGACGGCAAACGGTCCGACCGCGCCGAGCAGGATGGTGTAGCCATCAGGCGCTGCAGCGGCGAGCAGTTCCATCGCAACCACGCCACCACCGCCCGCCCGGTTTTCGACCACCACCTGCTGACGGATCTGCTCTGCGAGCCGCTTGGCCACGATGCGCGCGGTGATGTCGGTGCCGCCCCCGGGCGCGAATCCCACCAGAATTCGAATGGTCCGCGATGGAAAGTCGGTGGCGGCTGGCTGTGCGGCCGCCGTACCGGCGCCGCCCCCCGCCGATGCACCCAACACCGTCGCGATGAGGAATGTCCAAAGCTTTGAACCCGACATGTTCCCTCCCTTCCCCAACTGCCGCCGCCCACCGCTATCCGATTGCTAGTGCGAGCGCCCCAAGCGCCGCGCAAGACTCCACCGATGGACCTCCGAGGGCCCGTCATACACCCGAAAGGCCCGCACATCCCGGAAAATTTTGGAGACCTCAGTATCGGTGGTGAGCCCGAGTCCCCCCATGGCTTGCATGGAGCGATCCACGATCCGGTAGATTGCCTCCGAACACAGCACCTTGGCCATACTGCTCTCGCGGTTGCCACGCCCGCCCTGATCGAGGAGCCACGCGGTATGCCAAATTGCGAGGCGCGCGCTATGCAGATCAAGTTCGTTGTCGGCGAGCGCAAACCCCACGCCCTCATGATCGATCAGGCGCGACCCAAACGCCGTGCGGCGGTTCGCATAGTCCACCGCAATGTCGTGCGCCCGACGCGCCGCCCCCAGCCAGCGCATGCAATGCGTGAGGCGCGCGGGAACCAACCGGACCTGTGCATAGCGAAACCCACCCCCCACTTCGCCCAGCACGGCTGATTCCGGCACGCGCAGGTTGGTGAACCGCACCTCCGCGTGACCACCACAGAAACTTGAATCGATGGAATCCAGCAGGCGCTCGATCGAGAACCCGGGCGCCGGCAAATCAGTCATGAACATGGTTGCGCCCACGTCCTGACCATCAACGAGCGTGCGTGCCATGATGATCGCCATGCCAGCGCCCTCGGCGCCGGTGATCAGCCACTTGTGCCCGTTGATCACAAAGTCGGTTCCCTCGCGCACCGCAACGGTCTGAAGCAGGCCAGGATCGCTGCCGGCGCCCGGCGCAGGCTCGGTCATGCAGAAGCAGGACCGGATATCGGCACTTGCAAGTCGCGACAACCAGCGCGACTGCTGGGCCTCGGTGCCAACGATTCCCATCAGATGCATATTGCCTTCGTCGGGCGCCGCGCAGTGCATGGCGATCGGCCCCAGCATGGAATAGCCCGATTCCTCAAACAGCACCGCTCGCCCCACGTGGCTCAGCGCCAGACCGCCCCAGCGCTCCTCGACTTGCGGCGCAAGGAGGCCCGCCTCACGCGCAAGTGAATTCAGTTCGCGCCGCAGATCGTCGGTTGGACCATGCGCAGTGCGACGCTTATCCTTCTCGAACGGGATCACCTGTTCGCGGATGAAGGCACGCGTGCGGTCACGAAGCTCGGCGAGTTCGGCGGGAATCGAGAAATCCATTCGGGGCTCCAGCGGCCGGTGCGAACGCGCACCGCCCCCGAATCTATCGCAATGTGGGCCGGGAAGTCAGTTGACAGTCGTGATCCCGACCCGAACCGCCCGGCCAACGGGCGGCAAGCGCCACCGATACCGCGGTCAGCGCTGGCCCACACCCAGCCGTGGATAGTGCGCTGGGTCGAAGAAACTGCTGCCGGCGACGTAGACGCGACCGGGGGTCATATCGGGCGGAGGCCCCGCTTCAGCCGAGCCCTCGAAGGTAAGCTCGAGCTGCACACCACTCGGGTCATAGACGAACAGCTGCCACAGCGTGGTACCCGGCACCAGGAACTCGCGCCAGGGCAGACCGAATTGACGAAACCGCTCGCGAAACTCATGAAACCCCGAACACGAGAGCGACACATGATCGATCGCCGCAGTGCCCGAGGGCGCCCGTCCGTCTGCGCCCAGCGCCGGCCCGCCCGCATAAATGTGCATGATGGGCTGGCCGCCCGGGATGGGGCACGCGAGCCAGGCACCCGGATAACCGAAATCGGGACGAAATACATCACGAAGCCCGATCACGTCGCAATAAAAGGCGCGGGTGGCCGCAAGGTCACTGGTCTTGATTGCGATGTGAAACAGGCCGTTGATCACCATGATGCGGGCTCGCTCAAGACGCGCTCGACCGCACGCGTTGCCATGACCGTGACCATCTCAGCGCGGTACTCGGCGCCAGCGTGAATGTCAGCGTTGAGCCCCTCCGAGGGTATCTGGATGCCCGCGACCGACTCCGGCGCAAACTTTCCGCCCAGCGCCCGCTCCATGTCCGGAATGCGAAACACGCCCGGACCCGCACCCGTCACGGCCACGCGCACGCCAGTTCCGAAGTCGGCCACATACACACCCACAATCGCGTAGCGCGACGCAGGGTGCCGGTATTTGACGTAGGCGGCGCGCCTCGGCACCTTGAATTCAATGGCAGTAATGAGTTCGTCGGGTTCGAGCGCGGTCTGGAACATGCCGAGGAAGAACGCATCGGCCGCAATGCGCCGCCGGTCGGTGATCACCGTGGCATCGAGGGCGAGCACTGCCGAGGGGTAATCAGCGGCCGGATCGTTGTTGGCGACCGACCCACCCAGCGTGCCCATGTTGCGAACCATGCGATCGGCAATGCCCCCCGCGAGCGCAGCGAGCGACGGTAACGCACGCTGCAGATCGGCAGACGCTGCCACCTCGGCATGCCGCGTCATGGCGCCGATGGTGACTGTTCGGCCATCAACCCGGATGCCGGCCAGCGAGGCAATGCCGCCCAGATCGACAAGCTCGGCGGGATCGGCCAGGCGAAGCTTCATGCTGGCGACCAGGCTTTGCCCGCCCGCCAGCAACCGCGCTCCGGGCTGCGCCTGGAGTCGCTCCCGGGCCTGCTCGATCGACGTTGCACGCTGGTAATGGAATGAATACATGACTCAGGCTCCCGGCATGAGGGTGGCCGCTTTCTTCACCGCACGCACGATGTTGTGATAGCCAGTGCAGCGGCACAGGTTGCCGTCGAGCTGCTCGCGGATCTGGTCGTCGGTGGGATCGGGAATTCGCCGCAGCAGATCGATTGCGCTCATCACCATGCCGGGCGTGCAGTAGCCGCATTGCAGGCCGTGTTCGAGATGAAACGCCTGCTGCATCGGGTGCAGGGTGCCGTCTGGGGCAGCGATGCCTTCGATGGTCGTGACCTGCGCGCCTTCGGCCTGCATGGCCAGCATGTTGCAGCTCTTTACGGCGCGGCCATTGACATGCACCGTGCAGGCCCCGCACTGCGCCGTGTCACAGCCGACATGCGTGCCGGTCAGTTTGAGCGTCTCGCGAATGAACTGAACGAGCAATGTGCGCTCTTCAACGTCATGGCTCACGGCTTTGCCGTTAACCGTCATGGATACCCTGACTGTCATGAGTGAGAAAACTCCCGGTGGATCAGAGGGCGAGCTCGCGTGCGCTCACCTCTCGCTGGAACACGTCAAGGCAACGCGCCTTGGCGCGCGTGAAAGCCTCCGATGTGAGCGTGGCGGGCGTACGGGGTCGCGGAGCATCGAACACCACGCGCTCTGCGATGCGCGTGGGCCGACGGGTCAGCATTAGTATCTCATCGCCCAGATACACCGCCTCATCCAGGTCATGCGACACCAGAATCATGGTGGTGCCGGTTGCCTGAAAAATATCCTGCAGCTTGTCGCGCATGAAAAGCGTCATTTCATAGTCGAGCGCTGAAAAGGGCTCGTCCAGAAACAGCACTTCGGGGTGCACCGCCAGCGAACGCATGATGGACACCAGCTGCTGCTGTCCGCCCGAGAGTTCATACGGGTAGCGGTTCAGGTCAAAGCGGATATCAAACGACTGCATCAGTTCGTCAGTACGGGCATTGCATTCGCCGCGCGATTTACCTGCGATCGCGAGCGGATAACGAATATTGTCGATGGCACGCTTCCAGGGAAAGAGCGCATCACGATAGTTTTGAAACACATAGCCGATGACAGTCTGGCTGAGTGGCTTGCCATCGAACAGCACCTGGCCGCCGTCCATGGGTAGAAGTCCTGCAACCATGTTGATCATGGTGGACTTTCCACAGCCATTCGGGCCAAACACCGAGGTGATTCGACCCTTTGGAAAGTCGAGGTCGAAGTTGGTGTAAAGCGGCTGACCGGCAAAGCTCTTGGTGAGCCCGCGGATGGTGATGTGCGTGGCAGGCGCAGCCAGCGGAGCAGACATCGCCGAAGAATCCGCCAACACCGCGCTCATTTACCACCCCAATGGACGAACCGCCGCTCGATCAGGATGAAGATCAGATTGAGGCCATAACCCAGCACACCCGCCGAGAAGATCGTGGCGTACATTTCGGGCATATTGAAGATGGACTGAGTGTTGATCACGCGTTGCCCGAGCCCGTCGGTGGAACCAATGAACATTTCCGCAACGATCACAATCACTAACGAGAACGAGACCCCGGCGCGCATACCCACCAGCGTTTGGGGCAGCGACTCAAGAAACGTTACGCTCGCCATCACCCGAAGCGGTGAGGCGCCCATCACCCGCGCCGCCGCCTGGCGGGTCTTGCGTGCGTTCATCACACCGTAGGCGGTGTTGAAAAGGATCAGCAGCCCGGCCCCGAACGCTGCAACCGCCACCTTGGTGCTCTCACCCACACCAAGAATCACCAGAAACAACGGAAACAGCGCCGACGCGGGCGTGGAGCGGAAAAAATCGATCACAAACTCAAGCGACCGATAAAGGCGTACTGACGAACCGAGCACCAACCCCAGAGGCACACAAACGCCCACTGCAATGACGAAAGCAAGCAGCGTCCGACGAATGGTGATGAGCGTATCGGCCAACAGCGCGCCACCAACAAACCCCTGCCAGATGGCGAGCCCCGACGCCTGCGGCGAAGGGAGCAGCACCGGATCAACCACCTCCAGGGCCGCGATCAGCGCCCATAAGGCTATGAAAGCCACCGCACCCACGGCGGGCGTGAGCGCGGAAGCAAAACGGGCACCTGACATTGCGATGGCCTGGGTGGAGTTTGTTGGGAAGACAGACGCTAAACGAATCAGAACGTCTTCAGCATGGGACGAACGTCAACCTTGGTCTTGACCAGACCATAGGCTGTTGCCTGATCGACCAGGTTTTGGAGATCGGCGATTTCAGACGGTTTGAGATCCTTGACCATGTTGTAGTACGAGAGCGGCACGGTCGCCGAAATGGTGGGCGACACGTTCATGTGGCTCGCGAGCAGATCACGCGCTTTGGGATCGTTGTTGCCGTCATTCAGCGCTTTGGCCCAGGCACGCGCCAGGCGCTCTGCCACCTGCGGCCGTTCCTTCAGAAACTTCACGCTCATCGCGCCCCCGGCCAGCACGGCGCAGGCGTCAGTGCGGCCCAGCATGTATTTGGCGATCAGACCCACATCAAGACGGCGCGCGAGCCCCTGCGCCACCATCATGCTGGTGATGGGTTCGAGCGTGTAACCGGCATCAAACTGCCCGCCCTTGATTGCGCCGATGTGAACCGCCATTTGCTGTTCCTGCATGGAGTAGTCTTTTTCATCCAGGCCGACCGCCTTCAGCACCCCTTTGGCGACAAACAGGTTGCCAGGGCCGGGGGCCGAGAAGATGCGTTTGCCTTTCAGCTCTTCAAGCTTGGTGATCTTGCTGTCCGGTGGCACCACGAAGGACTCGACCTGGTGCTTCGCGTTCTGGCAGTTGATTGAAAAATACTGAAGTGTGTTCGGGCGAATGGCGTTGATATTCACGCCCTCGACTGACAACAGGTTTGAGGCAGTCTCGAGATCGCCCTTGACCAGTCCCTGCACGATCAGTTGATGGTTGG
>CAMBZS010000216.1 GCA_945872335.1 Bordetella parapertussis | reverse complement strand
GGACCGCCTCGATGACGCCCCGCTCGACATAGTCATCCCAGGTGAGCCCGCTTTGATCGGCCTGCACATTTCGCCATGACACCATGAACACGGTTTGGCCCTGCGACACTGCATAGGCGACCAGCGAATTGTCGGGCTGCAGGTCCATGATGTAGAACTTGTTGATGCAGGGCGGCACCATCAACAGTGGCCGACTACTCACGCGATCGGTGGTGGGCGTGTACTGGATCAACTGAATGAGATCGTTTTGAAACACCACCGACCCCGGCGTGGTGGCTACATTACGCCCCACCTCAAAGGCAAGCTCATCGGTCTGGGAAATATGTCCCTTATGCAGATCCGTGAGCATGTTCTGGATGCCCGACCACAGACTCTCGCCCCGCGTGTCGAGGAGTTTCTTCTGAGCTTCCGGATTCGTGAGCAGAAAATTCGCTGGCGACATCATGTCGACCCACTGCTGGGTGGCAAAACGCAACCGCTCGCGCGACTTCGACTCGCCCTCCACCGCATCGGCCATCTTCTGCAGAAACTCGGCATTCAATGAGTAAAGCGCCGCACCCCAGGCAAACGGTCCGGTCTGCCAGCTCGCATCGGCGAAACGCCGGTCAGGCGCGGCCGGCGGATTGGGTGACGACATGAGATCGGTCAGGCGCTTGAGATACTCAGCCTGCAAACCAGACATGGCCTCAGACGCGATGTGAAGGCCGGCCGGCAGGGCGCCAGCCGAAAAAGCAGCGGATTTGGATTCGGACGCAGCCCCGGTTCGCCCGGACGCAGCGCCCGGATTTGCAGCGCCCGGGTTTGCATCGCTCGGCGCGGCAGCGCCACGGGCGGCGCTTCTGGCTGCAGACTTCCTCGCCCGCGGCGCCGGCTTTGGCTGTGCCGGTGCCTTGGGCGGTTGACGCCCCGCGGGTTTCCTTCCGGCTGCTGCGGTGGCCTTGCTGCGCTTGGCTGTTGCCATGATTTCCCCAGGTTCTGCCCACTAGCACTTTTTTCAGGCATTCTCCCCTGCGACGCTGATTTTTCAAAACACGACCTTACTGGGCGCCGATGTACATCATTGCAATCGCTTGGCTTTATGTCGTCCTTCTGATGTCACTCACTGAAACATCGTGGGTGGCGGGCATCGCCACATTCTTCTTTTATGGTGTTTTCCCGCTGTCGGTTCTGCTGTACCTCATCGGAACGCCTCAGCGCCGACGCAACCGCCAGCAACGCGAGGCGTCTGACACCCCCCCGCCCCCGTCATGAGCCGGGCTTGATCCAGATCAGTGAGGCCATCCGGCCAGTGACCCTGTCGCGCCGGTGCGAGTAAAACCGGTTACGGTCCGCGACCGTGCACTGCCCACCGCCCCAGACCTCGGTCACGCCCACCCGCGCGAGGCGCTGTCGCGCAAGCGAAAACAGGTCGGCCATCCACTTGCCCGGCTGCGAGGCGGGACGAAAGCAGACCGCTGATACAGGGTCCTCCTCGACAAACACCTGTCGCACTTCGTCCCCCACTTCGAATGCGGCAGGCCCAATCGCCGGCCCCAGCCAGGCACTCAGGGACTCGTCTTCGCCTGGTAGCGAACGAAGCACGGCCACGGTGTTTTCAACCACCCCTGCAGCGAGGCCGCGCCAACCTGCATGCGCGGCGCCGATACGACGGCCCGAACGATCGGACAACAACACCGGCAGGCAGTCTGCACTCAGCACCGCGAGCACGCGCCCCGGAACGTCCGTAACCGACGCGTCGGCGCGGACCTCGAGTCGGTCTTCAGGGGATTCGACCGGGGCAATGACGCGGTGAACTGCCACGCCATGCACCTGCTCGAGCCAGTGGGGATCGGCGGGCAGTGCGGCGCGCAGTCGTCGACGGTTTTCGGTCACTGAATCGGGCTGGTCACCGCAGCGCGAGCCCAGATTCAAGCCCCCGGTCTGGCCATGCGGCAGCCCCCAGGCGCCACCACTTACGCCACCGCTGCGGGGCGTGACAGCAGCACATACCGTTCCGGGCCGCGGCCAATCCGCCGGCACCAAGGCAATACTCAAAGCGCCCCCGCGTCATGGAAGGGGCGATCGGCCAGATGCATCGCCTCATTCAGATCAATGCCCGCCGAATCGAGCAAGGCGCGGAGATCGTGCGGCCAGGCTGAGGTCCAGATCTGCGTCCGGCCGCTATCCGGGTGCTTCAGTTCAAGCCGCCAGGCGTGGAGTGCCTGCCGCGGCGCGAGCGAATCAGCCAGTCCACCATAGAGCACGTCTCCCACGATCGGTGCGCCGAGATGTCGCGCGTGCACCCGGATCTGATGGGTTCGCCCGGTGTGAAGCCGGCACTCGACCAAGCTCACCGCGCGGGCGCCCAGGCGCCCCTCGGCCAGCTTTCGGAACACCGAGCGCGCCGCGCGCCCGCCGTGACCGCGGACGACCGCCATTCGGATTCGCTGCGCGGGGTCCCGCCCGATGGGTTCATCAACCTCGGTCCGATCCGCTGCGTTGCCCTGCACCAGCGCCAGATAGCGACGCCCCATCCGGCGCGACGCAATCTGATCAGCAAGATGGGACATGGAGCCCTCGGTTCGGGCTACCACCATCAGGCCGCTGGTGTCCTTGTCCAGCCGATGAACGATCCCCGCGCGCGGCAAAGCGGTTTGGCTCACGAAGCGATGGAGCAGGCCGTTCAGCAGGGTGCCGTGCCAGTTACCGGCACCGGGGTGCACCACCAAGCCGGCGTGCTTATCGACCACCAGGAGCGCATCGTCTTCGTGGGCCAGATTGAACGCAACCTCTTCGGGCGCAAACGCAGCCTCGGCCTCCAGAGGTTGCAGCTCGACCAGCAGGGTTTCGATTCCGGCCAGTCGGTGCCGGCGCCCCAGCACACGCTCGTCCCAGCTGATCGCTCCGAGCTCGATCCAGCGCTGCAACCGCGAACGGGAATACTGCGGCAGCGACCGCGCGAGGAACCGATCCAGGCGCTCGCCGTGCGCCCCCGCAGCCGACAGCTCGTAGGTAGCTGGGGTCGAATCCGTGGGCGACAACAACCGCTCGGGATGACCTGCCTCCCGTGCAACGGACACAGCAGCCAGTTCGCCTTCGTTGGCTATAATGCTCTGATGAATCGACATATCCTGAACGCCGTCCGCCTGTTGGGTGTGTGGCTGATGCTCGTGCTGTCGGGTTGCGGCACATTTGATCAACCCGACGAAACCGTCGGTTGGCCGCCGGACAAACTCTACAGCGAAGCCCGCAAAGACCTCGATCGCCGCAGCTGGCCCGAGGCCATCAAACTGCTGGAAAAACTGGAATCACGCTACCCGTTCGGCCGCTGGGCCGAGCAGGCGCAACTGCAAATTGCCTACGCGCATTATCGCAATAACGAACGCGTACTCGCCATCGCTGCGCTCGACCGCTTCATCAAGCTCCACCCCAGCCATCCCGCGCTCGACTACGCGCTCTACATGAAAGGTGTCGTCAATTTCAACGAGCAGGAAGGCCTGTTCGCTGCACTCGGCCGGCAGGATCTGGCTGAGCGCGACCTTACCGCGGCCCGCGACGCCTTCGATTCTTTTCGAACGCTCATCAACCGGTTCCCACAAAGCCAATACGCGGCAGACGCGCAGCAGCGCATGGTGTACCTGGTTGATGCAATGGCTTCGGGCGAGCTGGCTGTTGCCCGCTACTACTTTCGCCGCGGCGCTTACGTAGCCGCCGCCAACCGGGCACAGGCGATCGTGCGCCAGTTTCCTTCCGCGCGCTCCACCGAGCAGGCCTTGATCATGCTCGCTGACGCCTACGACAAGCTGGGCATGGCTGACCTGCGTGACGACACCCGGCGCGTGCTGCAGAAAACCTTTCCTCAAACGGCATCATCCGCTCCGGCCGAGCCCACCAGCTGGTGGCGCTTCTGGCGCTAAAGCCAAGGGTTCCGCACCCACGGGCTCCGCACCGCCGGGTTCCATACCGCCGGGCGGGTCAGGCCGATGCCCGCGCCGCACCCACTCAAGGGCTTCTTCGGGTTGACGCGTGATCGGCATGGCGGGAAGGCTTCTCCTCAGCGTGCGCCCATAGCCTCTTGACACCAGACGCTCGTCACAGATCACAAGCAGCCCGCGATCCCGCTCAGAGCGAATCAACCGACCGGCGCCCTGTTTGAGCGCCATCGCTGCCGCGGGCAGCTGAATCAGGCCGAACGGATCCCCTCCCTGACGACGCAGGGCGTCGCTTCGCGCCCGGAGTACCGGATCATCGGGGGGAGCAAACGGAAGCTTGTCGATCACCACAAGCGACAACTGGTCCCCGACCACATCCACCCCTTCCCAGAAACTCGCGGATCCGATCAGCACGGGCGCGTCCGCCCCGCGAAACCGCGACAGCAGTTCATTTCGCGGCAACTGCCCCTGAACCAGCCATTCAACAGGCGTGCGCGAGGACTGAGCCAACCGCACCAGCCGCTCGGCGAGCTGTTCAACCATTCTCAAGCTGGTGCATAAAATGAACGCGCGCCCCCGATTGGCCTCGAGCAGTGGCGTGATCGAAGCGGCGACCCGGTCGGCAAATTCCGACGCAGCCGGATCACCGCAGGGCGGCACGTACAGGAGCGCCTGCTGAGGCGTGTTGAAGGGGCTGGGCCAGGCCTCGCAACGACTCTCGCCAAGTCCGAGAAGGCCAGTAAAGTGGCTGAAATCCTGGCCGACCGCCAGCGTGGCCGACACAAACACCCAGGCCCGCGGCACCGCCTCGCGATGCCGCTTGAACACCTCGGCAAGCGACAACGGCGTGGCATGCAGCACCAGCGCGCCCGCGCCCGCGTCGGCCCACAGCACCGATCCACCACCGCCAGACGCGCTGTCGGCATTGCTTTCTGCGCCAGCGAGACCGTCGCTCCATTGGCCAAGCAGGCGCTCCAGCTCGATCGCCCGCGCAGCGAGCCGCCCCACCTCCGGTCCACGTTCAGCCGCCCCCTGCAGAGGCTCGCGAAACGCCCGCAAGGCAGCCATGACATCAATGGTCGCCGCGCCGAACTCCTGATTGGCAATCAGCCTGTCGCGGTCCAGTCGACCGCTGCCCGAGACCGCGAGCCGCCACTGCCGAAGGTACTGCTCGAGGCGACGGTTGAGCGTGATCCAGTCGGCCGCATCCGCTGCTTCGGACAGGCCCTCGCGCATCGCATCGCGCGCAAACTCGACCAGCTGACGGCTGGACACCGAGCGTCCAAAGAACTGACTGGCAATGTCGGGGAGCTGATGCGCCTCGTCAAAAACAATGGCCTGCGCTGTGGGCAGCAGATCGGCCACGCCCTCATCGCGCAACGCCAGATCGGCGCACAGCAGATGATGGTTGACCACCACCAGATCAGCCTCCTGCGCTGCCTGCCGCGCTTTGAATACAAAACATTCGCGCAGGTCCGGGCAGTCCTGCCCCAGACAGTTTTCGCGGGTGGAGGTGGCGCGCGCCCAGGCGGGCGCGTCTTCCGGGATGGAAGGCGCATCGCTGCGATCACCGGTCGTCGTCACCGAAGCGAACCGGTCAATGCGATGAAGCACGACCACGTCTTCGCGCCGGTCAAAGCGCCCGTCTTCAAGATTTCGCCTGAGGTGATAGCGGCAGACGTAGTTGGCGCGCCCCTTCAGGAGCGCCACCCGAGTGCCCACCCGCAGCGCATCGCGCACCCGCGGCAGGTCTCTCCGGAACAGCTGATCCTGAAGCGTTCGAGTGCCGGTACTCACGAGCACCATGCCACCGGACAGGAGCGCTGGCACCAGGTAGCCGAAGGTCTTCCCGATCCCGGTTCCCGCTTCGGCCACCAGCGTGGAGCGCGCCTCGAGCGCCTCGCCCACCGCCTGGGCGAAGGCCACCTGGCTGGGCCGAAGCCGGTAGCCAGGCTGCGACCGGGCCACCTCGCCATCCGGGTGAAAGGCCGCAACAATCCGCTCGAAGAAAGCCGCGCGAAGATCGCTCACGTCAGGCCGGAACGTCCGGCACCAGCCGCATTTGAAGCAGGGTGATGGTGTCGCGAATCTGCAGGCGACGCTTCTTCAAGCGGCGCAACTGCAGATCATCAAAATCGCCTTGCGGGCTGACCGCGTCAATCATGGCATCCAGCCCTTCATGCTCGAGTTGAAGCTCGACGATTCGCCGACGGAGGGTCTCGGAATCTTCCTGATCGTTCATTCGAGAGGCGATGGGCATCGGGTGGAAAAAACGCGGCAGGCAAGCCGACAACACGAGCCTTTGGCATCAAACGGTAATGATACGTCCGTGCTTGCGTGCGAACAATGAATCTTGTGGCTGCGCCGCTTCGGCCTGCCCCTTGCAATCATCAGGCTGAGGGCGGCGCCCGCATCGATGCCGCCGGAAAAAACAGCCGGGTCAGCGCGCTATCGTGTACCGGCGAGTCGCCTCGCGCCGGTTCGCCGCCA
>CAMBZS010000215.1 GCA_945872335.1 Bordetella parapertussis | reverse complement strand
GGGAACCGACGTGTTCTTTCGCCTCGTCGGCAAGGAGGCTGAGCCGTTTCTGAAGAACCCCGTCATCGTTGCCAACGTGGGTGGCGCAGGCGGCACGATCGGGGTGGGGCAGGTGGTCAATGCCCGGCCTGACGGACTCACGCTCGCAGGGGTGTGGAGCAGCCCGCTCACTGCGTCACCGCACTCCATGAAGGCAAGCTACACGGTCGATGACTATGTGCCCGTGATTCAGCTGTCACAGGCGCCCTATGTGTTTTGCGTACTGGCCGACTTTCCCGCGCGCGACGGGCGGGCCTTCATCGAGGAACTGCGCCGCAACCCCGATCGCTATACCTACGGCAATGATGGTCTGGGGGGTACCGGTCACCTGGCGGCCGCGCGTATCTTTCGCGCGCTCGGTGTGCAGGTCCGCGATGTCCCGTTCAAGGGAGCAGGCGAAACGCTCACCAACTTTCTCGGCGGACATGTCTCGATCTATGTGGGTTCGATCCCGCCGGTGATGTCGGCGGTGAAATCGGGCAAGGCGCGTTGCCTCCTTTCGAGTGCGGCGGACCGCTCGGCGGCAATGCCGGACGCGCTGGGGCTTCGCGAGATGGGGATCGCGGGTGAACAGACCATGTTGTGGCGTGCCATCCTGGCGCCCAAGGGAACGCCGGCCGCCGTGCTGTCGAACATCGAGCAGGCGTTCGAGTCGGCGATGGGCACGCCTGCCACGCGCCGCTACTGCGAGGATGCGGGCGAGCAGATCATGATCCTGAAGGGTGATGCGCTGCGATCCATGCTGCGCAGCGAATACGATGCGCTCGGTGCCGTTGCGCGCTCGCTCAAGCTGACGCCGCAATGATTGGTGAGGTCGACGGGCACGCGCATGTCTTTGCGCCTGACCTGCCGTTCGTGACGCCTCGTCGCTACACGCCGAGCTACGCGGCAACCGCCGAGCAGTTCGTCGCCCACCTCGACGCCGCGAAACTTGCAGGCGGTCTGCTCACCCAGCCCAGCTTTCTGGGCACCGACAACCGGCACATGCTCGCGGCGGTGGCGCGCCATCCCGAGCGCCTGCGCGCCGTGGTGGTTGTGAATCCTGACATCACCGATGTCGCGCTCGATTCACTCGCGGAGCAGGGGGCTGTGGGCGTTCGGTTGAACCTCGAGGGGCTGTCCCTTCCCGACCTGTCTACTGCCCCGTGGCCGGCGTTCCTTGCGCGCGTGGCCTGCCGCAACTTCCATGTCGAGATTCATCGGAAGGCGGTTGATCTGCCGGGGTTGCTGGCACCGCTCCTCGCCTCGGGTGCGCGCGTCTGTATCGATCACTTCGGTCGGCCCGACCCGGAGCAGGGGGCGGATGACCCAGGCTTTCGCGCCTTGCTTGACTCCGGGGCCACCGGTCGCGTCTGGGTGAAGGTGTCTGCGGCCTATCGAACCGGTGGCGTGGCGCGCGGTGAGGTGCTCGCCCCTGCGCTGCTCGCGCGCCTCGTTGCCGCCTTTGGCCCGCAGCGCCTCATCTGGGCGAGCGACTGGCCGCACACCCAGCATGAGTCGGAGGTCACACATCGTGACTGCTTTGAAGCGCTCGCCCGCTGGGCGGCCGGCGAGTCGCTAGCGCGGCGGATTCGAACCGAAGGGGTTGCGTCGCTGCTCGAGGGTACGAGCCGCGCGCGGTGAGCGGACTGTCCGATCGATCCTCGCGCGAGCGAGCCGACCGCTGTCATCGATCAGTAGCTCACCCTTGCAACCTGTCGCAGATGCTCGGCGGTGGTGCTCGGCAGTCCGAAATACTCGAGATAAGCCGGAATCTGCTCAAACAGCATGTCGGTCCCCAACTGGGTCTGGCAGCCGCGCGCCTGCGCCGCGGCCAACAACGCGGTGGTTTCGTGTCTCATCACCACCTCGCCGACAAATGTTCGGGAGGTCAGGCGCGAGACATCAACCGGAAGCGGATCACCGTCGTTCATGCCAAGCGGCGAGGCGTTCACCACCAGATCAAACCCTGCCGGGTCGTTGCTTCCAGTGCTTACATCGATTGCCGGATAGTGGTTGCTCAGCCTTGCCGCCAGTTGCTCGGCTGCGAGTGCGTTCACATCAAAGAGTGCAATGGCGCTCACACCTGCACCGGCAAGCGATGCGGCAATAGCGCGACCCACTCCGCCCGATCCCACCACCAGCGCGCGACGCCCAGCCGGATCAAAGCCCTTGCGGATCACCCCGCGCACGAACCCTGCGCCGTCAAACATATCGCCCTCCAGTCGCCCGTCGGGTGTGCGGCGAACCGCGTTGCAGGCGCCCGCAACGCGCACGGTGGCGGTGACCTGATCGAGCAGATCCACCACCGCGACCTTGTGCGGCATGGTGATCAGGGCTCCAATGATGTTGCCCAATGAAAACACTGCTCTGAGCAGCGACTCGAAATGCGGGGTGCTGCAATCCATTGGCACGACAACGGCATTGATTCCCGCCGCCTCGAAGTACGGGTTGTAGATCATCGGCGACTTGAAGGTATGCGTCGGGTGTCCGATGTGGGCGATCAGCCGGGTGTTGCCGTCGATCACAGGGCTTCCCGGATCAGGGCCGTCTCGGACGGCTGAACGGTGTCTACCAGGTGAGCGCCACCCAGAAAAAGTCGCTCCATATCGGGATCGGCGAGAACTGCCTGGGCCGGCTTATGGAGCACCAGTCGGCCGGATTCGAGCGCAATGGCGTCGTCGGAATAACGCAGCGCGCTTTTCACGTTCTGCTCCACCATCAGCACCGTCGTACCCTGGTCGGCGAGCCTGCGCAGCAGCTTGAACACATCCTGTACCACGATCGGCGATAGCCCGATCGAGGGCTCGTCGATCAGCAAGACGCGCGGGCGCAGCAACAGTGCCCGTCCGACCTCGAGTTGTTTCTGTTCGCCGCCCGATAGTGAGGCAGCGCGCGAATGCAGGCGCTCCCTCACCCTGGGGAAAAGCGCCAGCACCTCGGGAATGCGCTCGCGCGCGGTCTTCATGCCGAGTGTGATGCCGCCCAATTCCAGGTTCTCGTAGACAGTGAGCTTGCCGAACAGGTTGCGGCCCTGCGGGACGAATGCAATGCCCCGGGCCAGAAGCTCGGACGGTGCGGTTCCAGTGATATCGCGGCCGTCGAGCCGAATGCTTCCCTGGCGCGGTTTCAGGAGCCCGAAGAGGGTTTTCAGTACAGTGGATTTGCCTGCACCGTTCGGTCCGATGAGAAGCGTGATGCTGCCCGCCCGAACCGAAAACGACAGGTTGTTAAGGATCATGAAGTCCTTATACCCTGCGACCACGTCATGAAACTCGATGCAGTACGGGGCGTCGGTCGGGTTCCGGGATTCGGTCACGGCGGGTCTCGGTGGCCTGTAGGTGGGCGTTCGCGCAGGTGTTCGGCTGGGTGCGGGGGCATATCGGGGGCGTAGTCAGTTGCCCAGGTAGGCATCCAGCACCGCGCGGTTCGAACGGATTTCCTCGGGGGTGCCCACCGCGAGCACGGTACCTTCGACCATCACCATGATTCGGTGGCAAAGGTCCATCACGAAATCCATGTTGTGCTCGATCACCACGAAACTGCCCCGACGGTCCCGGTTCAATTCCTTCAGAAGCCGGCTGATACCGCCCACCAGCGACGGATTCACGCCCGCGCAGGGCTCGTCGAGCAGCACCAGATCGGGCGCGCTCATGAAAGCCATGGCGATATCGACCAGCTTCTGCTGGCCGTAGCTGAGTTCGCCTGCCTTGCGGTCGGCCACGTGGCGGATCCGGAACTGATCGATGAGCGCGTCGGCTCGTGCGCCCAGGCCTGAATCCGGGGGGGCGAACATGCGCGAAAACATCGAGCCCTGGTGTTCCTGTGCCGCCACGATCAGATTGTCGCGCACCGTCATCCGCCCAAAGACCTGCAGCGTCTGGAAGGTTCGGCCCACACCACGGCGGCTGAGCTCAAGCGGGCCAAGCCGGGTGACGTCTTCGCCCTTCAATTGGATCTGGCCGCTGTCGGGTGTGATCTGACCCAGCATGCTGTTGAAGAGCGTGGTCTTGCCTGAACCGTTGGGTCCAATCACACCGAAAATCTCGCCGGGATGAACCTCGAACGACACACCATCCACGGCCCGGATCGCGCCGTAGTGTTTGCGAATGTCGGTGACGCGCAGCAGAGGCGCTGTCGCTGCGCCTGCGGCGGTGCGGGCGGGCGTCATGCGCGCGCCCCCTTGCCCACGGCCTCAGCCGCAGTCGCCCGGGCGGCTGAGGCCTCGCGGGCCTCGCGTCGCGCCCGCAACCGCTCGGGGATGGACAACAATCCATCGGGCAGCCAGATCATGAGAACCACCACCGACGCGCCAAACAAAAACAGATACCAGCCCTGTGCAAAGCGCAGCCACTCGGGCAGCACCACGCCCACGGCCGAGCCCAGCACCGGCCCCAGGAAATAGCCCGGGCCACCCACCACCACCATGAGGTACATCATGATCGAGGCGTGGACGGTAAAGAGCGCAGGATCAATGAACTGAACCTGCGAGGCATACAGGCCCCCTGCAATGCCCGCGTAGGCTGCGCCGATTGCAAAGCTTAGGAGCGTGTAGCCGCGCGTGTCGATACCCAGACTTTCGGCACGGATCGGGTTGTCGCGGAGCGCGGTAAAGGCTTTTCCCCAGGGAGAGCGGAGGAGGGCGGCGAGCAGGGCCGCGAGGATCAGTGTGACCACCAGCACAAAGAAATAGTAGGCGAGGTTCCCGTCCAGGCTCAGGGTTCCGATCGACGGACGGGCAATATTGTTGATGCCGAAGTTGCCGCCTGTGAGCCACTCTTCATTGCGCATGACCAGCCAGATGGCGGTGTTGAAGCCGAGCGTGGCAAACGCCAGGTAGATGGTCTGCACACGGAGCGCTGGAAAGCCCACCACCAGCCCGGTGCAAAAACAGATGAGGGCCGCAAGCGGAAGCCCGACCCAGAAGCTGACCCCGGCCTTCAGAAGAATCGCAACCGTGTAGGCTCCGATGCCGAAAAAAGCGGCGTGGCCGAGCGACTTCTGCCCGGCGTAGCCCACTGTCAGGTTCAGGCCCATGGTGGCAATGATGAACACCAGCCAGGTGGTGAACAGATGAATGCCGTAGTTCTTCAGAAAGTTGGGCACCACCAGGAATAACGCGAGCACCACGATCCCGATCAACCCATTGAGGCGCGTCATACCTTGCGCTCCTCGCGGCTACCCAGCAGACCCTGCGGCTTGAACAGGATCACCACCATGAACAGGATCAACGCGACCGCGTCTTTGTAGGCCGGTGAGATGTAGGCGGCGGCCAGATTCTCGCAGGCACCGACGATCAGCCCGCCCAGCAGGGCGCCACGCGAGTTGTTGAAGCCGCCGATGATGGCAGCAAAAAATGCCTTGGTGCCAAGCCCCTCGCCCATGTCGAACTTGGCGAGGTAGGTGGGCGTGACCAGAAGTGCCGCCGCTGCCGCCAGCACGGCATTGATGGCGAAGGTATAGAAAATCATGCGCGGCACGTTGATGCCCAGGACCGTCGCGCTCTCTGCATTCTGGGCGACAGCCTGCATGGCGCGACCGGTGACGGTGCGAGAGAGGTAGGCCTGAACGGCAAACACCAGGAGGAGCGCAAAAACGAAGGTGCCGATATCGCTGCCGGACACGGTCACGCCCGCGATGTCATACACCTTGTCGGGAAATACCTGCGGAAACGGCTGTGGCTCGGCGCTGTAGCCTGCGCGCACCAGGTTTCGCATCGCAATCGACAAGCCGATGGTGGCGACAACGATCGGCATGATGCCGTATCGGAACAGCGGGTCGACCAGGCCGCGCTTGAAGGCCCAGCCCTGCACCAGCACCGACACGGCGCAGCTAGCGAGAAATGCGATCCAGAGCGGCACGCCGGCATGCAGCATGACCACCATGGAGAAGGCCGGCAGCATGACGAACTCGCCCTGGGCGAAATTGATCGTGCCCGAGGCCTGCCAAAGCAGCGTGAAGCCCAGGGCGGCGAGCGCATAAATGCAGCCCGTGGCCATGCCGCTGAAGAGCAGCTGGATGAAATCGGTCATGCGGGTCAGGGGTGAAGGGAAGGGCCGCGCATTGCTGAGGCGCGCGCGGGGAGCGGCCCCCGATCAGCGGCCCGGGTGGGGCCGCTGATCGGGGGTGCAGACGCGCTTACTGCTTCTTGACCAGACCTGCCGGCGGGAGCGTGGCCACCACCTCGGGACGCCCGTTCTTCACCTCGACCATGAAGCTCTCTCGATCGATATCGCCTTTGTCATCGAAGCAGACATCCATCAGGACGCCCGGGTGCTGTTTGGCGCTGAAGCAGCTGTTGCGCAGGGCCTCGGCGGCAGCCTTCCGATCGACTTTGCCGGCCTTTTCAATGGCAGCTTTCAGGATGTAGATCCCGGTGTAGCCTTTGATGCCATTGTGGTCGGAGTCGCTCTTGTATTCGGCCTTGTACTTCGCGCCGAAGGCTTTGAGTTGTGGCGCATCGATGGTGA
>CAMBZS010000214.1 GCA_945872335.1 Bordetella parapertussis | reverse complement strand
ACCAGGTACCGCCCACATCAGACCCACGCTCGAAGCCGCGCACGCTGAGTCCGCGCTGGCTTGCCTGCCACAGGGCGTAGACCCCGGCGAAACCGGACCCGACCACCACCACGTCGCAATCGGGTTGGGCTTTAGTGCTGTGATTCTCGGTCATATCGTCTCTCGCAAGTGTCTTGGCAGGCCGTGGGGCGGCGTTGGGTTTGGGAGCGGTGATTTGCCGCGTTGGGTTGCGTGAGTATAGGCGCTGAGCTTGATCGGTTGAGGTTGCCGAGCGTTGCCGTTCGCGGATCAGTCTGTCCACGGACGGGAGCTAACTCAGGGGCGGGGCTAGAGGCAATTGAGACCGCCACGCCCGTCCATGCTTCGACAAGCTCAGCACGAACGGGGTTTAGGCCTTCAGGTCAGAAACTCCGCGGCAGAAATCCCGGGACACGAAATTCTGGGACATGCATCGACGTGCGCAAACCGTTCCCCTGAGTGAACTCCGGCAATTCCCGCAATTCCGGGACAGGCAATTCCGGGACAGGCATCGACTTGCGCACGGCATCGAGGCGGCAATTCCGGGACTGTGAACTCCGGGACAGGCACCAACTTGTCTTGAGGTCGGTGTTCCGTTCGCCCTGAGCCTGTCGAAGGGCGTTCCGAAATTCCGGGACAGGCATTGACCTGCGGACTGGCATTGACCTGCGGACCTGGATTCTCGGGAGCATCGACTGCCGGTGGTGCTCGAATTCGCGGCCCGTGCTGAGCGCACTGCCGCGCCCGTTCATGCTTCGACAGGCACGAACGGGCCTCAAACCGTTCCCCTGAGTGAACTACGGGATGAGTGAACTACTGGACAGGCATCGGTTTCTTTCCGCTCAGATTACCGTTCGCCCTGAGCCTGTCGAAGGGCGAGTGGTGGCACGAGATTTCGCAAATCCCGGGACAGGCATCAACTCTCTCGCGCTTACCCCAACATCGCCCGCAACCGGTACTTCAACACCTTACCCCCCACCGTCACCGGCAAGTCCTCCATCACGACCACGCGCTTCGGCGTTTCAAATCCTGCGAGCCGCGTGCGGCAGAAAGCGATTAATTCCGCTTCATCAATGACGCTGCCGCCGGCCGGCACGATCACTGCCGTCACCGCTTCGCCCCAGCGCGCATCCGGCAGACCTACCACCGCCGCGCGCGCAACTGAGGGATGCTGAACCAGCACCGCTTCCACCCGAATGCTGGAGACGTTTTCACCGCCCGACTTCACCACGTCCTTATAGCGGTCGACCATGATGCGCAGGCCCTCTTCGTCGTACACGCACATGTCCCCGCTATGGAACCAGCCGCCACGAAATGCTTCAGCGGTCGCGGCCTCGTCGCGGAAATAACCCGCCGTCACGGCGGGCGAGCGATAGACGGCTTCGCCGGCAGCACCCGGTTGGTCATGCAGGGAGCGGCCGTCCTCGTCCACCACGGTCGACGCCAACATCGGCGAGGGGATCCCCACGTAATTGATTTCGGGCGCGGTGCGCCGGTATTTCTCGTTCCAGCGCGCGGGCCAGAAGCGATGGCAGGCAATGGCTTCGGTCTGACCAAAGATGCCCACCAACTCAACGCCGTTGCACAACTGCTGCCAGGTGTTGGCGAGCCCCGGACTCATCGCGGCCCAGCCAAACACAATCACGGACACGCGGCTGAAGTCGTAGGAATAGCGGGAGGATTCCACTTCGCGCGCGAGGTCGGTGAGCATCTGCGGCGAACCGCCCCACAGACAGGTCACGCCTTCGCGGCTCACGGTCTTGGCCACCGCCGCCGGCTGCGGGCGACGGCCCAGCACCACCCTGCCACCCGCCACGAAGGCCGACAGCACCTGCGCGTGGTCGCCCACGTGGTAGACCACCGGCAGGAATGAACAGGTCACCAGATCACATTCGCGCGGCAAACCGCGTGAATAGGACAGCGCGTGGCTGTGCGCCGCCATATAGCTGAAGGTGTGCGAAATCATCACGGCCTTGGGCATCGCGGTGGTGCCCGAGGTCAGCAGGATCTGCCAGATATCGTCGCCATGAATGCGCACCTCGGGCTCGGCCTCCGACGCGCCGGCGATGAAGTCACGAAAGCGCACAGCGCCCGCGGGCGGCGGCGTCGCGCCGTCATAGCTCGCCACCGGCGGTACCCCGGCATTGATGAACGGCGTGCCTTTCTCCGCCCAGAGGTCGGCATCCACCAGG
Organism: Bordetella parapertussis; assembly: GCA_945872335.1. GTDB lineage: Bacteria > Pseudomonadota > Gammaproteobacteria > Burkholderiales > Burkholderiaceae_E > SYIM01. The sequence goes on along the minus strand of CAMBZS010000214.1, from coordinate 4,311 downwards.
GCCACCCTCGCGTCCACATGGCGCAGCATGTGTTCGATGACGTCCGGCGCCATCATCGTGTTGATAGGCATCGCCACCAGCCCGGCCTTCGCAATCCCCAGCTTGCTGAGATAGGCCTCCACCGAGTTCTCGCAGAGCATCGCCACCCGATCGCCGCGCTCAAGACCCAGCGCCAGCAGCGCGTTCGCCAACTGATTGGCAATGCGGTCCGCCTGCCGGTAAGTCACGCTCGCAAAAAGGGGGTCGTAGATGGCGTCTGCGGTGGCGCTGAGCGCGACCTTGTCCGGCTCGCTCCAGGTCATGCGTTCCAGCAGGTCGCCAACCGCAACGCGATCCCAGCGATTATCAGCGCGACGGCCAAAGAGACTTTCTACGTCGAAAGACATCGGGCGATTCCAGTGAGGATTGGTGAAAGAAGCCATCAAGGCCGCGTGACGCGGACTGAGGCGGTGGTTCCCGCCACTATCGCGCGGTGGCGGGTTGGGCGGCAAGGTGGCGTGGTGAAGTCTGGGACAGGCATCGAATTCGTTCGCGGCTTTCGGGACAGGCATCGAATTCGTTCGCGACTTTCGGCCGGCTTTCGGGACAGGCATCGACTTCGGGCATGAATTCGGGGACAGGCATCGACTTCTGGCATCGACTTCTTTGGCATCGACTTCTTTCAACTTCTCAACTGCGTTTTGGCAGCGAACAGTCGGCAGCCGAGCTGAGATGCCATCGCATCCGAGGATTAAGCGCATATGCGCCTGCGGCAGGGCTCGGCCCTGCACGCAACATCGGTTTTCATGGCCGCATCGCTGCGCGAAGCAGAAAACGGCGAAGAGGTGCAGGCTGCCGGCGTGTGGCTCCGGCCGCCGCGACCAGCCGACCGTTCAATGCGCGGCGCTGAGGATTTGCATGGGCTCCACCGCTCTGCAAAAATGCGAATCATTCTTATTAAAATTTTTCCCGCGGATACCTATGAGTCGTCCCCAAGCCCTCTTTCGCACCCTCGGCGCGGTCGCCCTCGCGCTGTGCTTGCAGCCCGCCGCGCCGGCACTCGCCGGCGAGAAACTGGTGGTCTACTCGGCCCGCATCGAGGCGCTGGTGAAGCCGATGTTCGATGCCTATACCAAGGAAACCGGGGTCGAGATTCAGGCGGTGACCGACAAAGAGGGAGCGCTGGTCGAACGGCTCAAGGCTGAGGGAGCCAACACCCCTGCCGACCTGCTGATTACCACCGATGCCGGCAACTTGTGGCAGGCTGCGCAGGAAGGGGTGCTGCGGCCGATCGACTCCCCGGCGCTGGCCGCAGCGGTGCCGGCCAATCTCCGCGATCCCGACCAGCAATGGTTTGGGTTGACGGTGCGAGCGCGCACCTTGTTCTTGAATACCCAGATGGTGAAGGCGGGCGAGCTGTCGACCTACGAAGAGCTCGCCCAGCCCGCGTGGCGCGGCAAGCTCTGCCTGCGCTCGAGCAAGAAGGTCTACAACCAGTCGCTCGTGGCCATGCTGATCAGCGAGCACGGTGAGGCAAAAGCCGAGGAGATCGTTCGCGGCTGGGTTGCCAACCTCGCCACCGAACCGTTCGCCGATGACACGCGCATGCTTGAGGCGGTCGCCGCCGGCCAGTGTGCGGTGGGCATCGCCAATACCTACTACTACGGCCGCTTGATGGAGAAGAAACCGGACCTGCCGCTCGGCATTTTCTGGGCCAATCAGTCCACGGGCGGCGTGCACATCAACGTTACCGGCGCTGGATTGACCCGCCACGGCAAGCAGCCGGCCGCGGCCCAGAAACTGCTGGAATGGCTAGCCTCCCCGCAGGCGCAGAACCTGTTCGCCGACGTCAACTTCGAGTCACCAGTCAACCCCGCTACGGCGCCGAGTGCAGCCGTACAAGCCTGGGGCAGCTTCAAGGCCAGCCCGCTGAACGTGGTCGAAGCCGGCCGCTTGCAGGCGAAGGCGGTGCGACTGATGGACCGTGCCGGCTATCGCTGACGCCGGGCTCGGCGGGACAGCCCCGCTCGCCTTGACGGGCGCGAACAGCGGCGAGCGACAGCGCCTCTTCTGGCGCGCGGTAGTGCTGTTGATCGCTGCCCTCGTCGTCGCGCCGCTCATCGTGCTGCTGACCCGCATCGGCGACGCCGACGCAAGCCTGATCGAGCATCTGTTAGAGCACGTGCTGCCGCGAGTTTTCGGCCACACCCTGTTGCTGACGACACTGGTGGCGGGCGCTACTGCCGCGCTGGGCGCAGGTCTGGCCTGGCTCATCAGCCGCTACCGCTTCCCGGGACGCGACGTTTTCAGCTGGGCGCTGCTGCTGCCGCTGGCGCTGCCGGCCTATGTGCTGGCGTTTGTGGCGGTGGGACTGCTGGACTTTGCCGGGCCGCTGCAAACCGCGCTCCGCGCCCTGTTCGGCCCGGACCTGCGGCTGCCGCCGGTGCGCTCGGTAGGAGGCGCCGCGCTGGTGCTGTCACTGTCGTTCTACCCCTACGTCTACCTGCTCTGCCGCAGCGCCTTCGACAGTCAGGGCCAGCGCGCAATGGAAGCAGCCCGCAGCCTCGGCCTCAGCCGGCGGCAAGCCTTCTGGCGCGTCGCGCTGCCGATGAGTCGACCATGGCTGGCGGCGGGCCTGCTGCTGGTAGTAATGGAGACGCTGGCCGACTTCGGCACCGTGTCGGTATTCAACGTCGACACCTTCACCACCGCAATTTACAAAAGCTGGTTCGGTCTGTTTTCGCTGGGCACCGCCGCGCAACTCGCGAGCCTGCTGTTGCTCATCGGCTTCGTCCTAGCGATGACCGAGCACCGCCTGCGCGGCCGCGCGGGCTACTGGAGCACGGGGCGCAGCGTTGCGGCGCCCGGCGAGCCCATCGACGGTGCACGCCGCTGGCTCGCGACCGCCGCGTGTCTCGGCGTGCTGCTCCTCGCCTTCCTGCTCCCACTCGCGCAACTCGTGGTATGGGCGACGTCAGGCTGGACTGGCGTCGATGTGGTGAGCCTGCGCGCCGCCGGCCGCACGCTGCTGCTCGGTCTCGCAGCGGCGGTGCTGGTGGTCGCCACGGCCTTGCTGCTGGCCTACGCCCGGCGCGAATCTCCGGGTCGCCTGACCGAGATGGCGGCTCGGCTGGCGACGCTGGGCTACGCCATCCCGGGCGCGGTGTTGGCGGTCGGCGTGTTCGTGGCGTTGGGGCTGGCCGACCGCGTGCTGCCGGCGCTCACGGGCGTCGACTGGCGGATCGGGGGCACGCTGGTGGCCATCCTGCTGGCCTATGTGGCGCGCTTTCTGGCAGTGGGCTTTGGGCCGGTCGAGGCCGGCATGGCGCGGATCGGCCGTTCGCTCGACGACGCCGCGCGGGTGCTCGGCGCCGGCAGTCGCCGACGCCTGCTGCGCATCCACCTGCCGTTGCTCGCGCCGTCGCTGTTTACGGCTGCCGCGCTGGTGCTGGTCGATGTGATGAAAGAGATGCCCATCACGCTGATGACCCGCCCCTTCGGCTGGGACACGCTCGCGGTGCGCATTTTCGAACTTACCTCTGAAGGGCAATGGGAAGCGGCCGCGCTGCCATCGCTGGCGCTAGTCGCGACCGGCCTGTTGCCGCTCAGCCTGCTCAACCGTCAGGCCGAAGCTACCCCCGTTCGCCGCAGCACGCCGCCGACATGACGCCACAACTGGAACTGCGCTCGGCCAGTCTCGGTTACGAGGGACGGATCGTGGTGCGCGAACTCGAGCTTCGCATCGAGCGCGGCAGCATCGCCTGCCTGCTGGGCCCCTCCGGCTGCGGCAAGACGACCGCCCTGCGCGGAATCGCCGGCTTCGAGCCGCTGCTGGCAGGCGAAATCCTGATCGCCGGACGCAGCGTGAGCCGGGCGGGTCATACCCTGCCCCCGGAAGCGCGTCGCATCGGTATGGTGTTTCAGGATTACGCCCTCTTCCCCCACCTGCGCGTCGGCGACAACGTCGGCTTTGGTCTGCATCGACTGGCGGCGGCGGAGCGCGCCCGACGGGTGTCGTTCTGGCTGGAGGTGGTGGGCCTCGGCGGCATAGACCGCGCCTGGCCACACGAACTCTCCGGCGGGCAGCAGCAGCGGGTGGCGCTGGCGCGGGCGCTGGCCCCGGAGCCCGACCTCATTCTGCTGGACGAGCCGTTCTCCAATCTCGATCCCGACCTGCGCGACAGCCTCGCGCGCGAGGTGGCCGATCTGCTGCGCGAGCGCGGCGCGACCGCGCTGCTAGTCACGCACGACCAGCACGAGGCCTTCGCCATGGCCGACCACATCGGCATCCTCAACGCGGGCCAACTCCAGCAATGGGATACGCCCTACGAC
>CAMBZS010000213.1 GCA_945872335.1 Bordetella parapertussis | reverse complement strand
CAATGTCATTCTTGGCGAGTTGAAGCAGGTTGCACGCGCGACTGGATGCGATCAGGCGCTTGGGGCGTTGCCTGCTGTGGCGCGGGTAAGCTGTGGCGCACTGCACATGGCGGTCACCCACGGTGATGATCGCTCGCTTGCCGGCTGGGACTTCGCTTGCGATCGGCTTGACGACACCTGGCGCGACGGCCTTGGCAACCGGATGCGGACCCTCGGCGTATCGCTGATTGCGAGCAGCCACACTTGTCTGGCTGTGGCGGATGCCCGGCTGCATGAAGGACAGCTGCGGGCGGTCGTCAACAACGGGTCGGCCGGCATGGCGAATTTTCGGGGCGACCCTTCAGGTCTGTTTACCCGTGTGGCAGCCGCTGGCTGGGCCGACGCGTGTGACGAGGGTCCGCTTTACCGGGCGGCGGTTGGAGGCGCTGACGTGGCCGCCGTGCCGGTACGGTTCGATGCGTTTGCCTGGCAGTCCTATTTTCTGCAACGCTGGCCTGAAGGCAGCGCTGCGCACACCTCGTACTGGCGGAGAATCCTCGGCGGCCCCGCCCATCACCCCGATAACGCTGCGCGCGGATTGTTTCAGCGCCATGTCTGAACGCGGGCAGGCGTTGCTCCGCTTGTCGGTTGCGGGCGCGCTGGTCGCGCTTGCGGGCCTGGGCTGGTGGTTGCTCGGCGATTCGGCGTTCGATCTCTCCACGCTGCGCGATGTTCGTGCCACGATGGCCCATCGTGTTCGGCAAACGCCCGAATTGGCCGGGCTTGCGTTCATCGCTGCCTATCTGCTGGTGGCTGCGCTTGCCCTGCCGGGCGCGCTGGTGCTCACGCTGCTGGGCGGTGCCCTGTTTGGATTCGGTCCGGGTGTTGTACTGGTGGCGCTTGCCTCGTCGCTCGGTGCGCTGCTGTCCTTCAGTGTCGTACGCTGGATTGCCGGGCGTACGCTTCGCGATCGTCTGGCTGCCCGGATCGCCCCGATCGCGAGCGGTATCGAACGCGACGGCGCCTACTATCTGTTCACGCTGCGTGTGGTGCCAGTATTCCCCTTTTTTCTGGTGAACGTGCTGGTTGCGCTCACGCCGATTCGCACCTGGACGTTTTACTGGGTGAGCTTGATCGGCATGCTTCCTGCCATCCTCGTTTATGTGAATGCGGGTCACCAGCTCGCCTCGCTCGATTCGATGTCCGGTCTGCTGAGCCCCGGTTTGATGGGGGCGCTCGCGCTTCTGGGGTTGTTTCCACTGGTGGCGCGCAGGCTCCTTCCCGGCATCGCCCGGCGGATCGGGTGGCTGATGGGGGTGGTGCGCGCGAACCGTCGCTGGCACGGGCAGCGGCCCCATCGGTTTGACCGTGACCTGATCGTGATAGGGGCGGGTGCCGCTGGCCTGGTGGCGGCCAATATTGCGGCCAGCCTGCGTGCGAAGGTCACGCTGATTGAACGTGAGGCCATGGGCGGTGACTGTCTGAATACCGGTTGCGTGCCGTCAAAGGCCCTGATCCGGCTAGCGAACCGCGTGCGCGAAGAGCGGCTGTTTGTGGAGCAGGGCAACGGGGCTGCCGGTATCCCGTCAGGCAGCACGGCGCGTCCCGATCTGGCGGTCCTTCTTGATCGGGTACGCGCCACCATCGATCGGATCGCGCCTCATGACTCGGTGGAGCGGTATCGTGCCTTGGGTGTGGAGTGCATGCGTGGAGAAGCGCGCGTGCTGTCTCCCTGGACGGTGGAAGTGACGCCGGCGGAAGGGGGCACCAGCGAACGGCTTCATGCCAGGCACCTGATCATTGCAACGGGTGCCGAGCCGGTGGTGCCCGACATTGCTGGACTTGCGCCGGGACGTGCCCTCACCACGCAGACGCTCTGGGCGATTCGCGAACTGCCGAATCGCTTGCTGGTGCTCGGCGGCGGTCCGGTGGGATGTGAGTTGGCGCAGGCGTTTCAGCGGCTCGGGTCGGCGGTGACGCTGGTGGAGCGGGCCGAACGACTGCTCCCACGCGAGGAGCCAGAAGCCTCCGCCGAAGTGCGTCGTTCACTGGAAGTCGACGGGGTCAGGGTGCTCACCGGCGCAACGCTGGAGTCGGTTCAAGATGGTGCGCGTGCGAACGTCCTTGGTTCCGACTCACAGGCGGTGATCGAATTCGATCAACTGCTGTGCGCACTCGGTCGTCGGTCGCGGGTGGAGGGGGTGGGACTGGATGGGCTGGGGCTTGCGCGGGACGCGGACGGAACCTTGCGGGTCGATGACTGGATGCGGACCAGTGAGCCTGGCGTATTCGCCTGCGGCGATGTTGCAACCGCTGACAGGCTGACCCATGTCGCCGGGCAAATGGCCTGGCATGCTGCGTTCAATGCACTGTTCGGTGGGCTTTTGCCACTTCGCATCGACCGTCGGGCGATTCCGCGCTGTGTGTTCACCAACCCCGAAGTGGCGCGTGTCGGGCTCACGCGAGGCGAGGCCGAACAGGCGGGAATCAAGGTGGTTTGCACACGCTATGAAATGTCGGCACTGGACCGGGCGATCATCGAGGAACAAACCCGCGGGTTCGTGATGGTACTGACCGCGCAGGGGTCTGACCGGATTGTGGGTGCCACGGTCGTGGGCGAAAGGGCAGGCGAACTCATCTCGCTGTTCACGCTTGCGATCCGTGAGAGGTTGGGGTTGCGACGCCTCATGTCAATGATGATCGCCTATCCGGGCTGGGCCGACGCTGGACGCGCCGTGGCTTCGCAGTGGCAGCGTGACCATGCACCCGTGTTCGTGCTGACCTGGCTCGAGCGCTGGCACCGATGGCGGCGCCGATGACCCGCCCGACTGGCTGCGCTCCCGAAACGGATGACAACCGGGCCGATCGCCTGCGCATTGCGATCGTGATGCCGGTGCTGAATGAAGCGCTGAGGCTTCACAGCGCCCTCGGTCAGTTCACCGCTGACTGCGACGATCTCGTCATTGTCGATGGCGGCAGCACGGATCGCACCGTGGTCGCGGCACTCGCGGCGGGGAGGCGGGTTGCGATCAGTCCGCGCGGGCGTGCTAGGCAAATGAACGAGGGCGCGAGACTGTCGGGGCCGGTTGATGTGCTGCTCTTTGTCCATGCCGATGTGTTGCTGCCTTCCGATTGGCGGGCTGCGATTGAACGCGCGGTTCGGGGGGGGGCGAGTTGGGGGCGGTTCGATGTTGGTCTGAACGCCTCGCATCCCGTGCTTTCCCTGGTTGGCGCCCTCATGAATCTGCGATCGCGTTTGAGTGGCATCGCAACAGGGGATCAGGCGATCTTCATCACCCGCGAAGCATGGCTGCGGGTTGACGGTTGGCCCGACGTGGCGCTGATGGAGGACGTCCGGATGTCGCAGCGACTGCTCAGGGCAATCGGCCGGCCCGCTTGCCTCGCAGAGCGCGTGCTGGTGTCGGCGCGCCGCTGGGAGCAACAGGGAATCCTTCGCACCATTGTGCTGATGTGGTGGCTTCGCGCGCTCCATGCGTTGGGTGTTTCGCCTGATGTGCTGCATCGCCTGTATTACGGAGTGGCGCCGGGAAGCGCTAGCGTGCCGAGTCCATCGCGCGTCATCGTGTTTGCCAAGGTTCCGCGTGCCGGCGAGGTGAAAACACGGTTGGCCGCGAAGGTCGGCGAGTCGGTCGCACTTGCGACGCATCGACAGCTGCTCGAGCGAACGCTTGAGCAGGTGGCGCGGGTGCCGAATGTTGTTCGTGAGCTATGCATTGCGGGCGACGATTCGGCGGGCGAATGCGCGCAGCTCGCGCGACGCTTCGGTTTCGACCTGACCCTTCAGCGTGGCGTTGATCTGGGTGAACGAATGGCCAATGCCATGGCGCTGGGATTGTCGCGTGGCGAGCGCGTGGTGCTGCTGGGCTCCGATAGCCCGGTGATCGATGCGGCGGATATTGCCGAGGCAGTTGTCGTGCTTGCCACGGAAGACGACACCAGCGTGGTGTTCTCGCCCACCGAAGACGGCGGCTATCTACTGGTGGGCGTGGCTGGGGAACTGCCGCCCATCTTCGAGGCCATGAAGTGGAGCCATCCGGACGTGATGCTTCAGACGGTTGGACGCCTCGATGCTGCGCGCCGGCGCTACAGGCTGCTTCGCACGCTCTGGGATGTGGATGATGCCGCAGGCTGGGCCAGGTGGCAGACGTCGTGAGCAGCGAGCGCCGACGTGTTGCCGGTTGGGGGGGCACGCTCCTGATCGGTGGCGCGTTCGCATCGATCGTACGGCCCGGGCAGGGTTTTGCGCAGGCGGGTGCCGGAGCGGACGCCGGGCATTCGGTTCAACCGCCACGGTTCAGCGAGCAACCTGCGGGCCGCGTCATCCTTCCGTCTGACGAGCCTGGCACGGCCGGCGATTCGACACCCGGAAGCCGCGCGCCAGGTCCGCCGGGCGCGCGGAGCGCGAGTGACGAGCGTGACGATTGGCGACATCGGCGTGTTCGGGGCATTGCGCCCAATCGTTATGGCCTGATCAACGATCAGGGCACGGTAGTCCTGGGGGTGGAGGTGTCGGGCTCCGCGTCCGCACTTGTCGCCCGACTGCGCGCACCGGTTCGTGGCCGGCATCTCGCCTGGCGCTGGCGGGCCGAGGGGTTTCCAACGTTCGCGGCAGTGGGGCAGAGGGATCGCGACGACTTTGCGGCGCGCGTCTACCTGATGTTCGACCTGCCCGATGACCGCCTGTCACTGGCCGATCGGGTGGTGCTGCGCGGTGCAAGCCTGTTGCAGGGTGAGCGGGTGCCCGCAGCCACGCTGGTTTACCTGCTTCATGCAGGACCCGGTGACGACCGGCCCGTGCCATCGCCCTTCACTGATCGGGCGGTGATGAGGGTCGCCCGCGCCCAGGCGGTTGCCGGTCAGTGGTATCAGGAGGAGCGTGACTGGCAGCAGGATTTTCAGCGTGCCTTCGGCTCGCGCTATCCGGGCCCCACTCCGGCTCCGGTTGCGGTGGCTGTGGGCCCGGATGGCGACCAGACCGGCGCGGTGTTCAGCGCCCGGTTTGGCGACCTTGTGTTCAGCTGACAAACAGGCAGCCGGCGCGAACGCCGGCCGGCCGAGCGTCAGATAACGACCCCTGCCCGCGGCGGAGCGGCGCCGCGAGTGGGGTCAGGTCGCGAGGAGATCACGCAGCGAGGAGATCACGCAGCGAGGAGATCACGCAGCACATAGGGCAGGATGCCGCCGTGCTTGTAGTAATCGACCTCGATGGCGGTATCGATTCGCGACAGCAACTTCACCTTCCGGATCGATCCATCGGCGCGCCGAATCACCAGCGTGATGTCCTGCTGCGGCTTGAGTTCGTCGGGCACCTCAATATCAAAGGTTTCGTCGCCGTTGATGCCCAGCGACTGCCATGAATCCGAACCCTTGAATTGCAGTGGCAGCACACCCATGCCAACCAGGTTCGAGCGGTGAATGCGCTCGAAGCTGCGCGCGACGACCGCACGAACCCCCAGAAGCTGCGTACCCTTGGCCGCCCAGTCGCGTGAGGACCCCGTGCCGTATTCCTCGCCACCGAAGATCACGGTGGGGGTGCCTTGGGCGACATAGCGCATGGCTGCGTCATAGATGGACAGTTTTTCGCCGCTGGGCTGCAAGAGCGTGACGCCGCCTTCCTCGCGGCTGCCGTCAGCCGCAGCCGGGAGCATCAGGTTCTTGATGCGGACATTGGCAAAGGTGCCGCGCATCATCACTTCGTGGTTGCCGCGGCGCGAGCCATAGCTGTTGAAGTCGGCCTTGGGCACGCCATGCTCGATCAGCCATTTGCCTGCGGGTGACGATTCCTTGATGGAACCGGCCGGCGAGATATGGTCGGTGGTGATGGAGTCGCCAAAGAGAGCGAGCGCCCGTGCGTCGGCGATGGTGCCCGAGGAGTCTTGCGGAGTCATGCCGAACTCGTCGAAGAAGGGCGGGCGGGCGATGTAAGTGGACGATGGCCAGTCGTAAACCTGACCGCTCACGCCCTTGATCTTCTCCCACAACGCGCCCGGGTTTTCCTTCACCTGCGCGTAGTTGCCCTTAAACATCTTCGGGTTCATGGCGTACTTCATGAGCGCATTGATTTCATCGCTCGAGGGCCAGATGTCGCCGAGGTAAATGTCTTTCCCGCCCTTGCCCTTGCCCACTGGCTCGGTCATCAGGTCGACCCGTACATTGCCTGCAATGGCGTAGGCGACCACCAGGGGCGGTGACGCGAGGAAGTTCGCCTTGAGGTTGGGGTGAATTCGGGCTTCGAAATTTCGGTTGCCCGACAGTACCGCGGCGCAGATGAGATCGTTGCCAGTGATCGCATCGTTCATGGCCGGCGTGAGGTCACCTGCATTGCCGATACACGTGGTGCAACCATACGCAGCCACTGAGAAGCCGAGCTTCTCCAGGTAGGGCAACAGACCCGCGTTCTCCAGGTATTCGGTGACCACGCGCGAGCCGGGTGCAAGGGAGGTCTTGATGTGCTTGCCAACCTTGAGCCCGGCCTCAACCGCCTTTTTGGCGAGCAGACCGGCGGCCAGCAGCACGCCCGGATTGGACGTGTTGGTGCACGAGGTGATGGCGGCAATCAG
>CAMBZS010000212.1 GCA_945872335.1 Bordetella parapertussis | reverse complement strand
CTCGTCGAATGGTTGGGATGTGGTGGGCGCCCGGTGGTTCGGCTTTCGCACCTGCTGGGTCAACCGGCAGCGGCTTCCGTTCGAAACGATCGGCGAGCGGCCGCATCACACGTGCAGCACCCTCGAAGGTGTGTTGGCGCTTGCCGGCCTATTCGAAGCCACAGCGCGCCCGAAGCTCGGCGCTTGACTCCGACGCCAGCAACGCAATCACCCGCTGTGCGAGCGCCGGCTGCGCTGCGCGCGCGCTGACCGCTGCGGTGTAGACCGTGCCCAGCTCAAACCGCTTGGGGAGCGGCGCAACCAGTGTCACGCCCGCGGTGAACAGGATCTCGGAGATTTGCGTGCAGCCGATGGCCCCCGCTTCGCCCGACTCTGCCATGGCGCGCATGGCAGTCGCACCATTGGGAAACTCTCGCAGCCGAGGTTGCATGGCCTCTGCCAGGCCTAGCGTCTCCAGCACTTTCCGGACGTGAATGCCGGCGGTTGAACGAACAGTGTCCGGAATCCAGAGGCTCGATGCCCCTGACAACGCAGCCGCCAGCGCCTCGGCTGTGCTGACCTCGGGCAAAGGCTGGCCGGCGGGAACCGCGACGCCAGTGCGCACGGATCCGATTGGGGTAACACCCTCTGCGCGCAACTGCCCTTCCGCCACCATCGCGCGAATCATCGCGTCAGTGAGAATCATCAGGTCGCACGGATCGCCGGCAAGAAATGCCTCTTTCATCGCGCCGACTGCGCCAAAGCGACCCGAAGTGTGAACGCCCAGTTCGTCTCGCAGCCGATCGGCGATGCGGGTGACGACTCCCTGCGAGGCGCCCGCGCAGAGCGTGGCAATGGTCTGCAACATGCTCAGTCGGCCTTGATGCCGGCGCTTTTCACAACGCCCGCCCACTTGGCAATGTCGTCATTCAGGAACTTCCCGAACTCGCCCACGTTCATCGTCATGGCAGCCGTACCCTGTGCGGACCAGCGCTTGCGAAGCTCGGCATCGGCGGTGACCTTGCTGATCTCGGCATTCAACCGGTTCACGATGGCAGCAGGGGTTCCCTTGGGCGCCATCACACCGATCCAGATGGTGGCGGTGTAGCCTGGCACGCCCGATTCCGATACGGTGGGCACGTTGGGCATGATGGCTGAGCGCGCACGGCCGGTGGTGGCCAGCGCCTTCACCTTGCCACCGGTGACCTGCGCAGCCATGGTGGGGATTGCATCGAACATCATGTCGACCTGGCCGCCCAGCACGTCGGTACGCGCCTGCGAGCTGCCCTTGTAGGGCACGTGGACCACCTTGATACCTGCCATCGACTTCAACAGCTCGCCCGCCATGTGATAGGGCGTACCGTTGCCGGAGGATGCGTAGGTCATGCCGTCGGGCTTGGCTCGGGCAGCAGCCAGCACCTCGGCGATGCTGGAAGCGGAAAGCGCCGTGCGGGCGACCAGCACCAGATCGGATTCATTGATGGGTGCGACCGGCTCGAAGTCGCGCATCAGCTGAAACGGCTTGTTGGCGATGAGGGACTCATTCACCGTATGCGTGTTTGACATGACCAACAGCGTGTAGCCATCGGGCGGGCTCTTCGCAACCACATCGGTTCCGATGATGGAGCCCGCGCCGGGCCGGTTTTCGATCACGAAGCTCTGTCCCAGTGTTTCCTGCAAACGCGTGGCGACCAGACGCCCGAACACATCGGCCGAGCCGCCGGTGGCAAAGGGGACCACCAGCCTGACGGGGCGGGCGGGCCATTCCTGGGCCGAGGCGCCAGCCGAGACCAGCAATGCGCCCAGTACGGCGGCGGCGTGACCGGGACGGAATAAGCGGGTGAAATCGCGGAACAGAGGCATGACGGCTCCAAGGGTGCGGAGTGAACAGATTCTGGATGTTAAGTGTCCGGGCACCGTACCCCAAATGCGGGGTCTTTCCCCAGCCTATACTGGAGAAGTTCATTTCAGAGACCGCCGCCATGACTTCCCCCTCCGCCAAAACCCTGATCTGGGCCCAGGGTGCCACCGACCGCATCGGTCACAAGCCCTACCTGGAGCGCCTGCTGCCCCATATCGCCCGCTGCAGCGATCCTGATTTCGAGGTCCGGTTTCACACCACTACGCCCTCGGTCACCACGGTGCATGCGGTGTCGGAGTTCCGGTTCTCGCGCGAGGTGATCCGCGCAGCCGTTCGGGCCGAACGCGAAGGCTATGCGGCGTTCTATATGAACCACTTTCAGGATGTGGGCCTCCAGGAGGCGCGCGCCACGGTCAATATTCCCGTGCTGGGGCTGGGCGAGACCAGCATGCTGCACGCATGCACGCTGGGCCGCCGTTTGGGGCTTCTCGCCATCAATCCGGCCTTTGTGCCGCTCCACGCCGATCAGGTGGCGAGGTACGGTCTGCGCGACCGGGTGGCGGGTATCCGGTCGATCAACGCCAACATCCCCGACTACATGGCAGGCTTCGCGTCAGCCGAACGGAAGGTGCCCCTGCAGCGTCAGTTCGAGGACGAAGCGCGCCGCCTGATCGACGCGGGTGCGGATGTGATCGTGCCGACTGGCGGACTGCCGATGATGATGTTTGCCGAGGACGCAGGCGCAGCGATTGACGGTGTGCCCATCGTCAATGGCGTGACCGTGCTGGTGAAGGCCGCCGAAATGGCGGTGAAGCTCAGCCGGCTGACCGGGCACGTGGCGAGCCGCGCGCCGCACTCGGGCTACGTGCTGCCCTCGGCGCAGGCGCTGGACGAGTTCCTTCAGCACGGGTGACCGGCGCCTGCAGCACCAGGCGCTCGATTTCGCGCTGGCGATCGGCCCGGGCGCGGGTCGTGCCATGGTGGTGCAGCAATGACTCGCCGATTTCGGCCGAATAGGTGATGAAGGCGCGGGCCCGCGCCTGAGCGGGTTTGAGGCCCAGCGCCCGAAAGGCTTCCTCATGATAGGCAAGTCGGCTGCGGTCGGCTTCGTCAAGCACCTGCTGCGCGAACGCATCGCGGCGTGCCCAGGCCCTGATCGCGAGCTCGATGCGCGCAGCACGCTCGGCCGCGCGCCCCCGGTGGGGGAGCGAAATCATGTCGCGCAGGCGCTCTCGGGGATCGCTGCTTGCGCTCGCGAGCCGGCGCGTCAGCGCAAGCGTGGCACGCTCGCTCCAGGCCTGCAGTACGCGGCGGAGCAGATCTTCACGATCACGGAAGTGCCAGTAGAAGCTGCCGCGGGTGACACCGAGTTGCCTCGCGAGCACATCGACCCGAACGTGGTCGATGCCCTCGCTCACCAGCACATCGGTGGCGGCATCGATCCACACCTCGGGGGTGAGGGCTTCCCTGTGCAGGCGCGTGGCAGAGCTTGACGGGGCGGCGCGAGGCGAAGCGGCGCGGTGAGGCACACGAGTCTTGGCAGGTGAGCGGATAGTTCTGCTTTGAGCGGGGGATTTCATGGGTGGGATCATGCCATACATCAGTGTATGGTGAGACGGACCGATTCGTAAGAAAACGTTTGGATGTTGAATCGAGCCGATTTAGAATATTCAAAACACATACACATGTGTATGGAATACCTGGAGAGAGGCCTTGACGTCTTCAATCACAGCCACACCGGGTGCGCGCCCTGCACAAAGCGCGTCCTCTGATTCCGGTTTCTTCTCCGACGAGTCCATGCTTGCCCCGCGCCGGGTCGAGCGCATCGATCTGGGTGCGGGCGCGTTTCTCCTGCGCTCGCCTGAACCGCTCATGCCCGGAGTCCGCGCCATCGGTGTCTGGCTCGAGCACTGGGCGCAGGAAAAGCCTCAGGCAATCGCTTTTTCCGAGCCCGCCGGGCTGTCGCAGGCAGCGGTTTCATCCGGTTACACCGCGCTCACCTGGGCCGAACTGCGCACCCGCGTGGGCTCGGTCGCCCAGGCGCTCCTCGACATGCGGCTTGCCGCGGGCGCGCCGGTGGTCATCCTGTCCGACAACTCGCTCGACCATCTGGTGCTGATGCTCGCGGCGATGCACGTGGGGCGGGCCGCCTGCACGGTCAGCAGCGCCTACTGCCGTCTGGCGGGCGGCGATTTCAGCCGCATCAAGGGAATACTCGACAAGCTCGCGCCCGGGCTGGTCTATGCCTCCGATGCCGCCACCTACGGTCCGGCGATCCGGGCGAGTGGAGTGTCGGCGCCGATCGTGCTGAGCCGTGGGGCGGAAGACCTCTCAGGGGCCGTCGGTTTCGATTCACTCGTTGCCGTTCGCGAAACCGATGCCGTCGGGCGTGCCTTCGCTGCCGTGGGGTCCACTACCCATGCCAAATACCTGCTCACCTCAGGCTCCACCGGGCACCCGAAGGTGGTCATCAACACCCACGGCATGCTGTGCGCCAATCAGCAGATGATTGCGCAGACTCTGCGCTTTCTGGCGGTCGAACCGCCGGTGCTGCTCGACTGGCTCCCCTGGAGCCACACCTTCGGCGGCAACCACAACATCAACATCGTGCTCAGAAACGGCGGCATGATGGTGATCGATGACGGCCGCCCGGTACCGGGTCTCATTGACCGAACAGTCGCACATCTGCGCAAGGTTCAGCCCACGGTGTTCTTCAACGTTCCCCGTGGCTATGACATGTTGCTGCCGGCGCTCGAATCCGATTCGGCACTTGCCCGACGGTTCTTCGAAAAAATGCGGATGGTGTTTTACGCGGGCGCCGGTATGCCGCTCGCCACCTGGAAGCGGCTGGAGGCAGTCGCTTCGGGCGTGCGCAGCGAACCGGTCTGGTTTACCACGTCATGGGGTTCAACGGAAACTTCGCCCGCCAACACGGCAGCGCACTGGCGGCTCGATCAGCCCGGGGTCATCGGGCTGCCCATGCCCGGCGTCGATCTCAAGTTCGTACCCAGCGCGGGCAAGCTCGAAATGCGTCTTCGCGGGCCGCATATTTTCCCTGGCTATCGCGGCAACGACGCTGCCACCCGGGAGGCGTTCGATGACGAGGGCTTCTACCGGATCGGTGATGCGGGCTATCTGCTCGATGAGGCCGATCCCGCTTCGGGCGTGGTGTTCAATGGTCGCGTGGCGGAAGATTTCAAGCTCACCACCGGCACCTGGGTGTCGGTCGGTACGCTGCGGCTGTCGCTCGTCACGGCGCTTGCGCCGCTCGCACAGGACGCCGTCATCACCGGGCACGACCGCACCGAAGTGGGTGCGCTGCTGTTTTTAAGCGAAGCGGCGCGGGGGCTGCCTGAAGCCGAACTGCTCGCTCAGCTTGATGAAAAGCTCGCTGCGTTGGCGGCTCAGGGCGGCGGTTCATCACAGGTGCCACGGCGCCTGCTCGTGTTGCCCGATGCCCCCAGCATGGCTGCGGGTGAAATCACCGACAAGGGCTATATCAACCAGCGCATGGTGCTGGAGCGCCGGGCGGCCGAGGTCAAGGTCCTTCATGAAGTATCGAATCACCCGCGTCTGATCCGACTCTGATCAGTATCCCCTCTTTACGGAAGCGCTCACATGACACAGAACTCTCCTCCTTCGCTGCCTGACCTCGAACGCTTTGATCCCGCCTCTGGCGCGTTGTCGGGGCTGAATCTGGTGCGGCTCGAACGCAGCGGTGCCATCTTTCATCTGCGCCTGAACCGCCCCGCCAAGCGGAACTCGGTGAGCGATGAAATGCTCAGACAGATTCACACCGTGTTTCTCAATCTGCCAGCAGAGGTGCGCGTGCTGATCCTCAGCGGCGAGGGCGAGCATTTCAGCGCGGGCCTCGACCTGTCAGAGGTGAGCGAGCGTACGGTCGCCGAGGGTATCCACCACTCGCGTGCCTGGCATGCGTGCTTCGAGTCGATTCAGTTCGGACCGGTGCCGGTCATTGCGGTGCTCCATGGCGCCGTGGTGGGGGGCGGTCTGGAACTCGCGGCCTCCGCCCACCTCAGGGTCTCGGAAGCGGGCACGTTTTACGCGCTCCCCGAGGGCACACGGGGCATTTTCGTGGGCGGCGGCGGCTCGGTTCGCATCTCCCGGCTTGTGGGCACCGCACTCATGACCGACATGATGCTCACGGGTCGGGTGCTCGACGCCAACGAGGGGCTGGCGGCCTCGCTTGCCACCTATCTCATGCCCGCCGGGGAGGGGCTTGCGAAGGCGATTGAGCTTGCCCTGCGCATTGCGGGCAATGCGCCGCTTTCCAACTACGCCATCACCCAGGCGTTGCCGCGTATCGGCGAAATGTCGCCTGCGGAGGGGCTCTTTGTGGAGTCGCTCATGTCGTCCATTGCCCAGGGCGATGAAGCGGCCAAGGAACGGGTCCGTGCATTTCTTCAGAAACGTGCGGCCAAAGTCGAGCGCCGATAGCCCATCAGGAGCACGCGCATGAGCTGGACTTACCGGGCGCCGGTCGCCGACATGCGGTTTGTCATCGAGCAAGTGCTCGAGGCACCGCGCGACTGGGCGCTTTGCGGATGGGATGTTGATGTCGATACCGCAGCTGCGGTGCTCGAGGAGGCGGCGCGGTTTGCTGCCGAGCGTCTGCAATCATGGCTGGACCATGTATCCCGACCTGCTGCATGGCGCCGATGAACGGTTTGCGCAGGCGAAACTCGCGCACATGCGCTACGGACCTCAGTGGCTCATGCCACAGGCCGCGGTGCACTGGACGCGG
>CAMBZS010000211.1 GCA_945872335.1 Bordetella parapertussis | reverse complement strand
GAGGAGGCGCTTCTGCGCATGCCCGAAGCGGACTACATGAATGAGGCGCAACGCGCGTTCTTTCGCGAGAAACTCCAGCAGATGGAGCGCGAGATCCTTCACAACGCGGGTGAAACCACCGAGCATCTGCGCGAGACCGTAATCGTCCCCGACCCGGCCGACCGCGCCACGATCGAGGAAGAGCACGCGCTCGAACTTCGCACGCGCGATCGCGAGCGAAAGCTGCTGAAGAAAATCCAGCAGGCAATTGCCAGCATTGATGCCGGCGACTATGGCTTCTGCGAGGAAACCGGCGAACTTATCGGGCTGCCGCGTCTCCTTGCGCGGCCCACCGCCACGCTGTCGCTTGAAGCCCAGCAGCGGCGGGAGCTGCGCCAGAAGCTCTACGGCGACTGATTGGAACAGTTCCACGGCACGACGATCGTCTCGGTCCGTCGCAACGGCAGCGTTGCGCTGGGCGGTGACGGTCAGGTCACGCTTGGCAACATCGTGATCAAGGCGAGCGCGCGCAAGGTGCGCCGTCTGCATGACGGAAAGGTTCTCGCCGGGTTCGCTGGCGGCACGGCCGATGCGTTCACACTCTTCGAGCGATTTGAGGCAAAGCTGCAAAAGCACGCTGGCCATCTGGTCCGTTCCGCGGTCGAGCTTGCCAAAGACTGGCGCACCGACCGCATGCTGCGCCGACTCGAGGCCATGCTCGCGGTGGCTGATGCCGAGGCCTCGCTCATCATCACGGGCAATGGCGATGTGCTCGAACCCGAACACGGGCTGATTGCGATCGGTAGCGGCGGGCCCTATGCGCAGGCGGCCGCGCTTGCGCTGCTTTCACATTCAACGCTGGATGCCGAGGCCATCGTGCGGCGCTCGCTTTCCATTGCGGGTGAGCTCTGCATCTACACGAACCAGCACCACACGGTGGAGACGCTGGGAGCAGATCACCGTGACTGAGCCTTCGCCGCTCACGCCGGCAAACATCGTGGCCGAGCTCGACAAGCATATCGTCGGGCAGGCTCAGGCCAAGCGCGCGGTGGCCATTGCGCTTCGTAACCGCTGGCGGCGTCAACAGGTCGAAGGCGTGATGCGCGCGGAAATCACGCCCAAGAACATTCTCATGATCGGCCCCACCGGCGTGGGGAAGACCGAAATCGCGCGTCGCCTTGCGCGCCTGGCGCAGGCCCCGTTCATCAAGGTCGAGGCCACCAAATTCACCGAGGTGGGCTATGTCGGCCGCGATGTTGACACCATCATTCGTGATCTGATCGAGACCGCGATCAAGCAGGTCCGTGAACGCGCGCTTGCCGACGTGCAGGCGCGTGCGCTCGATGCGGCCGAAGAGCGTGTGCTCGATGTGCTGATTCCGCCCGCGCGCCCGGCGGGCCAGCCTGCAGCCTTCCCGTTTTTTGGCGGCGCCACCGAAACACCGGCGCCTGCGCAGCCTCCAGCACCGGAGTCTGCGGCCCGCCAGAAATTCCGGAAGCGTCTGCGCGAAGGCGAACTCGATTCTCGTGAGATCGAGATCGAGGTGGCGCTTGCTGCCCCGTCGGTGCTGCCGCTTGGCGCAGGCGCCGGCAACCAGCCTGGGCTCGATGATCTCAGCCAGCAGCTGCAGTCGCTTTTTTCCCAAATGCCGGGTCGCCGCGCCACGCGCAAGATGACCGTGGCCGAGGCCATGCGAACCCTTGCCCAGGAAGAGGCCGGGCGGCTGGTAAATGAAGAAGAGATCCGCAGTCGCGCCGTGGAGCTTGCAGAACAGAGCGGCATCGTGTTCATCGATGAAATCGACAAGGTTGCGAGCCGCGCCGAGCATCAGGGCGCCGATGTGTCACGCCAGGGCGTGCAGCGCGACCTTCTGCCCTTGATCGAAGGCACCGCCGTCACCACGCGCTATGGCGTGGTGCGTACCGATCACATCCTGTTCATTGCTTCGGGCGCGTTTCATCTGTCGCAGCCCTCTGATCTGATCCCCGAGCTTCAGGGGCGCCTGCCGATCCGGGTCGAAATGCAGGCGCTCACGGCGCAGGATTTCGTCCACATCCTGGGCGACACCGATGCGAGTCTGGTGCGTCAGTATCAGGCGCTGCTTGCCACCGAGGGCGTCACGCTCGAATTCGCGGCCGATGGTATCCGGCGGCTTGCCGATATCGCCTTCGAGGTCAACGAGCGCACCGAGAATATCGGCGCGCGCAGGCTTCACACCGTCATGGAGCGGCTGCTCGAAGAGATATCGTTTGATGCCGACAGCAAAGCAGGCCAGACCGTGCTGATCGATGCGGCGCTGGTGGATGCGAGGCTTGCCGATGTCGCGCGCCGTGACGATCTCGCCCGCTACATTCTCTAGCCTTGCCTCGTCCGACCCGATATTTCTGACCCGCTCCTCGGAGCTCTGACCATGACCGACAAGACCCCGATCGCCCCCGCGCTTCAGGCTGAGATCCTCGCAGAGGCCATGCCCTACATCCGGCGGTTTCACGGCCGGATCCTGGTGATCAAGTACGGCGGCAACGCCATGACCGATCCGCTTCTGAAGCAGAGCTTTGCGCGTGACGTGGTGCTGCTCAAGCTGGTGGGTATGAATCCGGTGGTGGTGCACGGGGGCGGCCCTCAGATCGAGCAGCTGCTTGCCCGGGTGGGCAAGAAGGGCGAATTCGTTCAGGGCATGCGTGTGACTGACGCCGAGACCATGGACATCGTCGAGATGGTGTTGGCCGGCCAGGTGAACAAGGAGATCGTCGAGCTGATCAACACCGCCGGTGGCCGCGCAGTGGGTCTGACCGGCCAGGACGGCGGCCTCATCCGGGCGCGCAAGCTGCGCATGACGCTTCCCGAGCAGCCAGGCGAAGAGGTCGATATCGGCCAGGTGGGCGAGATCGAGAAAATCGATCCTGCCATCGTGCACACCCTGACCGCCAACGGTTTCATTCCGGTCATCGCGCCGATCGGCTCGGGCGCTGATGGCGAAACCTACAACATCAACGCCGACGTGGTGGCGGGCAAGGTGGCCGAGGTACTAAAGGCGGAAAAGCTGGTGCTGCTCACCAACACCGCCGGTGTGCTCGACAAATCGGGCAAGCTCCTCACCGGGCTCACCGCGCGGCGCATCGATGAACTCTTCGCCGATGGCACGATTTCCGGCGGCATGCTGCCCAAGATCGCGTCGGCGCTCGATGCGGCTCGCGCGGGCGTGAACTCGGTGCACATCATCGATGGTCGGGTCGACCACTGCCTGCTGCTCGAGATCATGACCGATCACGGCGTGGGCACCATGATCCGAAGTCACTGAGGCCATGCGGGCGCTTCGCCGGCCGCTCACCGGGCCCACTGCGCCGCGCCGGGCGGAGCGGGTATGGCTCCTCGATCTCGACGACACGCTGCACGATGCGCAGCCCGCCATCATGCCGCGCATTGATGCGGCCATGACGGAGTACGTGGTGCGGCACCTGGGGCTCGCCCGCGACGAGGCAAGTGCGCTGAGGCTGGGCTACTGGAAGCGCTATGGCGCAACGCTCCTGGGCCTCGTCACGCACCACCCGATCGACCCCCATCATTACCTGCGTGAGACCCATCGCTTCCCTGACATGCACCGTCTGGTGCGCCGGCGCCCCGCGCTTGCGCGGGCGCTTCGCCAGCTGCCGGGGCGGCGCATCATCGTCACCAATGGCCCCTGGCACTATGCGCGCGCAGTGGTGCGCGCGCTGGGCATTGCGGGCAGCATCGAGGGCATCGTGCCGATCGAGGCCATGCGCTTTGCCGGTCGCTTTCAGCCCAAGCCCTCGCGACCGATGATGCGCAGGCTCGCCGCCCGGCTGCGCACGCGGCCGTCGCGCTGCGTGCTGGTGGACGATGCGGTGGGTAACCTCGCGGGCGCCCGTTCGGCAGGGCTTCGGACCGTGCTTGCAACCGCGCTCAAGGAGGCGCGCAAGCCCGCGCCGGCTCGTGCCCGCGCCGGTTCGTCACGGCGCGTGGAGCTTCAAGTACAATCAGTTGCACAGCTTTCGCGTCGCGTGCTGTCGCGCTCCACCTTCTGACATGGATCCCGCCACCGACTCCGACACCCCCGCAGCGCCCCGCCGATCCCGCCCCAAGCCAGGCGAGCGGCGGCTGCAAATTCTGCAGGCGCTCGCCAGCATGCTGCAGGAGCCGGGTGGTGATCGCGTCACCACCGCCGCGCTCGCAGCGCGGCTCAAGGTCTCGGAGGCTGCGCTCTACCGCCACTTCGCGAGCAAGGCCCAGATGTTCGAGGGCCTGATCGAGTTCATTGAAGCCACCATTTTCGGGCTCATCAACCAGATCACCACTGCGCAGGAAGACGGCCAGCGGCAGCTGCGCGACATCATCGCCATGCTGCTCAATTTTTCCGAGCGCAATCCCGGCATGACGCGCGTGCTGATTGGGGATGCGCTGGTCACCGAAGACGACCGACTGCAGCTGCGCATCAATCAGCTGGTCGATCGCATCGAGTCCTCGCTTCGCCAGTCGTTCCGGCTGGCCGTGGCGCAGAACACCCTTGGCGCCGCAACCGACGCGAGCGCGCGCGCGGCGGTGGTGATTGCCTTCGTGCAGGGCAGATGGCTGCGCTTTGCCAAGAGCGGCTTCAGGCGCCAGCCTGCTGAAGGTCTCGGGGATCAGATCGCCACGCTGGTCGCCTGAGACCTTGCCGGCGGTCGAGCCTCGACCGTGAAAATCTTCCGATCCCTCGAGTACCCCCGGTTCCGACACTATTTTTTCGGCCAGACGATCTCGGTGATCGGCTTCTGGCTGCAATCGATTGCGCAGGCCTGGCTGGTCTATCGGCTGACCGACTCGGCCGTTATGCTGGGTCTGGTGACCTTTGCTTCCTTCATCCCCATGCTGGTGGCGGCGCCGTTTGCAGGCCTCGTGACCGACCGGGTGGATCGCCGCACCATGGTGCTGGTCACGCAGACCGCACAGATGCTGCAGGCGTTTGCGCTCGCCGCGCTCACGCTGGGCGGCTGGGTCGAGCCGCATCATGTGGTGTGGCTCGCCCTGATCCAGGGCCTCGCCAACACCTTCGATGGCCCGGCGCGGCATTCGCTCCTGCCCGTGATGGTGGGCGGCACGCGCGATCTGCACAACGCGATCGCCCTCAATTCGCTGGTGATGAACCTGGGTCGGTTTGCGGGGCCGGCCATTGCGGGTGTGCTGCTGGTTTGGATGGGCGAGGGTTGGTGCTTCGTGCTGAACGGGGTGAGCTATCTCGCGGTGATCGCCTCGCTCGCCCGGTTGCCTTCGAATCGGGCCGAGCGCCCCACCCAGTCACTCTTTCGGGAATTTTCCGAAGGCTTTGTCTGGGTCTGGACCAACCTGCCCGCGCGGCTGGTCATGATCAACCTGGTGCTGGTGTCGTTCTGTGCGCCCAACTATCAGACGATGATGCCGGTGTTCGCGCGCGAGGTGTTCGCGGGCGATGCGCGGCTGCAGGGGCTTCTGGTGAGCTGTGCCGGGGCGGGCGCACTCGCGGGGACGATGATGCTCGCGGCGCGCAGTTCCACCGCCGGGATCGCCCGCGTGATCAACGTCGGTTCGTTTGCCGCCGGAATCGGGCTCACCGTGTTTTCGCTCAGTCCGTCGCTTGCGCTTGCCGCCATCGCGCTCACGGCGGTCGGGTTCGGGGTGATTGTCACCGGCGCAGGCACCAACACGCTGCTCCAGAGCCTGGTCGAGGAGCGTCTGCGCGGCCGGGTGATCTCCCTCTACATGATGGCGTTTCTGGGCACCATGCCGGTGGGAGGCTTCGTGGTGGGCTGGCTCACCGAGCAGTTCGGGCCGCAGCCCTCGCTCGCCGCTTACGGGCTGGTGAGCATCGCGAGTGCGCTGCTGCTGTGGCGGCGGCAACCGGCGATTGCGGCAGCGCTTGCGACCGGCACCGGGCGTTCGGGAGATGGCACCGGTCAGGCCGATGGCACTGGTCAGGCCGGTGCGGCGGGCAAGGATCGGGATTGAGGCGGCATACGGGTGTTGGTGGCCGCGGCTGAGGCGTGCGCCAGACCGAGCCCGGTGGCGTTGCCCGGAGGTTTCAAGCGCCCCCGCCCCGATGTGTCGCGTAGGGGGCCCGCCCGCAAGCTGCCCTGCCGCGCCTCAGACCCGGTTCAGGCCCCGCGCAGGGCGTGCCAGTCTCGCTCCAGCTGTTCGCGAAATCGCGGGTCGGCAATTGCAATCATGCGGTTCGCGCGTTCGCCAAACGAAGCGTCGCGCAGATCGGCCACTCCCCACTCGGTGATCACCAGGTCGGCATCGCCCCGCCCGAGGGTGACCTGGCCGCGCGAGGTGCCTGCCACGATGCGGCTGCGCTTGCCGTCTCTCGAGGTGGAGGCGAGCGCCACGATGCCACGACCGCCATCGGACAGCCGGGCGGTGCGAACGAAATCGCCCAGCCCGCCCAAGCCGCCCCGCCAGGCGCGGCCATCGTGTTCGGCGTTGGCTTGACCCGTGACATCGACCTCGAGCGCCGAATTGATCGCGTGAAAGCGATGGAGCGCAGCAAGCGTGGCCGGATGGTGTGTGTAGGTGGCCGGGCGGATGAGGAACTGGGGATTGTCGTGGGCGTGGCGATGGGCGCGGGTTGTGCCGCCCAGCGTGTTGGTAACAGT
>CAMBZS010000210.1 GCA_945872335.1 Bordetella parapertussis | reverse complement strand
CGGGATGTGGCTTGTAAGAGTGGGTGGAGGAAACTTAAATCAGGCAATACCGTAGGCAATGCGCAGCAGCGTGATCGGATGGGCCAGCTTGCCCTCGGTTTCGCGGCCGGCCGCCTGCAGCCCCTGCTCAATGTGATGGCCCGCGAGCTGGCAATCGGAGGCGAACCAGGTCATCTCGCCCTTGGGATGGTCGCCCATCTGACGAAAAACCGGCCGGCCGATCTTCATCGCAACCTCGTGGTATTCGCTCTTGACCCCCCAGGTCCCTGCATGGCCCGAGCACCGCTCGACGGTGTTGACCTGGGTGTCGGGGATCATCTGCAAGACTTCGCGAGTTTTCTGGCCGACATTCTGCACGCGGAGGTGGCAGGCGATGTGATAAGAGACGTTACCGAGTGAGGCCTGGAAGTCAGTCTTCAGCAAGCCATCTTTCGAACGGGCGACCAGATACTCGAAGGGATCGAACATGGCAGCCCGCACCGCCTGGACATCGGCGTCGTCGGGGAACATCAGCGGCAGTTCCTGCTTGAACATGAGGCCGCACGACGGGATGGGAGCAAGAATCGCGTACCCCGCGCGCGCAAGCTTTGCGAGCATGGGAATGTTGATGTCCTTGAGGGTCTTCACGCCTTCCAGGTCGCCCAGTTCGAGCTTGGGCATGCCGCAGCACGCCTCCTTTTCGGCGATCACGAACGGAATCTCGTTATGGTCGAGCACCTTCACCAGGTCGTGACCGATGCCGGGCTCGTTGTAGTTCACATAGCAGGTCGAAAAAATCGCGACCTTGCCAGGGGTGCGCTGGCCGTCACGCACTGCATGCGGTTTCGACGGCGCGATATTCTTGCGGAACGGGTCGGCCGAAAAATCGGGCAACCATGCATCCTTGTGCACACCCAGATGCTCGTCGAGAAGTCCGCGAACGGTCTCGCTTTTCGACAGGCTGTTGACGACCTTGACCACCACCGGAATGCCCGCCAGCTTGCCGTTTCGATCGGTCGAGGCGAGCTGCACGTCACGAAAACGCGTCGGTGTGCCCTGCTTGAACTGAATCGCCTTGCCACGCAGCATGAGGTGCGGGAAGTCGAGGTTCCAGGGGTGCGGCGGCACGTACGGGCACTTCGTGAGGTAGCACACGTCGCACAGATAGCACTGGTCAACTACCTTCCAGTAGTCGGCCTTGCTCACGCCGTCGACCTCTCCGGTGCTGCTCTCATCCACCAGATCAAACAGCGTGGGAAACGCGTTGCACAGGCTCACGCAGCGGCGACAGCCGTGGCAGATGTCAAACACGCGCTCCATCTCGGCAAGCGCCGAGGATTCGTCGTAAAACTGGGGATTCAACCAGTCGAGCGGGTGGCGGGTGGGCGCCTCGAGGGAGCCTTCTCGAACGGTCATCGGATTCTCCGAATCAAACATCCAAAGCAAAGGGGGAGCACTGCTCCCCCCTTGACCGGTGGCAGCAGGCGCGTACGTGCGCGCCCGCTTGCCTCGGGCGGAACTTAGACCAGCGCTTCGAGGGCCTTGGCAAACTTGTTCGCGTGCGAACGCTCGGCCTTGGCCAGCGTCTCGAACCAGTCGGCGATTTCGTCAAAGCCTTCATCGCGGGCGGTCTTGGCCATGCCCGGGTACATGTCGGTGTACTCGTGCGTTTCGCCGGCGACAGCCGCCTTCAGGTTGCTGGCGGACGGCCCGATCGGCAGATCGGTAGCCGGATCGCCAACTTCGGCCAGATAGTCGAGGTGGCCATGCGCATGACCGGTCTCGCCTTCAGCGGTGGAGCGGAACAGCGTGGCGACTTCCGGGTGGCCCTCAACGTCGGCCTTGTTTGCGAAGTAGAGGTAGCGGCGGTTGGCCTGGCTTTCACCAGCAAACGCGTCCTTCAGGTTCTGATGGGTTTTCGTACCCTTGAGGCTGGGCATGTGAATCTCCTGAACGAATCATTGAGAAGGGTGGGCCTGACGGGCGGTCGCCCATCGCGGAGCCGAAACGAACTCTATCAGCCAGCGATTACCCCTTCCAATTGACAATACAAATCCAATTGATTGAACCTGACTATTGATCGCGGTGCTGCCAGTCGGGTTTGCTCAGGATCACGCCGGTTCGGACCAGTCGGGTAGCTGAACGCCGATCCGCAGTCCGCCCCCCTGGGCGTTGCTCAGCAATAGGCTGCCGCCGTAACGCCGGACGATACGCGCAACAATCGCCAGGCCGAGGCCGGTGCCTGCGTGAGTGCCGCCGGGGTCGCTGCGGGCGGCGTCCAGGCGTGCGAACGGCCGCAGGGCTTCTTCGTGTCGCGTTGCCGGGATACCCGGGCCGCGGTCACGGATATCAATTTCCATGCCCCCGCCGGATTGGGTGAGGGAGAGATCGACAATCGCCTGGGACGTGTCTGAATGCCGCCCGTGCCTGATCGCGTTATCAATCAGGTTGACAACGATTCGCTGCAGGTCGATCGGATCTCCGTGCCAGCTCACCCCGGGGTCCAGACGGCTCTGGATGACCAGGGCGCCAGTCCGCACTTCGCTGGCATAGCGGTCGACCAAGAGTGCGATCTGTTCGGAGGCATCGACCCGCTGCGCACGCGGCGGCTGGTTGCTGCGCGCATAGTCGATGAACTGCCCGACGATGGCATCGATCCGGCCGATGTCTTCAACCATTGGGTCGCGCTGCGCCGCCTCAATCGGCGCCAGTTCGACTTCCATCCGCAGGCGGGTGAGCGGACTTCGCAGGTCGTGAGAGATCCCGGCGAGCGCAAGCGTTCGGTCATGCTCCAGATCAGCCAGGTCACGCGCCATCCGGTTGAATTGCCGATTGACCCGGGCGAGCTGGGGCGGGCCGTCCTCGCGGAGCCTGGGCGGGGATTCGCTCCGGCTGACCGCGCTGATCGCCTGGGCCAGCTGCGCGAGCGGCCGGTCGATGAACCAGGCGATCGCGAACGCTCCGCCGCTTGCGAGTAGCGCGGCGACGAGGGCAATGAATCCAAGCGCCGGGTCGATCTGCCGCTCTGCGCGGCGGGCCGGCAACAGCAGCCAGTAGCTGTCGCCCGACAGATCGAAGGTCACCCACAAACCGTCCTCATCGTTCACCCTCGCCGCGACGCTGGTTGATTCGCTCAGCAAGAGGCGTAGCCGCGACTCAAGTGCTCGAAGAGAGGGCGTCATTTTGCTGCTGTCGATACGATCGTTGGGCTCGAGCGGCAGGACGCGAACCTCCTCCTCGCGTACCAGTTCTTCAAGCATGCGCATGCGCCGCTGGGGGTCCGAGCCGAGCAGCGCAGTACGTGTGAGATTGATGATTGAGGTGATTTCCCAGGCCATGCGCTGTTCGGGCGGGGCGCGCTCAAGTAGCCGGTAGGCGGCGAACACCGAGATGACGCTTGCAATCGCCAGTCCGGCCAGCAGTAGAAAGGTGCGCCAGAAGAGGCCTGAACGGGCGATTTGCCGGAGCGCGTCGATCCGTCCTTCCTGGGGCGAACTTCCGTCCGCCGCGAGGCGCTTACTCGCCATCCGGAATGAACACGTAGCCGACGCCCCAGACCGTCTGGAGGTAACGAGGCTGCTGCGGGTCGACTTCGATCAGCTTGCGCAGCCGCGACACCTGGACGTCGAGGCTGCGGTCGAAGGCGCCGTATTCACGGCCGCGTGCGAGCGTCATGAGCTTGTCGCGCGACAGCGGCTGACGGGCATGCTGAGTCAGCACCTTCAGCACTGAAAATTCGCTGGTGGTCAAGGGAACGGGTTCGTCATCCCGGCGCAGCTGCCGCGTGCCGAGGTTCAATCGGAAGGGCCCGAACCGGACTTCTTCATCGGCGCCGCCGGGCGCGCCAGGAAGCTCGGGAGGGGGCGTGCGTCGAAGGACGGCATGAATGCGGGCGAGAAGCTCCCGGGGATTGAAGGGCTTGGGCAGGTAGTCATCGGCGCCCACCTCGAGGCCGATGATTCGGTCCACCTCATCGCCCTTGGCAGTGAGCATCACGACCGGTGTGCGATCGCTCTGGCCGCGCATGCGGCGCAGCAGCGACAAGCCATCCTCGCCCGGCAGCATGAGGTCAAGCACCACCAGATCGAAGGCTTCTCTCTGCATCAGCCGCCACATGGAGGGACCATCATGGGCGAGACCGACCTCAAACTGGTTCTCTCCAAGATAGCGACGCAGCAACTCGCGCAGCCGCGGATCGTCGTCAACCACCAGTATTTTCTTGGCTCTGGCATTCATGCGGTGATGATAACGGGTCCTCTGGACGTGCACACCCGTCCCAGTACGCTTACCCACTGTTACATGGTTGCGCCCGACTCAACACCGCCTGAGGTGCGCGCGCGCCTAAAATATATGGATGTGCCTTAACTGCCTTCCGGATGATTCGCGCCCGCTGTCCCCCCCCCGTTGCCACGGCGAGGGGGGGCTGCGCCGCTCGATTCTGTTTGGCTTGCCTGCTCTCTTTCTTTTACCGGCGAGCTGGGCTGGCCACCCGTCCGACTCGTCCCCGCTCGATCCCGACGAGCGCATGCGGCTGCGACGCGAACTGCGCCAGGCTCACCGGGAACGCATGCGCGCAGCCGGTGCGGCGGGCGGTGCAATCGAACCCGCGCCGCCGCTTTCGCCCCACCATGAGCCTGGCCGGTCCGTATGGAGTCCGTCAACCGTTCATCCGCCGGACGCCTCCTGGCCCCGTCGTCGAGCGGATGGAAGCTCGCCCCCACATGAGCCGGCCGGACCGCAGCCTGGGCGGTTCACGCTCACCGATGAGGAACGAGAGCAACTGCGTCGGCAACTGCGCGAGCAGCGCGCGGCTCGGCGCGCCGCTCAGGCGTCGCAGCCCCCCAGCCGCGGGACGGTTGAGCCATGACAACCGCCGCCGATTCATTGCCCACCATTTACCCGGCACTCGCTCTCAGTTGCTCCGCGCAAGGCGTATCGGTCGCGCTTGCTACGGCCGGAGCAGGGATGCGTCCGGTCATCGAGTGCTGGCATGAGCCCGATACCGCGGGACGGTCCGACGCGCTCCTCGCCGCCGTCGACGGGCTGCTGTGCGCCAACCGGGTGGCGCCCTCGGCGCTGCGTCTACTTTGTGCGGAGGTGGGGCCCGGCCCGTTCACGGCGCTTCGCATGACCTGCTCGGTGGCGCAGGGCATCAGCCTTGCCACGAGCGTGCCCTGCGTCGGGGTGTGGTCGACTGATGCGCTTGCGCTGCAGGCCGTGGCAGGGCACGACGCCGGGCGATATCGCGTGCTGGTTGCGGTCGACGCGCGTATGGGCGAGGTCTACGCCGCCACGGTCGATATCGAGATAGCGCCCGATGGCGCCCCTGGTCAGGTTCTCGAATCCAGGGCCTGCGCGGTGGGGCCACCTGATCAGATCTGGGCCCTGGCGGGTCCTGGGCGCGCGGCTCGAAGCGGTGCGGGGCTGCTGATCGCGGGCAATGCGTGCTCTCTGGTGTCTGGATTCAAAGAGCGTTTGGTCGGTGAGGCGACCGACGCGGGATGGCGGGTCGAGTGGCCGGCGGGTGCGACGGTTCTGCGTGCTGATGCGGTGCTCCGGCTGGGCTTGTCCCGCGCGGCGGCGGCATCGCTTGAAGCGGTCACGCCTCGCTACGTGCGAAATAAAGTCGCCCTGGACGTCTCCGAGCAGGCGGCCGCCAGAGCACGCGCGGCCGGAGCGAGCGGAGCATGAGCGAGCGAGGCATGAGCGCGGCGTTTGGCTGTCGGGCGGGCGCCTGCCCCGTGAGCGGCGCCGAACTGCGTCGCATGCGCCCGCAGGACCTCGATGCGGTTCATGCGGTTGAACTCGATCTGTATCCGTTTCCCTGGACACGAGGCAATTTCCTCGATTCGCTGGGTGCGGGGTATGACCTGCGCACCCTGATGTCGGGCGAGCGGCTGCTTGCATACGCCGTATGCATGCAGATCCCCGATGAACTGCATTTGCTCAACCTCAGCGTAACGGGTTCGTTTCAGCGCATGGGGCTGGGGCGTTGGGTGATGCTCAATCTGCTCGAAGAGGCCCAGGCGAAGGGGCTATTGTCAGTGATGCTGGAGGTCCGCCCCTCGAATGCGGCGGCGCAGCGGCTGTATCGTTCGCTTGGGTTTACCCCTATCGGGCTGCGTCGCCGCTACTATCCCTCCTTCAACAACACCCGCGAGGACGCTATCGTCATGCGTCGTGTGTTTGATGCTTGATCCCACCCGATTGCGCGCGTTTCGGGCGCTGGGGATCGGCCCGACCTGGCTCCCCCGGGCGCCGGTGACTATTGACGGGGCGAAAGCCGTCGACCAGGTCAGCACTGAGAGCGACACGGGCACTGACACCTTCGCCGGCGTGATTCCAGATCTGCCCTTCATTGATGCTGGGGTTCGCTGGCAGCAACTTGTCGCGCGCGTCGATGCCTGCCGCGCGTGTCCGCTCGGCCACTCACGTCAGCACGCGGTGTTTGGCACGGGAAATCAGACAGCGCGCTGGATGCTGATCGGGGAGGCGCCTGGCGCTGATGAAGATCGCCTTGGCGAGCCCTTTGTTGGCCGTGCCGGCGCGCTGCTCGATACGATGCTCATTGCAGCGGGGCTCGATCGCGGCCGCGATGTGTACATCGCCAATGTACTGAAGTGCCGCCCACCCGGAAACCGTAACCCGGAACCCACCGAGGTGGCG
>CAMBZS010000209.1 GCA_945872335.1 Bordetella parapertussis | reverse complement strand
GACGCGCTCCTGGTGGTTCTGGGCGGTGCCGATGCTGTCAACTTCCTGAACCAGTACGAGGCAGCTGGAGGCGACAAGCCCTTGATGGGCGGCTCGATCACCGTCAGCCAGGACGTACTGAACTACCGCGGCAAGCGGCGCGACTCGCTGGTGGGGACGATGTCGGCAGGCCCCTACGCCGACAGCTTCGACGGCGCCGACTGGCGTGCCTTCGTGGCGGACTACCAGCGCAACTACCCGGTGTCGGCCGGCGGCTACCCCAGCCCCAGCCTGTTCGCGCTGGTCTACTACACCAACATGAAGGCGGCGCTCGATGCGCTCGATGCGGTCAAGGGCGATCTCTCCGGCGGCCAGGCCAAGTACCGCGACGCCCTGTCCAAGCTCGAACTCAAGATGCCCACAGGCACGGTCAAGCTCGACAGCAACCGCCAGGCCATCGGCAGCACCTTCGTGACCGAAGTGGTCAAGGACAGCCGCGGCGAACTCACAACCCGCGTGCTGCGCAAGGTCGACAACGTCGATCAGATGCTGGGCATGCGCAAAGAGGAGTTCCAGATGGGCTCCCGTGACGTGCCGGCCTGCCCCTGAGGCCGCACTACAGAAAATGGCGCACACTGGCTAAACCCCGATGGCCTCCATCACGCAGGTTCGATCGTCTTCCCCCGCCCCAGTCAAAGCTGGGGCGGGAGGACCAGGTCGCGCACCCTTGGCGTCATCAGACGCTTTGGTGCTGTATGGCGTGACGCGGGCCTTCGGCGCGCTGCGCGCCGTGGACGATGTTTCGTTCGCGGTCGGCGCAGGCCAGAAGTACGCGGTCCTCGGCTCCAATGGCGCGGGCAAGACGACCTTGTTCAACGCCATCACCGGGGACTTCCCGCCCACTGCCGGGCGGATCGAATTTTTTGGCGAGGACATCACCGCGCTGGCGCCGCATGAGCGCATCCGCAAGGGCCTGCGGCGCACTTACCAGTCCTCGCTGCTGTTTCGCGACCTTTCGGTGCGGGACAACCTGTTCCTGGCGGTGCGAGGCGTCGCAAATGGGCGCTTTGGCATGTGGCGACCGCGAGCGGGCCACCCCTCGCGCATGGCCACCGAAGACCTGCTCGATCGCGTGCGTCTGTCGCACATCGCCGACGAACCAGTGGCCAACCTGGCCCACGGCCAGCAGCGCCAGCTCGAGATCGGCATGGCCCTGGCGGGAGCGCCTCGCCTCATTCTCTTTGACGAGCCGGCAGCGGGCCTGTCGCCCGCCGAGCGCCGCGAGCTGGTCATGCTGCTGACTTCGCTGCCTGCACACATGAGCTTTGTGATCATCGAGCACGACCTCGATATCGCGCTGCGGGTGTCGCAACGGGTGACCGTGATGCACAATGGCCGCGTCCTGCGGCACGGCACGCCCGGCGAGATCGAGTCCGACCCGCAGGTGCAAGCCCTGTACATGGGAGGGCGGCACTGATGGCATGGTTTGGCCGCGACCGGGGCGATGCTGCCCAGCGCGACACGCGTGAAGGACGCGATGTCCGCGGATCGGCGCAGCGCACGCCCCTGCTGCAAATCCAGGGGCTCGATGTGTATTACGGACGAGCCCATGCGCTGCAGGGCGTCAGCCTCAGCCTGAGCGAGGGCGTCCTGGGTATTGTCGGCCGCAACGGCATGGGCAAGACCACGCTGTGCAACGCCATCACCGGTCTGGTGACCGGCAGCGGCAGCGTGAAGCTGGCCGGCGAGGAGATGCTGGGCCGCAGTCCCCACGAGATCACGCGCCGAGGCATCGCCTACGTCCCCCAGGGAAGACGCGTGTGGCCTTCGCTTTCGGTGGACGAGACCCTGCGTCTGGTGGCCCGCCACCGGCGCGAGGTGGACCGCGTGTATGCGATGTTTCCGCGCTTGGCCGAGCGCAAGGGCAATGGCGGCTCCCAGCTTTCGGGCGGCGAGCAGCAGATGCTGGCGATCGGCCGGGCGTTGCTGCTCGAGCCGCGCCTGCTGGTGATGGACGAGCCCACCGAGGGCCTGGCGCCGGTGATCGTGGAGCAGGTGGCGCAGTCCCTTCGCGACCTGGGGCGCGAGGGCGCCATCTCCGTGCTGCTGATCGAGCAAAACCTGGGCGTAGCCACCAGCGTAGCGGACCGAATCGGGATCATGGTCAACGGACGGATCGCGCAGGAAATGCCGGCGAGCGAGTTGGCGACCAACCGGGAGCTGCAAGAGCGGCTGTTGGGGGTGCGTTCGCACGGTGAAGAGGAACCGGCAGCCAGCGCCGAAGCGGCGCCTCAGGATCCGGCGGGCGATCAAGAGATGCGCGTGCTCACCGTGCTGCGCGCCCACGGCGAGGGCATGCCATCAATGGACAACCTTGCGCCGCGCACGGTGCGGGGCTTTAACCGCTGGAATGCCGGCACGCCCTCCGCGGAGGTCACGGACCGAGCCCTGCCGGGCGAGCGGTCGGAGTCGATGGCGGCATCCGCAGCGGCTTCCACAACTGCGCCGGCGGTCGATCCATCGCGCGATGCGTCTGCCCGAGCCGCACTCGTCTTCGATTTTCCGGTGGCGGCCACCAGCGGCCGCGCCGCCTATGTGGCTGGCACCTTCGATACCAAGGGCCGTGAGTTGTTCTACCTTCGCCAGTGTTTGGAGCGTCTGGGCCTGCGGGTGGTGACCGTGGATTTATCCACCAGCGGCCGCACTTCCACGGCCAACGTGCACCCGCGCGAAGTGGCGCGCCACCACCCAGGCGGAGAATCGGCTGTCTTTACCGGCGACCGGGGCCATGACGTCGGCGCCATGGCGCTGGCCTTCGAGCGCTTCGTGCTGACCCGTCGCGACCTGGGCGGGCTGATCTCTGCCGGCGGGTCGGGCGGTACCACGCTGGCCACCGCTGCGATGCGGGCCCTGCCAGTGGGCGTGCCCAAGGTGATGGTATCGACCATGGCCAGCGGGGACACCCGGCCTTACGTGGGGCCCAGCGACATCTGCATGATGTATTCGGTCACCGATGTGCAGGGCCTCAACCGCATCAGCGTGCACGTGCTGGCCAACGCCGCACATGCCCTGGCTGGCATGATCACCCACCCTGCGACGGCCCTGCAAGCCACCAAGCCGGCGATCGGGCTGACCATGTTTGGCGTAACCACGCCCTGTGTGCAGGCGGTCACGAAGCTGCTCGACGAGGACTTCGACTGCTTGGTATTTCACGCCACCGGGGTTGGGGGGCAGTCAATGGAAAAGCTCGCCGACTCCGGCCTGCTCGAGGGCGTGATCGACGTATCGACCACGGAAATTGCCGACGAGATTGCCGGCGGCACCCTGTCGGCCGGACCAAACCGGCTTGACGTGTTCGCCCGCCATGCGCTGCCGTGGGTCGGCTCCTGCGGCGCGCTGGACATGGCCAACTTCGGTGCCTGGGAGACTGTGCCCGAGCGGTTCCGCGGGCGGCGACTGTACCGGCACAATCCCACCGTCACCCTGATGCGAACCACTGCAGACGAATGTCGCGCGATCGGCGAGTTCCTGGTGACCAAGCTCAACGCCATGCGCGGGCCGATGCGCTTCCTGATTCCCGAAGGCGGGGTCTCGGCCATCGACCGGCCTGGCCAGCCCTTTCATGACCCTCAAGCCGACCAGGTCCTGTTCGACACGATCGAGAAGGGTTTTCGCAGTGGGGTCGACCGGCGGCTCGTTCGCCTGCCCCACCACATCAACGACGAAGCCTTCGCCCAGGCGCTGGTGACGGCCTGGCACGAGGTGTCGGGCAGCCGCCTCGCACGGCGTGCCTGAGCGGGTCCCCCGACGGAGTCAACCCACGATGCCCAAGATCTCAAGAACCGACATTCTCAAGCGGCTGCGCGCCAAGGTGGCGCGCGGCGAGCCCATCATTGGAGGCGGTGCAGGCACCGGCCTGTCGGCCAAGTGCGAGGAAGCCGGCGACATCGACCTGATCGTGATCTACAACTCGGGGCGCTACCGCATGGCAGGACGCGGGTCGCTGGCGGGTCTGCTGGCCTACGGCAACGCCAACGAAATCGTCTGCGACATGGCCCGCGAGGTGCTGCCCGTGGTGCGCCACACCCCGGTGCTCGCCGGGGTAAACGGTACCGACCCCTTCATGATCCCTGAGCAATTTCTGCGCAGGCTGATCGACCTCGGGTTTTCGGGCATCCAGAATTTTCCGACTGTGGGCCTGATCGACGGCACATTCCGGGCCAACCTCGAAGAGACCGGCATGGGCTACGGCCTGGAGGTCGAGTTGATTGCGCGAGCCCGGGCCCTGGACCTTCTGACCACGCCCTACGTCTTCTGTGAGGACGATGCCCGGGCCATGGCCCAGGCCGGCGCGGACCTGGTCGTCTGTCACATGGGGCTGACAACGGGTGGAGCGATCGGTGCCCACACCGCCCTGACGCTGGCCGACTGCGTGGAGCCGATCAAGGCCTGGACGGCAGCGGCACGCGCGGTCAATCCTGAGGTGCTGGTGCTGTGCCATGGCGGGCCGATCGCCACGCCCGACGATGCACGCTACATCCTGGATCGCTGCTCGGGCTGCGATGGCTTCTACGGTGCAAGCTCGATGGAACGGTTACCGACTGAGCAGGCGCTGACGACCACCACACAGGCTTTCACCCGGTTGCGCCGGACCCCCTGAGTAGCCCGAACGCCTTGAAGAACAGATTGATATTTTGAAGAGACAACGAGGAGACTCACCATGACAGGTGCTGATTTCGGAAGCTTCATCCTTGGCCTGATCGTCGTAGCCATCGTGGTGGCCATCGCGGTCTGGCTGCTGCACTGGCTGTACCTGCGCAGCTCCAAGGAGCGCGCCTTCGTGCGCACCGGTCTGGGTGGCCAGAAGGTGGTGCTCGACGGCGGCGCCTTTGTGTTGCCCATCGTGCATGACGTTATTCCGGTGAACATGAACACTCTGCGCCTGGAGGTCAGCCGCGGACGCGACAAGGCGCTGATCACCAAGGACCGCATGCGGGTGGACGTGATCGCCGAGTTCTACGTGCGCGTAGCGGCCAGCCCCGACAGCGTGGCAGCGGCCGCACAAACCCTGGGCCTGCGCACCATGGAGCCTGAGCAACTCAAGGAGTTGGTGGAGGGCAAGTTCATCGACGCCCTGCGCACGGCTGCGGCCGAAATGACCATGGAAGAACTGCACGAGAAGCGCGGTGCCTATGTGCGTCGGGTTCGCGAGGCGGTGGCCGAAGACCTCACCAAAAATGGCCTGGAGCTGGAGGCGGCGTCGCTGACCCAGCTGGACCAAACCTCGATGGAATTCTTCAACCCCAGCAACGCCTTCGACGCGGAGGGCCTGACCCGGCTGACCGAGCAAATTGAGCGGCGCAAGAAGCAGCGCAACGACGTGGAACAGGACACGCTGATCGCGATCCGCAACAAAAACCTGGAAGCCGAGAAGCTGTCTCTGACCATCGACCTGGAGTCCGAAAGCGCCCGCCTGTCCCAGCAACGCGAGGTCGAGATGGCCCGCGCGCGCCAGCGCGCTGAGGTGAGTACCGAGCGCGCCCAGCGTGAACAGGACGCCGAGGGCGCGCAAATTGCCGCACGTCAAGCGGTAGAGGCCGCGCGCATCCGCAGCGAGCAAAGCATCGAGCAGGAGCGCATTCACAAGGAGCGCGAAATCCAGTCCGCCGAAATCGAGCGGCGCAAGGCGCTCGAACTGTCCGAGCAGCAGAGGGCGATCGCAGTCGCCCGCGAGAGCAAGGCCCAGAGCGAGGCACAGGCCGAGGCCGAGGAAGCCCGGGCCAAGGCAGTGGCTGCCGAGGAGCGGGTATTTAGCGCCCGAGAGATCGAGATGGCCCAGCGTAAAAAAGCCATCGACCTGATCGGTGCACAACAAGTTGCGGAGCGCTCAGCCCTGGAGATCACTGCCGCCGCTTCAGCAGAAAAACAAGCCAGCAGCGACCGCGGAGCGGCGATCCGGGCCCAGGCTCAGGCAGAGGCAGAAGCCGACCAGATCCGCGCCATGGCGACTCGCGTGCGCGCCGAGATCGAGGCCGAGGCGCTGCGCATGATGAACGAGGCGCACAACGTGCTCTCGCCGGAGGCACGGACATCGGCGCTGCGCCTGAAGCTGGTGGAGAAGGCCGAAGCGATCATCCGGGAGTCGGTCAAGCCCATGGAGCGGATCGAAGGCATCAAGATCCTGCACGTCGACGGCTTGGCCGGCGGGGGCGGTGGCAGTGGGGGCGACGGCAACAACGCAGGCTTTGCCGACAACGTTGTCAATTCCGCGCTGCGCTTTCGGGCGCAGGCGCCCATTGTTGACCAACTCCTGCGCGAAATCGGTCTGCAAGGCGGCGACATCGGGCGTCTGGCGGCCGGAGCCGCCGGGATGGATCCCGCCTTGCCAACGGCCACCAATTCCGGACTCGGGTAAAAAGGAGCCGCTGACGTGATCCGCATCTACGTCTCTAGCGTCATCGAGGCCAGTGCCGACACGGTATGGGCCCGCATTCGCGACTTCAATGGGCTGCCTTCCTGGCATCCGGCCATTGCGGACAGCCGCATCGAGAATCAGCAGCCGGCCGACCGTGTGGGCTGCGTGCGGCATTTCCACACGCGTGACGGCGGCATGATCCGCGAGCGACTGCTGGCGCTGTCTGATTACGAATTTAGCTGCACCTACGAAATTTTGGAAAGTCCCATGGGTGTGGA
>CAMBZS010000208.1 GCA_945872335.1 Bordetella parapertussis | reverse complement strand
CGAGGAAAACCGCCTCGGTACACCAGAAACAGCCCCCGCCAAACACCGCCTGTCGCATCATTTTGTTTGCCTCACTTGGCCTGCGCGCCGCGCGCGCGCCTGGCATCCGGCCGGCCGCGCCCGAGCGTGCTGTGCAACTGGCTTGCGCCAGTGTGGTATTGAAGCGGCCACGACACGCCGCGGTAATCCTGCTCGGCTGCAGCACGCAGTGTGAAATACGGATCGGCCAGATGCGGCCGGGCGAGCGCCACCAGATCGGCGCGCCCCGACAAGAGCAGCGTATTCACCTGATCGCCCGAGGTAATCGCACCGACCGCCATGGTGGGCATGCCCACTTCCAGACGGATCTGCTCGGAGAAGCCCGCCTGATACATGCGGCCATAGACAGGACGCGCAGCCGGATCGGTCTGGCCGGTGGACACATCCATCAGATCGCAACCTGCCGATTTGAGTGCGCGCGCCACCTGAACCGAATCGGCAGCGGTCTGGCCGCCCTCGATCCAGTCGGTTGCAGAGATGCGAACGCTAATCGGGCGCTCGCGCGGCCAGACGGCGCGAACTGCCTCAAACACCTCGAGCGGAAACCGCATGCGGTTCCTGAGCGAGCCACCGTAGCGATCGGTCCGGCGATTGGTAATCGGCGAGAGAAAACTTGCAAGCAGGTAGCCGTGCGCCATGTGCACTTCGATCATGTCGAAGTCGGTCTCGACCGTGAGCGTCGTTGCGCGCACAAATTGCGCGATCACTTCGTCCATATCAGCACGATTCATTTCGCGCGGCACCTGATTCACGCCGTCGCGGTAGGGAATCGGCGAGGGCGCAATGAGCGGCCAGTTGCGGTGGGTGTCAGCAAGCGGCATGTCCATCGCTTCCCAGCCCACCTGGGTGGAGCCCTTCCTGCCCGCGTGCCCCAACTGCATGCAGAGCTTCGATGCAGTGTTCGCATGCACGAAATCGGCGATGCGTCTGAAGCCTTGCGCCTGTTCGCGGTTCCAGAGCCCGGTGCACCCGGGCGTGATGCGGCCCTCTGGGGACACGCAGGTCATTTCAACAAACACCAGGCCCGCACCGCCTTGAGCGCGCGAGCCGTAGTGAACCAGATGCCAGTCGTTGGGCACGCCGTCGACGGCCGAGTACTGCGCCATGGGCGACACCACCACCCGGTTGGGCAACCACAGATCACGCAGCCGGAATGGCGCGAACATGGGCGGCGCGTCGAGCCACGCGGGCGCGTCGGTGCGCTTGCCAGTCACCGGGTCGGTACCGGTCTGGGGAATGCGCAGGCGTTTGGCCTCGTTGCGATTCCACCAGCGGGTGGCATCGGCCACCAGCGCGGCGTCGCGCATTCTGAGGTTGTCGTAGGTGATTTGTTTGCTTCGCGTGAGAAGCGATACGTTGAACTGCACCGGATCCATCTTCCAGAACCGTGCAACGTTTTCGAAGAACACCAGCGACACATTGGCCGAGTGCTGGATACGGCTTGCCTCCTGGCTGCGCACCTCCTGGTAGGCGGCCAGCGCGTTGTCGATCGCCTGCGGCGTGGCCACTTTCGCGCCCGCACCGAATTTCGACAACAGCGCCCCGTGCAGCGTAATGGCGTCTTCCAGCGCGAGCTTGGTGCCCGAGCCGATCGAGAAATGCGCGGTGTGGGCAGCGTCGCCCAGCAGCACAAAGGGAATCCCGTTCAGCCGATTCCACCAGGTGCGGCAGTTGATGGTGGGAAACTGCCGCCAGTGCGAGCGGTTGGAGAGCAGGCGCGCACCCTTCAGATCATCGGCAAACACTTTTTCAACCAGCGCCACTGTTGCGGCCTCATCGGTGATGGTGAGCCCCGAGGCGAGCCAGGCTGCATCGGTGGTTTCAATCACGATGGTGGATTCACCCTCGGTGTACTGATAAGCGTGCATTGCCCAGACGCCGCCCGCATGCTCGCGAAAGCTGTAATAGAACCCCGGCAGATTCATCTTCGCGCCCAGCCAGACGAACCGATTGGTGCGCTGATCGACCATTGGCCCGAATGCATCGCGCCAGCCTTCGCGAATGGCGCTGTTGATGCCGTCAGCTGCGAGCACCAGGTCGGCGCCGCGATGCGACTCGAGCCCTTCATCGTCAGTTTGATAGCGCACGGGGATGTCCAGCTGCGCGGCGCGCCGCTGCAGGATCTCGAGAAGCGTGAGACGGCGGATGCCTGAAAAACCGTGGCCTGATGACTTCATCACCCGGCCCTGGTACTGAACGAAGATGTCGTCCCAATAGGCGAAGTTGGCTGCGATGTCAGCGTGGCTCTCCGGATCCGCCGCACGCAGGTTGCCCAGCGTTTCATCCGACAGCACGATGCCAAAACCGAAGGTGTCGTCGGCACGATTTCGCTCCACCACCTCGATCTGCGCGTCGGAAAATGATTTCTTCAGCAGGATCGCGGAATAGAGCCCGGCGGGGCCGCCGCCAATCACGTCAATTCGCATGGATGTCCTCGGGTCGGGAGCTGGCCGCGGGGCAGTCAGGGCTGGGGCGCGGCGATTCCGGCTTGTCCGGAATTTGCTTTAAGTCTAAAGTATTTCATCTTATCCTGGTCAAATCCCCATCACTCTCACGCGCTTTGCGCCCGAGGCTTTCGATGCAGATTCTTCAACCGCCCGACTGGGCGCGTCCCCGCGGCTATTCAAACGGCATCGCCGCACGCGGCACGCTGGTCTCCATCGCCGGCCAGATCGGCTGGGATGCGCAGTGTCGCTTTGCAGACGGCGGCTTTGTCGGCCAGTGCCGGCAGGCCATCGCCAACATTCTGGAGGTGCTCGCGCAGGCGGGAGGACGCCCCGAGCACATCGTTCGCATGACCTGGTATGTCACCGACAAGGCCGAATACCTGGCTGCCGGCAAGGCGCTGGGCGACGCCTACAAATCGCTCATGCGAACCATAGACGGCCGGGTGCATTACCCCGTCATGACCGCGGTGCAGGTGGTGGCACTGATCGAAGACCTGGCCAAGGTCGAGATCGAAGCCACTGCAGTGATCCCGGATGCCTGACGGGCTCTTTACCCGCAACGATAGAATCGCGGCTTTCCAAGGAGTTCCGATGTCCAGCGCCAAGGCCCAGTTCAACTGGCAGGACCCATTCCTGCTCGACGCTCAACTCACCGACGACGAGCGCATGGTTCGCGAAGCGGCCAGCGCCTATTGTCAGGAACGGCTCGCGCCACGGGTGGTGGAGGCTTTCCGCGCCGAGTCCACCGACCCCGAGATCTTTCGCGAGATGGGCCAGATTGGACTGCTGGGCCCCACCATCCCGGCCGAATATGGCGGCCCGGGGCTGAACTACGTGGCCTACGGCCTGATCGCGCGCGAGGTCGAGCGAGTGGATTCAGGATACCGCTCCATGATGAGCGTGCAGAGCTCACTCGTGATGCTGCCCATCTACGAGTTCGGCACCGAGGCGCAGCGGAAGCGCTATCTGCCCAAGCTCGCCACCGGCGAATACATCGGCTGTTTCGGTCTCACCGAACCCAATCATGGGTCGGATCCGGGTTCGATGGAAACGCGCGCGCGCGCTGTGCCCGGCGGCTATGAGCTCACCGGCAGCAAGATGTGGATCTCCAACAGCCCATTCGCTGATGTGTTTGTGGTCTGGGCAAAGTGCCAGGGCGGCGAC
Organism: Bordetella parapertussis; assembly: GCA_945872335.1. Taxonomy (GTDB): domain Bacteria; phylum Pseudomonadota; class Gammaproteobacteria; order Burkholderiales; family Burkholderiaceae_E; genus SYIM01. The sequence goes on along the minus strand of CAMBZS010000208.1, from coordinate 3,072 downwards.
TTCGACGGCCGCATCAAGGGGTTTGTGCTGGAGAAAGGCATGAAGGGACTGTCCGCGCCCAAGATCAAGGGCAAGGTGGGCCTGCGCGCTTCGATCACCGGCGAAATCGTAATGGACCGCGTGGCGGTTGATGAGTCGGCGTTGTTGCCCGGTGTGGAGGGGCTGCGTGGCCCATTCACCTGCCTCAACAGCGCGCGCTACGGCATTGCCTGGGGGGCGCTCGGCGCAGCCGAAGACTGCTGGGTGCGCGCTCGTCAATACGTGCTCGATCGCAAGCAGTTCGGCCGGCCGCTCGCCGCCAATCAGCTGATCCAGAAGAAGCTCGCCGACATGCAGACCGAGATCGCGCTAGGCCTTCAGGGCTGCCTGCGACTGGGCCGCATGAAGGAGGAAGGCAGCGCGTCGGTGGAAATCACCTCCATTCTCAAACGCAACTCCTGCGGCAAAGCGCTCGACGTGGCGCGCATGGCGCGCGACATGATGGGCGGCAACGGCATCAGCGATGAATTCGGGGTCGCGCGCCATCTGGTGAACCTCGAGGTGGTCAACACCTACGAAGGCACGCACGACATCCACGCACTCATTCTCGGCCGCGCACAAACCGGCATTCAGGCGTTCTTCTGAACCCGGGCGTGCCCGACTAAGCGGCGCGCCCGAGCCATGAGCGAGCGCGCCGCCGCCAGTCCCCCGGCGGAATTGAATGATGCGCAGATCCATCGCATCATTGGCGGGCTCGCTGTCGCGATGTTTCTTGCTGCGCTGGATCAGACCCTGGTCGCGGTCGCGCTGCTGTCCATTGGTCGTGAACTAGGCGATCTGGACCTGATGCCCTGGGTGATTGCCGCCTATCTGGTGGCGGCCACAATCTCAGCCCCGATCTTCGGCAAGCTCTCTGATCAACACGGGCGCTGGCCGATGCTTGCGGTGGCGCTCGCCACAGGCATCGGCGCCTCGCTGGTCTGCGCGCTGAGCCCCTCAATGCCCATGCTGATCGCGGCACGCGTCCTGCAGGGCATTGGTGGCGGTTCTGTGATTGCACTGGTGCAGACGGTGGTCGCCGATATCGCTCCCGGCGCGCGTCGCGGGCGCTATCAGGGCTGGTTCTCGGGCGTGTACGCCGCCGCCTCGGTAATGGGGCCGGTGCTGGGGGGCTTGATCGCCGAGCACATTGGCTGGCGCGGTATTTTTCTCATCAATCTTCCCACTGGCGTGATCGCCTTCGTGCTGGCCCGACGCGTGCTCGCGGGGCTGCCGCGAACTGCGCGCAAGCGGCCGATCGACTACGCGGGTGCTGTGCTGCTCGCAGGGGGGCTATCGGCGCTCATGATCGCGCTCACCCGTCTCGGTCAGGGCGTATCCTGGATCGCTCCTTCCACCCTTCTTCTGGTCGCGGCCGGCGTGTTGCTGTTGGTACTCTGCGCCTGGCGCGAACACCACGCGCCCGAGCCGCTGCTTCCTCCAGTCCTGTTCACCGACCCGGTGCTGGTGCGCTGCTATAGCCTCTTCGGCCTCGCCTTCTTCACCCTGATGGGGCTGTCGGTCCTGCTACCGCTCTGGATTCAATCCGCATCTGGACTCGGTCTGGACCGGATCGCCATCCTGTTGTTGCCGTTTACCTTGTCCTCGCCGCTGGCTGCCTTCCTGGCAGGCCGGCGCATTTCGCGCGGCGGCCGCATGCGAACACAGCGTCTGGTCGGTAGCTGGGTCACCGCTACGGGGCTCGCTGTGCTCACCATCGCCACCCCCAACGCACTCCTCTGGTTTGTGCTGGGCACAGTCGTGTGCGGTTTGGGCATAGGCATGGTGATGCCGGCCACGCTAATGACGGTGCAATCACGCGTGAGCGCCGATCGGATGGGCATCGCCACCGCATCGGCGGGGTTGTTTCGCTCGCTGGGCGGGGCGCTGGGCGTGGCGCTCTTGAGCGCAGTGCTGTTTGGTCTCGCCGCTCACGATGATCCAGACCGCGCAGCGGGTGCGGCCGCGCTGCGTACCGCGCTGACCTCGGGCGCAGACGCCTCGGCACTGCAGCCCGCCTTTCAGCTCACTTTCGTGGTGGCCACCGCGGTGTCCCTGATCGCCCTCCTGATCGCCTGGACGATTCCAGCACAAGACGGCCGGCCCGAGGGTTGAGCCACGCGGGCGCGCATCACTCAATCGACCCGGTGGTTCACGCAAACGCCTCGCCCATCCGCACCGGTCGACCACTTTCCCAACCCGGCCACAACCCCGCGGCCGCTCCGGGCACCAGCATGATGACCGTTGAGCCCAACAGGAAACGACCCATCTCATCGCCCTGCCTGAGGCTCACCGGCGTATCGGTGTAGTCCCAGCGTCGGATCGCGCCGGGGCGCGGGGGGTTGACCACCCCGTGCCAGACCGTTGCCATGCTGCCCACAATCGTGGCGCCCACCAGCACCATGACAAAAGGCATGGCGTGAGCGCCCTCGAACTCGCAGACCACGCGTTCGTTGCGTGCAAAGAGCCCGGGGATGCCGCGTGCAGTCACCGGATTGACCGAATAGAGCGCGCCGGGCACATGCCGCATGGAAAGCAGTCGGCCAGCGGCGGGCATGTGGATTCGGTGATAGTCGCGCGGGCTGAGGTAGAGCGTTGCGAACGCACCATCAGCGAACGCGCGCGCGAGCGCCTCATCGCCACCCAATAACTCGGTGACGGTGTAGGAATGGCCCTTCGCCTGCACCAGAGACCCGCTGCGGATCGGGCCACACTGGCTCACCGCGCCATCAACCGGACAGATCCAGGACGAGCGCGCAAGCGGCCGCACATCGTCGCGAAGCGGTCGCGTAAAAAATGCGTTGAAGCTTGGGTAAGCCGAGGGCTCGGCGACCGCCGCCTCGGCCATGTCGACCTGGTACCGGGCAATGAACCGGCGAATGGCAAAGTGCGTAAGCGCCCCCGCTTCACGCGCGGCGAGCCAGCCCATCGCCTCGGTGAGCGCCTGCTTGGGAAGCAGACGCTGCATCAGCAGAAACAGTCGGTCGGCGGTGTCAGACATAGCGGCGACTGATGGTCTCGGCCACGCACACCGGCTTGTCTGAGCCCTTGCGC
>CAMBZS010000207.1 GCA_945872335.1 Bordetella parapertussis | reverse complement strand
GAGAAGGATCGCCTCTTCGCCACTCTGAAACAGGAAATGAGCCATCCAGAGATCGCCAAGATCGGCTTTGGCGACATTGATGTTGAGCGGATGAAGCGCGCGATCTCGATTGTTGTCGAGTCGAACCAGTTGCCGCGTACGCCAGCGGTTGAAGATGTTTTCAATCGTTCGTTTCTGCCGCCGATGGCCGATCGCGTGATGCGCTTCTGAATGACACGCTTCTGAACTATTTGAAACCGAGACGGAGAACAGCCGGATCATGGATCTGCAACTGAAGGACCAGGTGGTCTTCATCACCGGCCCTGCCAAGGGCATGGGCCGAGCGGTGTCGCTTGCCTTCGCCCGAGAGGGGGCCTCGCTTGCGCTGGTTGGGCGCGATACCGCGGCGATCGAACCGGTCGCCGTCGAGGCGCGGGCGATGGGCGTCCAGGCCATCGTGATCGGCTGTGACGTCACCGCCGAGGCGCAGACCGAGGCGGCGGTCGCTCAGGCGGTCACCCGCTTCGGCCGGGTCGATGTGCTGGTCAATGTGGCGGGTGGATCAGGTCCCATCGGCAAGACCGGATGGGAAACCACCACCGACGAGTTCAACGAGATTGTCGAACTCAACATGACCGGGTGCTTCAACACCATGCGGGCCGTGCTGCCGGGCATGATCGAGCGCCGCTCGGGACGGATCGTGAATGTGGGTGGCACCTTCGGCATGCGCGGCCGCGCAGGGCGCATGGCCTACTCCGCTTCGAAGTGGGGCCTTCGGGGCATCACCAAAAGCTTTGCGCTCGAAGCGGGCCCCTTCGGCATCAATGTGAACTGCGTGGCGCCCGGCATGGTCGATGGGCCACGGTTTCGCGAAAAGGTCTGCGCCAACATGGCGCAGAAGCTGGGCATCACCCTGGAGGAGGCCATGACGCGCCACGCCGCTGACTACGCGCTTCGCCGCGTATCCACCGACGATGATGTGGCAAACGCCTGCCTGTTTCTCGCAAGCGCAGTATCGCGCCAGATCACGGGTGTCGACCTGCCCGTGGACGGCGGCTGGGCCATGCTTTGAAGGAATACTCCATGACTCCAATGGTTGATCTGGTGATCCGTGGCGCGCAGGTGGTGAGCGGCACAGCCATCATCCGCGCTGCGGTGGCGGTGAAGGGTGAGCAGATTGTGGCGGTGGGCGAAGACACCCTCATGCCGCCTGCTCGCGAGACGGTTGACGCTACCGGTCTTTATCTGCTCCCGGGGGCGATCGACAGCCATGTTCATTTTCGTGATCCCGGCTATGTCCACAAGGAAACCTGGAAGACGGGGTCAGCCGCAGCGGCTTGTGGTGGCGTCACTACCGTGTTTGAAATGCCAAACACCAACCCGCCGACCGGCACCGTTGAAGCGCTGCGACTGAAGCTTGAATCGGCTCGATCGTCTTATGTCGACTATGGCATTCACGCACTCTTCGGCGATGACTCGGTAGACCGGCTGGAAGCGCTCCTCGATGCCGGCGCCACCAGTTTCAAGGCCTTTGTCGGCAACACCTTCGGCAACCTGCCCGCACCCACTGACGGCGCGTTGCTCGAAGGCTTTGAGACACTTGCTGCGCGTGGCGTACGCACGGTGGTGCACGCGGAAAATTCGTCGATCATGGCGCGCCGCGAACTCAAGCTGAAGGCGATGGGACGCACCGACCCGCTTGCGCATCTGGCTGCGCGTCCGGCCGTGGCCGAGATCGAAGCGATCGGGCGGGTGATCACGCTTGCCGAGTGGACGGGTGCCCGAATCCATATTGCGCACCACAGTTCGGCCGATTCGCTGTTTCTCATCCGCGAGGCCAAGCGCAGAGGCGTCGACATCACGGTCGAGACCTGTCCCCAATACATGCTGATCAATACCGATCACATGAAAAAGATCGGCGGGGTGTTGCGACTGAACCCTCCCATCCGCGAGGCGCGTCACAACGAACCGATCTGGCAGGCGCTCAAGGAAGGGGTGATCGACATGATCGCCACCGACCATGCGCCCCACACGCCCGAGGAAAAAACCCGCGAGGACATCTGGGCCTGTGACTGTGGTTTTCCAGGCGTCGAAACCCAGATGCCACTGATGCTGACCGAGGTGAATCGCGGCCGCGCTACGCTGATGGATTACGTGCGCTGGAGCGCAGAGGCGCCGGCGCGCGCTTGGGGCCTGTGGCCGCTCAAAGGGCGTATCGCGCCCGGGGCCCATGCCGATCTGGTACTCATCGACATGAATCGTCGTGGCCGTCTCAACCAGGGGCGTCTGCAGTCGATCAGTCGTATTTCGCCCTGGCACGGCCGTACGGTGGTGGGCATGCCGCTTCACACCATTGTTCGGGGCCGCTTTGTGATGCGTGATGGCGAACTGGTGCGCGATGCAGCCGGCTGGGGCGCTTCAGTCAAGTCGATTCAAAACATGCCACCGCCTGCGCCGCGAAACACCGACAGCACCACCCGGGCGATAGCAACCCGGCCGGCCGATGCGCCGGCCTCGGCCCGCCCGCCCGAGGGTGCACAGGATTCGCTCTGGGCCGATGAATCGTATCTGCATCCACTTCCCCGCACAGGACACTGAACATGCGCGTCCAGAAGGTGAGCGTGCATCGTGTGGCAGCCAGCGGTCCGGGCGACCTGTCGGGCGTGCGTGCGCTGATTTCTTCCGGTCAGCTCGATCCGCGCGCCATTGTTGCGGTGATGGGCAAGACCGAGGGCAACGGTTGCGTCAACGACCACACCCGCGAATATGCAAGTGTGATGTGGTCGGGGCTTCTCGCCGAAGCCCTGGGCTGCAGCCTCGATGAGGCGCACGAGCGGGTCGCGCTCGTGATGTCGGGCGGAACGGAAGGGGTGCTCTCGCCTCACTTCACGGTGTTCAGTCGCAGCTGGGCGGAGGTGGCGGCTCCCGCTCCTCAAAAACGAATGGTGATCGGTTGCGCGCAAACCGCCGTGTTTTCGCCCGAGCAACTCGGGCGGCTCGATCAGGTGCAGGCCACCGCTGATGCGGTTCGCGCAGCAATGAAGGATGCCGGCCTCACCGATCCGGCCGATGTGCACTTCGTGCAGGTGAAGTGTCCGCTCCTCACCTCGTCGAAAGTGGGCGACTGTCTGTCGCGTGGGCTTGAACCAGTGACACGCGACACCTATGAATCCATGGGCTACTCTCGCGGCGCGTCGGCGCTTGGGGTGGCTGCAGCACTGGGTGAAACCAATGTCGACAGCTTGTCGGACACCGACATCCTGTCCGATTGGGCGCGGTTCTCCGGCCGAGCGTCGGTATCGGCGGGTATCGAACTCGACAGCAATGTGGTGATCGTGTTTGGCCAGTCCACGCACAGCGCCTCCGATGTGGCGATCGGCCACACCGTAATGCAGGACGCGATCGACGCACGCTCGGTTCGGCGGATGTTGGTCCAGCAGTTTGGGCTCGATCCCGATGCCGAGGGGGGCGTTGGTGACCGTCTGGTGAACCTGATGGCCAAGGCCGAGGCGAGCCCGAGTGGTCAAGTGCGAGGTTCACGGCACACCATGTTGAATGACTCCGACATTCACAGCACGCGGCACGCGCGCGCGGCAGTGGGGGCAGTACTCGCATCGGTGGCTGGCCACAACGCGCTCTATGTGTCGGGCGGGGCCGAACACCAGGGGCCACCTGGTGGTGGGCCCGTCGCCGCAATCGTTCGACTCCAACCGGTGGCCTCGGCCGCCTGAACCCGTGAGGCACGCGATGTCAGAACCTTCCTTTATCGAACTGAGCGATGTGTCGCTGCGCTACGGCACGGGGACGGTGGCGCTCGCCCGCACCTCGTTGTCGATTGATGCGGGCGATTTTGTCGCGCTGGTGGGTCCTAGCGGCTGCGGCAAGTCCACCATTCTCAAGCTGGTGGCGGGGCTGCTGCAGCCCACCGCGGGCGGTGTGATCGTCCGCGGGCGCGAGCAGGGTAGTCCGAGCGTGGGTGGCGGGCGGCTGCGGCTGGGTATTGCGTTTCAGAACCCGACGATGCTGCCCTGGCTCACGATCCGCGAGAACGTCATGATTCCGCTCAAGATCGTGCCCCCGTTTCGGGCGAGCTACCGCGCGAAGCGTCATGGCGAATTCGCCGAGCGGGCCGAGGCGCTTCTCGCGCAGGTGGGGCTGAAGGGCTTTGGCGACAAGCGTCCCTGGCAGTTGTCGGGGGGCATGCTGCAACGCGCCTCACTTTGCCGCGCCCTCATTCATGATCCGCAGTTGCTGCTTCTGGACGAGCCTTTCGGCGCCCTTGATCAGTTCACGCGTGAAGAGCTTTGGGCCATCATGCAGAGCCTGTGGATCGACCGACGCCCCACGGTGCTCCTCGTGACTCACGACCTGCGCGAGGCTGCCTACCTGGCCAATCGCATTTGTGTGATGAGCTCGCGCCCCGGTCGGATCCTTGAAACCCGCGAGGTGCCGTTTGGTCGCCCGCGCACCATCGAGGCGAGCTATGCGCCTGAAATGGCCGCCCTCGTGCAGGCGCTTCGCATGCGAATCGCGGAGGCGCGCAGCCAGGAAGAAGGCGCTGATACCCAGGAGCGCGCAGCATGAATCTGTCACCCAGAGTTCGTCAGCGCCTGTTGTCGGCGCTCGCCCTGCTGTCGTTCTTCGTGATGTGGGAACTCATCTGTCTGGCGGGCGGCATTTCGGATCTGATTCTGCCGCGGCCCAGTCAGATCGCGGTGGTGCTGTGGGAAAAAATGCCGCTGCTATGGCCGCATACGGTGCAGACGCTCAAGACCACGCTTGCCGGCTTTGCGTTGGGCGTGCTGATCGGCATCGTGATTGGCGTGGCCATCGGGTCGTCACGGCTTGCCTACGACGTGGCCTATCCGCTTCTGGTGGGTTTCTCCAGCATTCCGAAGGTGGCGGTGGTTCCGATCTTCGTGGTGTGGTTCGGCGCCGGTACCGTACCCGCCATTCTCACCTCGATGGTGATCAGCATCTTCCCGGTGGTGGTCAACGTGGCCACCGGGCTGGCCAGCACCGAGCCCGAGCTCGAGGATGTGCTGAAAGTGCTGGGGGCAAGCCGCCGCGATGTGCTGTGGAACGTGAGCCTGCCGCGCGCCATGCCGTATCTGTTCGCGTCGCTCAAGATCGCCATCACGCTCGCTTTCGTGGGTACGGTGTTGGCGGAAACCGTGGCGGCCAATCGTGGTATCGGTAATGTGATGATCATCGCAAGTGGCAACTTCGACGTGGCGCTGGTGTTCTCGGGCCTGGTCATCCTCGCCGCGCTGGGGGTGATGCTGTATCTGGTATCTTCGTGGCTCGAGTCGCGGGTCACCGGTTGGGCACAGCGCAAAGGTGACATGGCGATGGTCTGAACCCCGGTTTCGGTGACTGTCATGGGTGATCCCCTGCATGATGCCGGCGGGCGGGGGCACCCGGCCCCGTCGCTGGATTCCACGCTGTCCCAAATTCCGCTACAACGCGTGGCGGTGTTCTGCGGCTCAAATTTCGGCAGTTCGCCGCGCTATGCCGAGGCCGCACGGGCCCTTGGGCGGGCGTTGGGCGAGCGGGGCATCGGTCTCGTTTACGGCGGCACGCACATGGGTCTGATGGGTGTGCTGGCCGACTCGGCGCTCGAGGCAGGCTCGGATGTCACCGGAATCATCAATCGGCGCCTTCACGAGCGTGGCCATCTGCACACCGGCCTCACCCGTCATGAAGTCGTGCCCGACATGCGGGTTCGCAAGGCCCGTATGGGCGAACTCGCCGACGCGTTCATCGCGCTTCCCGGCGGGCTTGGTACGCTGGAAGAGTTGTTCGAGGCCGCCACGCTCACTCAGCTGGGCGACCACAACGGTCGTCCGGCAAAGGCCTGTGGCGCACTGAATGTGGGGGGCTTTTTCGACCCCATGCGAGCGCTTCTCGATCGTGCGGTGGCCGAAGGCTTCATGAAATCGGCGCACAACGACATGATCGTGATGTCGGCCAACCCGCATCAGCTGCTCAATGCGCTGGCCGGCTGGCAGGCGCCTGTCGTCAATAAATGGATCACCCCCTCACAAGGAACCGGATCATGAAAGTTCGCATCACCGCTGGCGGTCATCAGTTCATCGCCGAAACCAATCCCGATGCGCCGCGCACGGTGGCTGCCTTCGCCAAACTGCTTCCCTACCGTCAGAAAATCATCCATGTGCGCTGGAGCGGCGAAGGGTGCTGGGTGCCGCTGGGCGATTGGGTACTCGAGGACGGCGAGGGCAAGGTGAGCTTCGAAAATGCCACCAGCCATCCGGCACCGGGCGACATCCTTTTCTATCCCGGCGGCTACAGCGAGACCGAAATCATCATGGCCTATGGTGCCTGCTGCTTTGCAAGCAAGCTCGGTCAGCTGGCTGGCTACCATTTCCTCACCATTACCGAGGGCCGCGAAAATCTGCGCACGCTCGGCGTGAAAGTGCTTTGGGAAGGCGCGCAGGACATTCTCTTCGAAGCGATTGGCTGAGCTTCACCGGATGACGCCGCATGCGGGCCTGACGATGTCGGCTGCGGGGCTTCGCATCGGCGAGCTGCGCGAGCGCCTTCGTGCGCTCGGCGCGGGACCGCTGCACGAGGCCAGGGTGATGCGGCTCTGGACCCACGCGCAGCCCTGGGATAGTCCGCGACGGCATCCCGCCGATCATTTTCCGCGCACACTCGACCTTGCGCTCCCAGCGCTGATCCGCACGCTGGCGGGACTCGCGCAACTGCAGGTGCGTGAACCCAGCAGCGACGACG
>CAMBZS010000206.1 GCA_945872335.1 Bordetella parapertussis | reverse complement strand
GGCATTCGATCGCGCGTGGCCGACTCGATCAGCGCGCCCGGCGGCTGCAAGCCGTCGGCGACGATGACAGCGGGCGGATGACCAGCGACCAGGTCGGTGAGGATGCCCTGCTGGCGCGCCGGGTCGTGGCGCAGAAAGAAGTCAAGCTCCGGCTGACCGAAGACATGGATGCGATTGGGGTGGATCAGGTTCAGGTGGCCGATCAGATCGGCTGGCTCGGCCGCGGTGTGCGCCACCTCCCGCGCCTCGCCCGGTCGGCCAGCCACCCAGGCGAGACCGAGCTCTTCCGCGTTGGCGGCGAACAGATCGGCAACGGTGACGCTCATCGCGGCGCTCCAGAATTTGGATGGTGCGTGAGCTTAGCGGCTCGGGGCGCGCCCGAACTCAGGCTGCCGGGCGGCAGGGCTCCCACACCGCCAGTGCCTCATAGAGGCGCTGGCAATTGGGCTCGCAGTTCATCTGACTGCGCATTGCCGGATCGGAGAGCAGTTCAGCCACTTCGGACAGAATTTCCAGATGCTCTTCGGTGGCGTGCTCAGGCACCAGCAGAAACACCAACAGCGAGACCGGCTGCCCGTCGGGTGCGTCAAATGCGATGGGGTCGGTGAGCCGCACCACGGCTGCGCGCGCCTCGCGCAGGCCCTTGATGCGCCCGTGCGGAATGGCGACCCCTTCGCCGAGTCCGGTCGAACCCAGACGCTCGCGTGCAAACAGCGAGTCGAACACCCGGCTGCGCTCGATGCCGTGGAGGTTTTCGAACAGCAAACCGATCTGCTCGAAAAGACGCTTCTTGCTGGTTACTGACATGCCGACCACGACATTGGTCGGAGCAAGCAACCGGTTCAGTCGACTCATGGAGTTTGACTCCGCACCCTGTCGCGAGGACTGCCGGCAGGGTCGCTCGATCGGATCGAAGGCGAATCCGGTGGAAAAAGTGCTGCGAGTATACAAGCGTCCGGGATTCCCGACGAGCGATCTTGCTGCACCGCAACAACGCCCGATGTTGCGGTGCGCCAACGTGCGTGATGTGCGCCCTCCGTTGTATTAGGCCAACAATCGCACCAAACCCAGCCCAGCGGGCCAGGGTCAGAGCGATTTCCGCAGGGCGACCGGCGCGATGCGTAACGACTCCCGGTATTTGGCGACGGTGCGGCGCGCCACGACGATTCCCTGCTCGCCCAGCATGTCGGCGATCTGGCTGTCGGAGAGCGGGCGGCGCGCATCTTCGGCGCCGATCAACTGCTTGATCAGCGCGCGGATCGCGGTGCTCGAAGCGGCGCCCCCGGTGTCGGTGGCAACGTGGCTACCGAAGAAGTACTTGAGCTCGAATGTGCCGTTGGGTGTGAGCATGTACTTCTGTGTGGTGACCCGTGAAATCGTGGATTCGTGTAAATCCAGTGTGTCGGCAATTTCCCGCAGAACCAGCGGTCGCATGGCCACTGCACCGTGTGAGAAGAAGCCGCGCTGGCGTTCCACGATCGCCTGCGAGACTCTCAGGATGGTGTCAAAACGCTGAGCGATATTCTTGATCAGCCAGCGGGCTTCCTGGAGCGGGCCGGACAGGTTGCCCGAAGCGCTGCCGCGATTGCGGCGCAGGATGTCGGCGTACATGTCGTTCACGCGCAGCTTGGGCATCACATCGGGATTGAGCGCTGCGGTCCAGCCGGCCCGCGTTCGGCGAACGATCACATCGGGCACCACGTAGCCGGCGTCATCCGATCCGAAGCGGGCGCCGGGCCTGGGCTCCAGGCTGCGGATCAGCGCGTGCGCCTGCCGCAGGCGGTCTTCGTCGCACTGCAACACGCGTCGCAGACGAACAAAATCACGCGCTGCGAGCAGCTCCAGATGGTCGACCACGATCGCCCGGGCGATCGCCATCACTGCAGGGTCATCGTGGTCGACCTGGGCAAGCTGCAGCAGCAGGCATTCCCGCAGACTGCGCGCGGCCACGCCCGGCGGGTCAAAGCTTTGCAGCAGCTTGAGCGCGGCCGCGACTTCGTCCGGATCGATTTCGAGCTCGGCAGGCAGCGCCTCCCGGAATTCGTCCAGACTGGTGTTGAGCATGCCGTCGCGATCGAGTTCGTCGATCAGGAGCTCGATCAGCGCGCGGTCGCGGCGCTCGAGGCGGGTGGCGGCGAGCTGCTCGCGCAGGTGCTCAACCAGCGAGACGCTGGCGCCCGCCAGCTGCGGGTATTCGCGCTCGTCGTCGTCATCGTTTTGCGAGCGCGAGCCGCTGTCGTGTCCCCAGTCGGCAGGCGCGTCATCGCCATCCGGGTTGCTGCCTTCCGAGTCGTTACCTGATTCCCGATCGCCGTCGTCGTTGCGCTGGGCGGTTTCGGCGGGCGTGCCGCCCAGGTCAGCGAGTCCCTGCGGAAGCGGTGGGTCAAGCGTGCCGTTGGCCGAGATGCTCACGCACTCGCCGAGCGGATCGTCATCGCGTTCCAGCAGCGGGTTCTCGGCCAGCATCTGCTCGATCTCCTGGTTCAGCTCGAGCGTGGAGAGCTGCAGCAGCCTGATGGACTGCTGCAGCTGCGGGGTGAGGGCGAGCTGCTGACTGAGCTTGAACTGGAGGGCGGTTTTCATCAGGGCCTGGTTTTGCGCAACCCACCCGCGGCCGCGCTACATCGAAAAATGTTCACCAAGGTAGTAGCGCCGCACGTCGTCATTTTCAACGACTTCATCGGGGCGCCCGAAAGCAAGAACGGTACCATCCCTAATGATATAAGCCCTGTCGCAGATGCCAAGCGTTTCTCGAACGTTGTGGTCTGTGATCAACACTCCGATGCCACGGTCCTTGAGAAAACGAACGATTCGCTGGATCTCGAGGACGGCGATGGGGTCGACGCCTGCAAACGGCTCGTCCAGCAGGATAAACCGGGGGGAATTCGCCAACGCCCGGGCGATTTCCACCCGACGGCGCTCGCCTCCCGAGAGAGACATCGCCGGATTGGAACGAATATGCCCGATCTGCAGTTCATCGATCAGGCGATCGAGCCGCGCACGGATCTCGGCTTTGTCGAGTGGCGCGCCCGCGGCATCACGCTGCAGCTCGAGCACCGCGGTGATGTTCTCCTCGACGGTGAGCTTGCGGAATACCGACGCTTCCTGCGGCAGGTAAGCAAGCCCCAGGCGGGCGCGGCGATGGATGGGGAGCCTTCCGATTGGCTGGTCATCCAGCGTGATGCTGCCGCCGTCGCATGGCACCAGGCCCACGATCATGTAAAAACAGGTGGTCTTGCCGGCGCCGTTAGGCCCCAGCAGCCCCACCACCTGACCGCTTGCGACCTCGACCGACACATCGCGGACCACCTTGCGCCCGTGATAGGCCTTCATCAGCTGGGTGGCAACGAGCCGACTGCTGGCGGGCGCTGTGCTCACCGTGTGGCTCAGCGTCCGGGCGGCGAGTTGCCCAGCGACTCGGCCGGGCGAAGCTGGGCGGGCGGCGAGGCAGGCGTTCCGCCGGTTGCCGGCCGCGCTCCGGAGGTGGGCGATCCGGCGCCGGGCGCGGGCGTTGGCGTGCTCCCACCCGCATCCGGGCCGCCGCTTCGCCGCGGCTGAATCACCATGCGGACGCGGTCGCTGCCGAGCGCGCCCGGGGCGCGGCCCTCGACGGTGTAGAACTCGGCGCTGCTCTGATAGATGATTCGCGCGCCATGCACTTCATCCTGCACCTGCTCGCGCTCGAGCCGGCGCAGCGAGGCCTGGCTGGTGAGCGTGACCGTCTCGGCCTTGCCGTCGTAGTCGATGACCAGGCCATAACCCTCGACGAACTCCTCGAGTGCCTCGCGCTTCTGCCGGAAACTTGCAGGCTGTCCCTCGGCGCGGCCGTATTGAAAGCCCTCGGTGTCTTCACGCACGACCATCCGGTCGGAGCGGATCACGATGGTGCCTTTGGTGAGGATCACGCGACCGATAAACGTGCTGATACGACGCGCGTCGTCATACTCCATCCGGTCAGACTCGATCTGGACCGGCTTGTCTCGGTCGGCCTTCTCGGCGTGCGCGCTCGGAGAGAAGGCGACCAGACCGGCCGCAAGCGGCGCACCTGCTTTGCGCAGCCAAACTCCCCGGCCGACCCCGGTGTGGCGCATCATGACTGCACGAAGAAGATGAAGAAGGTAATGCACGCGTTGACGGGGCTCAGGGGTTGCGTCGCTCGGACACCCAGACGCCCCGGGCCTCGGCATCGACGCGTAGCGTTCGGGCGCGATTATTGAATTCCATACCGGTACCGGTCAAGGTTGACTGGCCACGTGTGACCACCACCGGACGATCGGTGATCGCAACCTCGCGGTCGGAAAACACCCTGGCGAATTCGGTGCGGATCTGCATGGGGGGGTCGATGGCGGTTCCGGGACGGTCGAGTTGCACCGAGCCTTCAAGGATGGTCTCCTGGCTTTCGCGCACCGACTGTCCTCGAAGTGCGGTCACCGTCACGCGCGGCTGCGCCGGGTCAAGCGAGACCATGGTGGGCCGGGTGTAGCGGGTGGTGTCTGAGCTGCGAAAGTGCTCCATGCGATCGGCACTCATCCGGAACGCGGGCTCGCCCCGGTCGTTCAGGCGCAGCAGCAACACATTCTCGCCAAAGGCATCGGCGATGTCGGTGGTGTCCTGCACCAGACCCGGCATTACAAAACGCTGGGCGATCTCGGCCAGGTAGTAGGAACCCGCTGCGAGCATGAGCAAAAGCCCGATCGATACCGCGGCTGCCAACCGGTCGTAAAAGCGCGGATTCATGCCGGGTGCGACGGGCCTGGTCCGATTCGCCGGGCCAGTGCGGCCTCGAGCGCACCGCGACTGTCCAGAATGAATTCGGCCAGATCACGAATCGCCCCGGCACCGCCCGGGCGGGTTGACACCCAGTGCGCGCGGGCACGAACCGCCGGTTCGGCATCGGCCACTGCGGCGGCGAATCCGGCGGCCATCATCGCGGGAAGGTCGGTCCAGTCGTCGCCCGCGAAGCCCACCTGGTCGCGCGCCAGACCGAGTTCCGCGCACAGGGAATCGAGCGCTGCGAGTTTGTCGCGGGCGCCCTGGATCACCGTGGTGATGCCAAGTTCGGCTGCGCGATGTTCGACGATGGCCGAGCGGCGCGCCGTGATGATCGCCAGCCGCAGCCCAGCTTCGCGCAGCAGGGTGAGGCCAAAACCGTCACGGACGCTGAACGCCTTCATGGCTTCGCCCTGCGGGCCGATATAGATGTGGCCGTCGGTGAGTGTGCCGTCCACGTCGAGCGCAAGCGCCTGGATGGCGGCCGCTCGGGCCCGGATATCGGGAAGGGTGGCCGCCATTAGAAAACCTTGGCCGACAAAAGGTCGTGAATGTGGATTGCGCCCACCATCCGCTGATCGGTGTCGGTCACGGGCAGCGCGCTGATGCGCCGCTCGTCCATCAGTCGCACGGCTTCAGCGGCGAGTGCCTGCGGGCCGATGGTGACCGCGCCCGGTGTCATCGCGTCCTCGATCCGCATGGACTGGATGTCGGCGCCGCGCTCGAGCACCCGGCGCAGGTCGCCGTCGGTGAAGACGCCTGCGAGCGTGCCATCGGCGCGTTCGACTGCGGTCATGCCCATGCGCTTGCGGGTGACCTCGAGAATGGCCTCGGTAAGCCGCGCGCCGAGCTGGACCCTGGGCAGGGCGGGGTCGCGGCGCATTACGTCGTCGACCAGCGTGAGGAGCTTTCGGCCCAGGGCGCCACCCGGGTGCGAGCGGGCAAAGTCATCCGGCCCGAAGCCGCGCGCATCGAGAAGCGCGACGGCCAGGGCATCACCCAGCGCAAGCGCCGCCGTGGTGCTGGCAGTGGGCGCAAGATTGAGCGGACAGGCCTCGCGATCGACCGCGGCATCGAGATGCACATCGGCGAGCCTTGCGAGTGGCGAATCGACGCGTCCCGTGATCGCGATCAGTCGTGTGCCCTGGCGGCGCGCGATCGGCATGATGCGGGCGAGCTCTTCGGTGGCCCCTGAGTTGGAGACCGCCACCAGCACATCGTCCTGCGTGACCATGCCGAGATCGCCGTGGCTCGCCTCGGCGGGGTGAAGGAAAAACGCTGGCGTGCCGGTTGAGGCAAGCGTTGCGGCGATTTTCCGAGCGACATGGCCGGACTTGCCGATGCCACTCACCACCACCCGGCCGTTACAAGCGAGGATCATCTGGCACGCCTCGACAAAGGGCGTGCCGATTCGCTGCGACAGCGCATCGACCGCTTCGGCCTCAATACGAAGCACTTCGACCGCACGCAGGATCAGGCGGTCGGCGCTCGCTACAATGGATCGGGAATTCACCCCGCCGAGTATATGCTCTCCGGTCTCGAACTTGCCCTGATCCTGCTTGCCGCGGCCACGCTCATCGTGGTGCCGCTGCGTCGTTTCGGCGTGCCGCCGCTCATTGCCTACCTTGCGGTCGGGGTCGTGATCGGTCCGCATGCGGCGGGGCTTACCGAGGGCGAAGGCACGCTGCATGCGGCGGCGGAGCTGGGCGTGGTGTTTCTCATGTTTTCGCTCGGACTCGAGTTCAACTTTGCCAAGCTCAAGGCGATGCGCGGCTTTGTTTTCGGGCTTGGCGGTGCGCAGGTCGGGTTGACGGCGTTTGTGCTGATGGCGCTCCTGGTGCTGCTGCCATCGGTCTGGGCGCAGTGGCTGCTGCCGGGGCTCGACTGGCGGATGGTACTGGTGGTGGCCTCGGCCACGGCGATGTCCTCCACCGCGCTGGTTACCAAGTTTCTGGTGGACCGGCGCGAACTTGAAACCGAGCACGGCCGGCGGGTGTTCAGCGT
>CAMBZS010000205.1 GCA_945872335.1 Bordetella parapertussis | reverse complement strand
CTTCCGGTATCGGTCGATAAAATTGAAGCAAACGGGCTGGTGGTTGGCAGCACGGTTGAGCGAGCGCGACTGCTGACCGAGAGAATTCCGGCGCAGACCGTTCCCGACGACGGCACGTTGCTCGCGTCGGCCGCGATCGGGCTGAATGGCAACTGGCTGAATGCATATTCGCCACCCGGCGGTCCCGGGTCAACTCCTCGAGCGACCGACGCGGCTGCCTGGCTGAGCGCGGAAGTCGCGCGTGTCGGGCTATCCGACAAGATCCAGGTGTCGGCGGTCAATGAGGTGCGCGCAGATCCATCGCGTCTGCGGCTTGATCTTCCACTGACGATCAACGGCGTCGATGCGGTTCCTGCGGGCACCCGGCCGGCCACTGCGCAGGCGCTGGTCGATATGATCAATCAGGTCACCGTTCATACCAATGTTCGCGGCCACCTGGGCGAGCAGGGCGAGATTGTCCTGACCGGCGACGTCGGCCACGAGGGTGTCGATATTGAAATCGGTCCCGAAAACGATTGGCTGACCGGCAAGGCCGGTAACGCGCTTGGGGTGACATCGGGCAACTATGCTGGCCGAATCGAACTCAAGGCGCTTGATGATGTAACCGATATCAGGCTTGAGATCGGCCCGGCAGGCGATCCGGCTGCGCTCGCGCGGTTGGGCCTTTCCACCCATGTGTATATCGACGGCCAGGTCCCGGAGGATCTCATCGTTGTTGCAAAGGGGAGTGCGACGGGGGCGCTTTCTATCGTGCAGAAGCCCGATACGGTGACCCCGCTCAGCGCTTTGCGCGATCGGAAAATGTCGCTCACATTCACCTCGGACACGCGCTATCAGCTGGTGGACGTTGCCACCAACACGCTGCTTGCGGAGCGCGAGTACAACGCGCTCGACGGCATCCGTTATCGAGGCGTGCAGATCAACCTGTCGCGCCGGCCCGCCGATGGAGATTCGTTTCTGATCAACGGCAACCACGACGGTATCGGCGACAACTCGAACATTCTCCGGCTCGCCTCGCTCGAGGCGTCTCGCGACCTGTTGTCCGGAGGCTTCACCATCGCCGAGAGCTGGCATGGGCATATCAATGAAATCGGCAACCTCGGCAACCAGGCACGCATTGCCAAGGAAGCCCTCACTATCGTTCACGAACAGGCAGTGGAGGCGCGAGACCGCGTGTCAGGCGTCAGCCTCGATGAGGAAGCCGCTGACCTGATCCGCTTTCAACAGGCCTATCAGGCGTCGGCCCGCATTATCCAAACCGCCAACAATTTGTTTGAAGCCGTTCTGCAGGTGCGCTGATGAAAATCTCCACACAACAATTCTTTGATCGCGCGGTCGGTCAGATGAGCGAACGTCAGATTTCGCTTTCCACAATCCAGGCGCAACTCGCCGAGGGCAAGAAGATCGTCAAGCCGAGCGACGCGCCCGACCGCGCCGGGGCGATCCTGCGAATCAAGAGCATGGTGGACCGTCAGGATCGCCACCATCAGGCGCTGGTTGCCGCCAAAAACCGGCTCCAGTCGGAAGAGGCTGTGCTGAAGAACTCCACCAATCTGATCACCCGTATCAAGGAACTCGCGCTGACGGCATCCAATGACAGCTACGATGCGTCCAATCGCGAGGTGCTCGCTATTGAAATAGACGGCATGGCGGAACAGTTGCTATCTCTCGCAAACGCGCGCGATACCCAGGACAACTATCTGTTTGGCGGGTCCAAGGTTCGGGTACAGCCCTTTCAGAAAAATGCCGATGGACGAATTATTTACGAGGGTGACGAGACCCGGTTTCGACTTGCGGTCGGTGACCATCGTGACCTGAACCTCAACCGCAGCGGAACCGATGTCTTCGGTCCCCTCGAGCGCCAGACTGGCGATCCGGAGGCCCCGGTGACCAGTGCGGTCAGCCTGTTTGAATCGCTTCAGGACTTGACCGCGGCGATTCGCACCGGAAATCACGACGAAATGAACCGCGGAATCGGAGAACTGGACAAGATGATGAGCAAGTTCACCTTCAACATCTCCGAGGTGGGGACCGATCTGCATGTTGCCTCGATGCAAACCGAGGTGGTGGAGGAAACCCAGCTGCAGTTGAAGAGCGTCCTGTCCAACGTGGAGGATCTGGATTACGCCGAGGCGGTCACCCGGATGCAGAAGCAGATGATGTCGCTCGAGGCTGCGCAGCGAAGCTTTGCGCAGATCTCTCGCCTGACACTCTTTGACTATGTGAACTGATGCACTGAAGATTCTCCGCTTGCGGTCGATTCCCTGCGGGAATCGGGGCGGCGGCGAAGGACGCATTCATGAATACCAGTCAGATCAGTAGCGCAATCGGGGTGGGTTCCGGCATCGACATCCAGGCGATGGCGAAGAGCCTCACCGATGTCGAGCGCACGCCTCGTACCGAGGCGCTCGAGGAGAAAATCTCCAAGGCCGAGAAGCGGGTGTCGGGCTATGCGGCGATCATGTTTGGTCTGAAGCAGATCCAGGACGCCTTCAAGGGCTTGAACGATCTGTCAGATTTCAGTGGCGCAACCGTGCGGAACAGCTCGCCCAGCGCGTTTGAAGCCACGGCGTTGCCTGGCGCCCAGCTCGGCCAGCACACGGTTCAGGTGAATTCGGTGGCCAAGCCCCAGATCACCCGGAGTGGATATTTCTCGTCGGCCTCCCAGGTGCTCAACTCAGGCGCTGAATTCAACCTGCAGATCACCGTGGGCGGCACCATCAACACGGTCAGGGTCACCGACACTTCCCCGCAGGGCGTGGTGGACGCCCTGAACACCAAATCCGGGGCGACGGGTGTTGAAGCGCGTCTGGTGGCAACCGGCGATTCGGTCAATCCCTACACGATTCTGCTCACTGGAAGCAACGGTGCGGCCGGGGCTTTTACAGTGGCCCAACCAGGAAATGAGGCGACGGTGCCCGACCTGAGTTTCGGCACCACGCTTCAAACGTCATCCAATGCCAACCTGGTGGTTGATGGCCTCTCCATCAGCCGCACCAGCAATACGATCGACGACGCGATTCCCGGTGTTCGGCTCGATCTGGTCTCCACCACTTCCACGGCAGGGACCATTAGCCTGTCTCGCGATACAGCGCCCGTCAAAACCAAGATCGAGGCGCTCACGAAAGCCTATAACGAGTTCCAGGAATTCCTGGACACCATGGGCAACCCCAAGTCGACCGACGAAGAATATGGCGGCATTCTGGCGACCGACACGCTGTTGCGTTATGCCCGTGATCAGGCCCGATCACTGGTAACGGCCACATCAAACACACCGGGGCCAGTCGTTACAGCCATGCGGGATATCGGTATCACCCTCGACCGTGGAGGGCGCCTGCAAACCGATACGGTCAAGCTCGACGTTTCTCTGAAAGGCAGGTTCGAGGAGATCGCCAAGGTGTTTTCCGGTAACAGCGAAAACGCCTCGCTTGCCGACACCTCGACCTCGCTTGGCATCGCGGGCGAGGCGCTCCGAAAGCTCGACAAGATGATGGCGTCCGACGGCCCCATTTTGTCCCGCAGCAAGTCGGCTGAGTCGTTGGTCACCTCCACCCAGGAGGAGCTCACCGAGCTGCAGGCCCGGATGGATGGCGTTTACGAGCGCTACCTGAAGCAATTGGCCGCGATGGACTCGGTTGTTTCCCAAATGAACTCGCTGCGCGACTCGCTGAGCGGGCAGTTCGAGGGCCTGATGGCCATGTACACCAACAAGTGACCTTGCAGCAGACAGGTCCGAAGCGTAACTCGCCGTAAGGTCGCGCCGGGTTCGCTAAAGTTCGTCGTTCTCTCGCCGATCCTCATGACGAAGGGAGAAGGCCGGGAAGCGTTGTCGCTTGCCGCGCCGACTTCGTATTGCCTGTCGCTAATCCGCGATGGGCTGTCAAGGGGGGGCAGGGCTATGGACAGCATCAGGACTTCCGCTGCCGCGTCGACGCCAAGCGTGGCGACGGTGGCGGCTCGGCCAGCGGTTTCAGTGCGTTCGGGTAGTGAAGGCGCGGCAGTGGAGTCGGCAGCAGCAAAAGTGCCGCGGGTGTCGCTGCAGGTACCTCAAAAGCCGTTGGTTGCGCCTGAAGAGCCAGCTTTCGACCCTGGCGAGTTGAGGCAGCGTCTGGAGGAGGTTTCTCAGATGCTGAACGAACAGCTGCGCTCTACCAAAACCAATCTTGCATTTGGGCTTGATCCCGTGGCCGATCGGACGGTCATCACCGTGACTGATCGAGCAGGCGATGTGGTGCGCGAGATTCCGGGCGAAGTTTTCTTGCGAGTGGCGCGCAACATTGAACGGTTCATCAGAGAGGGTGCCGAATTGAAAGGCGCCGAGCTCGATAAAATTCTCTAAGTTCAAACAAAAACGTCTAACGGCTTCTAAAGTGCCTGCAATTTCAGTCGAATCAACAGTTGAGGGCGGATTTGCCGCTCGGGCCTAAACCAGAAGTTCTGTCACATTTGGGGATTGGATCATGTCAGTCATCAACACCAACGTTAAAGCTCAATACGCTCAGAACGCCCTCTCGGTGAACAACCGCGGCATGGCCAACGCCATGCAGCAGTTGTCTACCGGCAAGCGGATCAACGGCGCCAAGGACGACGCCGCAGGACTGGCGATTGCCACGCGCATGACCGCCGACCTGAAGGGCATGTCCATGGCGATCAAGAACGCCAACGACGGCATCTCGATGATGCAGACGGCCGAAGGCGCGCTCGGCGAAGTCACCAACATGTTGCAGCGCATGCGGGAGCTGTCGGTCCAGTCGTCAAACGGCAGCCTGACCTCGAGCAACCGTGTGGCGCTGCAGAAGGAAATGGATCAGCTGATCAAGGAGATCGACAACGTCTCCAAGACCACCAACTTTAACGGGATCAAGCTGCTGGATGGCACGGCCAAGGGCGTGGCGATTCAGACGGGTGTGAAGGAAAACGATCAGATTTCGGTGACGATCGATGCGGCGTCGAGCAAGGGCCTGGGCCTGCAGGGTTTCAAGGTTGAGGGGGAGTTGACCAGCGGTCGCGTTGCGAACGGCGTCGAAATCGCCGCGAGCGATGTTCTGATCAATGGAAAAAATGCATTTTCGGCCACTCTCGCTGCTCCGGCCTCGAATGTCGCTTCCGCATTGGCCTCGGCAATCAACAGCAATGTCGGTGAGCACCGCGTTACCGCGACAGCATTCAACGTGTTGAAAGGCTCTGCACCGACCTCAACCGTCTTTGCGGCGGGAGATCTGTCTATCAATACCGCGGCGGTCGGGGCGGCCTCGAGCGTTGAGGAATTGGTGTCCAACATTAATCGTGACGTCGCTGGCGTTGTTGCTGTGCTGGGCAACGACGGTACGATCGAGCTGTCGAATACCACGGGTAACGGCATCGTTATTGGCGGTACTTCTGCTGCGACCGCTGCAAAGGCGGGTTTTGTAGGGTCGAACGCCGGTGTGACTTACAACGGTTATATGACTCTGAATTCAATGGACGGCGGCGACATCAAGATTCTTGCGAAAAATGAGGCAAACGGTTATGGAACCGTGGCCGCTGGAGCCGCTGGAACCGTTGCCGATGTAAAAGCCATGGGCTTCAATGAGTCGAGCGACGGTACATCGTTCAGTGGCGGCGCGGTTGATGCCAACGCCATTACCTTGACGACGGATCTCCGTGTCAACGGCGTCCTGGTCGGGAAGTCCGACAACAGCTCGGCTCTTTCCAAGGCGGCAGCGATCAACAAGATCTCCGATCAGACCGGCGTGACCGCTTCGGCGAAGACCGAGGTCAAGGTGACGACCGCTGTCGCGAACATCGCCAACGCGAATGCGGTGTTGATCAATGGGAAAACTCTGGACTTTTCCGCCCAGACGCAGATCTCGGGTGTTGTGTCGGTGATCAATGCGGGCAACGTCAACGGTGTCACGGCGTCAACCGACGTCGACGGTAACCTTCTGCTCACCTCGCAGGGTGGAGCTGACATCACGGTCGAGGATGCAAGTGGGTTCATCACCGACATCGCTTCAACCTACGAGCCGTCGGCAACCGCGATCGGCAACGTGACGACCGCAACCAACGGTGCAACTGCAGGCGGCGAGACGATCAAGGGGCGGATTTCCTTGAGTTCGTCAATTGGTGCCGAGATTCGGGTGGAGTCGCAGTCGGCCGTGGCCGCGGACCGGACAGCCGCGCTTGCCCTGATTGGGATGTCTTCGCAGGGCGGCAGCAGCACCATGGTGGGAGGCGAGTTGTCGATCCGCACTCAGGAAGCCGCGGGTCGTGCGATCACCGCAATCGATAAGGCTATCGATAACGTTGCGCTCAGCCGGGCTAACCTCGGTGCGTTCCAGAACCGTCTGACCGCGTCGGTTGATAATCTGAGCACGTCGAGCACCAACCTGTCCGAGTCGCGCAGCCGGATCGCCGATGCCGACTACGCCTCGGTCACAACCGAGCTGGCGCGTCAGCAGATCATTCAGCAGGCGGCAACTGCGATGCTGGCGCAAGCCAATCAGCAGCCCCAGACGGTGCTTGCGCTGCTGCAGTAAGTATGTAGACCGAAGCAACGTGGGGTAGGGCGCGAGCCCTGTCCCCAAAGCAAAAAGCCGGGCGTTGTGCCCGGCTTTTTGCTTTGGGCCGCCCGCAACGGGTGTGCCCAGCGCTGGGGAGCCCTCCAGCGCGGAGGCTTATGGAATTGTTTCGTCAACTCGCGGCGCTGCGATGGTTCAGGCCGCTGCCTCCGTCGCGATATGCCGCCTGGCACCGGTCCTGCTTACATCCTTTCCGCTGCCGTGCGGTGAGCGGTGGAGAGGTCCGGTACGCCGGGCGGAAGGGTGAGCGGCAAAGAACCGAACAGGCTTT
>CAMBZS010000204.1 GCA_945872335.1 Bordetella parapertussis | reverse complement strand
CGCCACCCGCTGCCGCAGTCGCGACATGGGGACACGCTGCTCGGGCCGCCCTTCGGTGAGGCGTTCGATGTCGACCGGCGCCTTCACCACCGGCAGCGCGCCAGCGGGTGCACCAGTGGGAATTGCCGCCGGGGCGGGTGTCTGGCTCTGCGCCGCCACGGCGCCGATGACATCCCCCTTGGTGATGCGCCCGTCGCGGCCGGTTCCCGAAACCTGCGATGCGGCAAGCCCAGACTCGGCCATCATTTTCGCTGCGGCGGGCATGGCGACTCCAGCCTTCGCCTGCGAGGCTGGCGCTGTCGCGGCTGCAGGCGAAGCCGATGCCACAGCCGCCGGAGGGGGCGCAGCGGTCGCCGCGACGCCCGCCGAGGCCTCGGTATCGATCGTGGCGATCACTTCGCCCGAGACCACGGTAGACCCATCGCCTTTCACCACCGAAACCAGCACACCTGCGGATGGCGCGGGCAATTCGAGCACCACCTTGTCGGTTTCGACGTCAATCAGGTTTTCATCGCGTGCCACCGCCTCGCCTGGCTTTTTGTGCCACTGCAGCAGCGTCGCTTCAGCGACCGATTCGGATAGTTGTGGAACCTTGACTTCAATCAGGGCCATGGAGTTCTCCGGTATCTGTTGTGTGTATCTGAATGAATGAATAGGCGCGACCGCCGACCGCGCTGTCAAAGCGCGGCCCGGTCGCTAAACGGCAGGGATCAGCTCGCCTTGCGATTGCGCGTGCGCGACTCACCGAACGCGGCAGCGATCAGGTCCTTCTGCTGCGCATAGTGCTTGTCGTAGTAGCCAACGGCGGGCGATGCGGACGCAGGGCGGCCCGCGTAGCTGAGCGCCTGGCCCTCACGCAGCACCTCGCCGACGTGGTGCTGTGCGTAGAACCAGGCGCCCTGGTTCTGCGGCTCGTCCTGGCACCACACCACCTGGGTGGCGGCGCTGAACTTGCGCATCTCGGCCTCGAACGCCTTGTGCGGGAAAGGATACAGCTGCTCGATGCGGATCAGCGCAACGTCGTCGAGCTTGCGCTCGCGGCGGGCGGCGAGCAGGTCGTAGTAGACCTTGCCAGTACAGACCACCACACGCTTGACCTTCTTCGCTTCGATCGCGGCATCGGTTTCGCCGATGACCGTTTTGAACTCGCCCTTGGCGAGATCGTCAAGACTGGACACCGCCTCCTTGTTTCGCAGCAGCGACTTGGGCGTGAACAGCACCAGCGGCTTTCTGAACATGCGCACCATCTGTCGGCGCAGCACGTGGAAGATTTGCGCAGGCGTGGTGGGCTGGCAAACCTGCATATTGTGCTCGGCGCAGAGCTGCAGGAAGCGCTCGATGCGCGCCGACGAATGCTCAGGCCCCTGCCCCTCATAGCCATGCGGGAGCATCAGCGTGAGGCCGCACGCGCGCCCCCACTTGGTTTCGCCCGAGGAGATGAACTGATCGATCACCACCTGCGCACCGTTGACAAAGTCGCCAAACTGCGCCTCCCAGATCACCAGCGTATTGGGCTCTGCGGTGGCGTAACCGTATTCGAACCCGAGCACGGCCTCCTCGGACAGCACCGAGTCGATGACAATGAACTGTCCCTGCTTGTCGCTCACGAACTGGAGCGGAATGTAGGCGCCCTGATCCCATTTCTCACGAGCCTGATCGTGCAGAACCGAGTGTCGGTGCGTAAAGGTGCCGCGCCCGGAATCCTGACCGGACAAGCGAACGCTGTAGCCCGCCGCCACCAGCGACGCAAACGCCAGATGCTCGCCCATACCCCAGTCAAGGGGCTGGTCACCATTGGCCATGGCCCGACGGTCGCCGACCACCTTTTCCACCAGCGGGTGGAGCTTGAAGCCCGCCGGAATGGTGGTAATACGCTCGCCCAGACGCTTGAGTTCCGCGCGGGGCAGCGCCGTATCGGCCGAATCGGTCCACTTGCGATTGAGGAACGGAAGCCAATCGACCGCGAACTTGCTCTTGAAGTTGGTGATCAGCGGGTCGAACGTGTTCTTGCCCTCGTCCATGGCGGCGCGGAACTCGGCAACGAACCGGTCACCATCGGCCGCGGCGATCACGCCCTGCGCAGCCAGCTTGTCGGCGAAGAGCTTGCGCGTGCCCGGGTGCGTGCCGATGCGTTTGTACATCATGGGCTGCGTCACGGCAGGCGTGTCCTGCTCGTTGTGGCCGAGCTTGCGGAAGCACACGATATCGACGACCACGTCTTTGCGGAACTGCTGGCGGAAATCGAGCGCAAGCTGCGTGGCAAAGACCACCGCTTCGGGATCATCGCCATTCACATGCAGCACCGGCGCCTCGATCATTTTGGCAACGTCGGTGCAATAGATGGTGGAGCGAGTATCGCGCGGATCAGAGGTGGTAAAGCCAATCTGATTGTTGATCACGATGTGAACCGTGCCGCGCGTGCCGTAACCACGGGTCTGGGCCAGGTTGAGCGTTTCCATGACCACGCCCTGCCCGGCGAACGCCGCATCGCCGTGCACCACGATCGGCAGCACCTGATCGCCATTGCGGTCGCCGCGGCGCACCATACGGGCCTTGGCGGAACCCGCCACCACCGGGTTGACGATCTCCAGATGCGAGGGATTAAAGGCCAGCGACACATGGACCGGACCGCCCGGGGTCGTGAGGTCACTCGAAAAGCCGTTGTGATATTTCACATCACCCGAGGGCAGGTCATCGGCATGCTGGCCTTCAAACTCGGCAAACAGGTCGCGCGGCATTTTGCCCAGCACATTCACGAGCACATTCAGACGCCCGCGATGCGCCATGCCGATCACGATTTCCTCAACCCCGGATTCACCGGCGCGCTGGATCAGTTCGTCCATGGCCGCAATGAAGCTATCCCCGCCCTCGAGCGAGAATCGCTTCTGGCCAACGTAGCGGGTGTGCAGATAGCGCTCGAGACCCTCGGCCGCGGTCAAACGCTCGAGAATGCGCTTTTTCTTGTCCGCAGAGAAATTGGGCTTGGCGCGGGACGATTCCAGCCGCTCCTGCATCCAGCGCTTTTGCGCGGGATCGGTCATATGCATGAACTCGGCGCCAATTGACCCGCAGTAGGTCTCGCGCAGCGCCCGAACAATTTCCCGAAGCGGCGCGGTATCGAAGCCGAAATAAGTGTTGGCCGCCGAATAGATGTTGGCATGATCACCTTCCGAAAAATCATAGAAGGCGGGTTCAAGTTCGGGGATGGACGGCTGTTCTTGGCGCTTGAGCGGATCGAGGTCAGCCCAGCGGTTACCCAGGAAGCGGTAGGCTGCCACCAGCGACTGCACGAACACCTGCTTGCGCGCTGACGAAGCGTCGCCCCCCATGAGGCGGGGCCGCAGCGTGCCCTCTCGAGACCGTTCGGCAAATGACTGCACGATGGGCGCATGCGCAATGTCTCGCGACTGCGCACTGCCGTCAGCCGCCGGCACCATCTGCATGTTGTCGAAATACTCCCGCCAGGTTTCAGGCACCGAGCCGGGGTTCTTGAGGTAGCTCTCATAGAGTTCCTCAAGGTAAGGCGCGTTCGCGCCAAACAGATAAGCGTTGGACTGGAAAGCCTTCATCATCGCGCGTCACCTTTCTTATGAACGAGCTTCTCGTTTAAGAGGCCCGGCCCCAGCCGAGAGGGACTGGGGTCGGCGGACCGGTGTCCGGCTTCCGGAGCACTGACCCGTGACTTGAACGCGCCCGAGCCCCCCTGCGGGTAGCCCGGGCACTCAAGATTGCTGATCTTACAACGTGATCACGTAGCGACTCAACGGATGTCGCGACGGGGCGCCCCGTTGTAGAGCTGACGGGGCCGACCGATCTTTTGATCGGGGTCACTGATCATCTCTGCCCACTGGGCGATCCAGCCAACCGTGCGGGCCAGCGCAAAGATGCAGGTGAACATCGACGTGGGGATGCCCAGCGCGCGCTGCACGATGCCGGAGTAGTAGTCGACGTTCGGGTAGAGCTTGCGCTGCACAAAGTAGTCGTCTTCGAGCGCAATCTGCTCAAGCTTCATCGCAATCTTGAGGAGCGGGTCGTTTTCCAGGCCCAGTTCGCCCAGCACCTCGTA
Organism: Bordetella parapertussis; assembly: GCA_945872335.1. GTDB lineage: Bacteria > Pseudomonadota > Gammaproteobacteria > Burkholderiales > Burkholderiaceae_E > SYIM01. The sequence continues at coordinate 2,773 of CAMBZS010000204.1, read as the reverse complement.
GCAAGTTTCGCGCATCAGCTTGGCCCGGGGGTCGTAGTTCTTGTAGACGCGGTGACCAAAGCCCATCAGCTTCACGTTGGACGACTTGTCCTTCACCTGGCGGATGAACTCGCCGATTTTTTCCACCCCGCCCGCGCGCTGCAACTCATCGAGCATCACGAGGCAGGCTTCGTTGGCGCCGCCGTGCGCAGGCCCCCACAGCGTGGCGATCCCGGCCGCGATACAGGCAAATGGGTTTGCGCCAGACGAGCCCGCCAGCCGCACCGTCGAGGTGGAGGCGTTCTGCTCGTGATCAGCATGCAAAATGAGGATGCGGTCCAGTGCCTTCACCAGCACCGGGTTGGGGACATAGTCCTCGCAGGGCGTGCCAAACATCATCCGCATGAAGTTCGCGGTGTAGCTGAGATCATTCTTCGGATACATGAACGGCTGGCCGATGGAGTACTTGTAGGCCATGGCCACCAGCGTGGGCATCTTCGCGACCAACCGGATCGAGGAAATCATCCGGTGTTCGGGATTCGAGATATCGAGCGAGTCGTGATAGAAGGCCGAGAGCGCGCCCACGCACCCCACCAGCACAGCCATCGGGTGCGCATCGCGGCGGAAACCCTGGAAAAACCGGGTCATCTGCTCATGCACCATGGTGTGGTGCATGACGGTGTAATTGAAATCTTTGCTCTGTTTGCCGTCGGGCATTTCGCCATTCAGCAGCAGATAACAGGTGTCGAGGTAATCGCACTTCTCGGCGATCTGCTCAATCGGATAACCGCGATACAGCAACTCGCCCTGGTCGCCATCGATGTAGGTGATTTTCGACTCGCAGGCGGCCGTGGACAGAAAACCTGGATCGAAGGTGAACTTGCCCGTTGTACCGTACAACTTGCGGATGTCGATGACATCGGGTCCGGTTGAACCCGAATGAACCGGAAACTCGATCGGCGCGGTGCCATCGCTGAAGGAGAGCGGTGCTTTCTTGGTTGTGGTCATAGTCGGAATCCTTTGCGTTCATCAGCAGTCCGGCGCGGCGGGCCGCGGCCGGACGGTATCCTAACAGCGCCTGAGCATTTCAAGCACCCGCCTCGTCTCGCTGCCTCCAGCGAGCGCGCTGTCATCGACCCGCTCCAGCAGCAGATCGAGCAGTTCGTTGTCGGGCAGGTCAAGCAGATGATCGAGCCCCGTCACCGTGGCCTCATCGAGAGCGTCGCCATGAGCGGCGAAAAACCGCTCGAGGATCAGATCGTTCTCGAGCAACCCGCGCCGCGCACGCCAGCGCAAGCGCCGAAGCCTGGCGTCATCGAGGAGGTTGGCGGTAGTTTGCACAGGCAGCGTTTCCGGATTGGCCGATTCAGACAGCACGCCTCACCATCAGTTCCTTGATTTTTCCAATCGCCCGGGTGGGGTTCAGGCCCTTGGGGCAGACATCGACACAGTTCATGATGGTGTGGCAGCGGAACAGCCGGTACGGGTCTTCCAGGTTGTCCAGACGCTCGCTGGTGGCCTGGTCACGGCTGTCGGCAATAAAGCGATACGCCTGCAGGAGCCCTGCCGGTCCCACGAACTTGTCGGGATTCCACCAGAACGACGGGCAGGACGTGGAGCAGCACGCGCACAGCACGCACTCGTAGAGGCCGTCGAGCTCCTCGCGCTCCTGGGGCGACTGCAGACGCTCTTTTTCGGGCGGCGGCGTGTCATTGATCAGGAAAGGGCTCACCGAGTGGTACTGCTTGAAGAACTGCGTCATGTCGACGATCAGATCGCGGATGACAGGCAGCCCCGGCAGAGGCTTCAGCACGATAGGCTCTTTGAGATCGCGCAGGTTGGTGATGCAGGCCAGCCCGTTCTTGCCATTGATGTTCATGGCGTCCGACCCGCACACCCCCTCGCGGCACGAACGGCGAAACGACAGCGAATCGTCGTTGGCGATCTTGATCCGCATCAGCGCATCAAGCAGCATCTTGTCGGTGGGTTGAAGTTCCACCTCGATGTTCTGCATGCGAGGCTTCTCGTCACGATCCGGGTCGTATCGATAAATGGAAAAGCGCACGACCCGCGTGCCTTGGGCGGCTGCAGCGAGGCTCTGGGGGTTTTCAACGATTGCGTTCATGACTGCTCCGAAAGTCCTTGATGGGAGGCACGCTTTGCATCAGAAGGTGCGAGCCTTCGGCTGGAAGGTTTCAACCGTGAGCGGCTTCATGTTAACCGGCTTGTAGTCAAGCCGGTTGCCAGCGGAATACCACAGGCTGTGCTTGATCCAGTGCGCGTCGTCGCGATCCGGGAAGTCGCGGTGTGCATGGGCGCCGCGGCTTTCCTTGCGGGCTTCGGCCGACACGATCGTGGCCTTGGCGGTCTCGATGAGGTTGTCCACCTCCAGCGCCTCGACCCGTGCGGTATTGAACACCTTGGACTTGTCCTGCATGTGGATGCGGCCCACACGTTCGCCGATCTCGTTGATCCGGCGCACGCCCTCTGCAAGCAACTCGGAGGTGCGGAACACCCCGCAGTGCGCCTGCATGGTCTTCCGGATGTCGTTGGCCACTTCCTGAGCGTTCTCGCCAGAACTTGACCCCTGAAGACGCGCCAGACGCGCCAGCGTCGCATCGCCGCCATCAGCCGGAAGCGGCTTGTGCTCGGAGGCGCGCCGGTTCTCGCTCACGATGTAGTTGCCCGCGGCGCGACCAAACACCACCAGATCCAGCAACGAGTTGGTGCCGAGACGGTTCGCGCCATGCACCGACACGCAGGCGCACTCACCAATCGCGTAAAGGCCATTGAC
>CAMBZS010000203.1 GCA_945872335.1 Bordetella parapertussis | reverse complement strand
AGACCGGATACCTCGGCTCCTGCGCCTCCGGCCGGATCGACGATCTTCGCGCTGCGGCCGCGGTGCTCAAGGGCCGCCAGGTCGCGCCCGGCTTCGCGATGTACGTCGTGCCCACCAGCAGGGAGATCATGGCCGCCGCGGCGCGTGAGGGCCTGATCGAGGCGCTGGTGGATGCCGGCGCCTTCGTCTCGTCGCCGTCGTGCGACTACTGCTTCGGCCGGATCGCGACCATGGCCCCCGGGCAGCGCGCCGTCTCGACTGGCACGCTCAATGTGCGCGGCCGCATGGGCAGCCCGGACTCGGAGATCTACCTGTGCAATGCCGCCGTGATCGCGGCGTCCGCCCTCGAAGGCAGGATCGCCGATCCACGGCCCTACCTGCGCGACTGAAGGACATGGTAATGAGGAACTTGCGCGGTCGAGTGGCTTTCGTGTTCGACGAACTCGACTTCGATGTCGACCAGATCGTCGGCGTGAAGAACATGAAGACGACCGACATCCACGAGCTGGTGAAGGCCGCGATGCAGGCCTACGACCCCGAGTTCTCCTCCAAGGTCAAGCCGGGCGACCTGCTGGTCGGCAACCACAACTTCGGTTATGGCCATCCCCACTATCCGCCTATGAAAGCGATGCGCCAGCTCGGCATCGCCGGCGTCATCGCGGAGTCCTTCTCGCCCGGCTACTGGCGCGGTGAGATCAGCATGGGCTTTCCACAGGTGCCCTGCTCGGGGATCCTGGGCTTCGTGCGGCGCTGGGACGAGCTGGAGGTGGACTGGAGCGCGGGCGTCGTGCGTAACCTGACCCAGGGCGGCCAGCTCGCCTTCGAGCCGCTGCCGCGCGCCGATTTCGAGATGCTCGAAGCCGGTGGCCTGGAGAGTTATCTGAAAAAACGGTTCTTCAGCGGTAAAGGCACAGGAGCGACGGCATGAACACCCTCAAGCAGATGATCAGGAACCAAGGCACGGTATGGGCTGCCGGCGCCTACGATGCGCTGAGCGCCCGGTTGATCCAGGAGGCCGGCTTCGACGCCGTGCTGACATCGGGCTTCGGCATCTCGTCGTCGCTCCTGGGCGAGCCCGACACCGAGCTCTACACCATGACGGAGAACCTGGCGGTTGTGCGCAATGTCTGCAACGCGGTGACCATCCCGGTGATCGCCGATATCGACACCGGGTACGGCAATCCGGTCAGCGCTATGCGCACCATGCGCGAATTCGAGAACGCCGGCGCCAACGCCGTCATCATGGAGGACCAGATCTCGCCCAAGCGCTGCCCGTGCTCGTTCGACCAGATCGAGACCATCTCGCTCGAAGAAGGCGTCAACAAGATCCGGGCCGTGGCCTCGGTGCGCAAGAACCCGGACATGCTGATCATCGCCCGCACCGACGCGACTGTTCCCGAGGAGGCGTTCCGGCGCGGCAAGGCCTACGTGGCCGCCGGCGCCGACATCATCCAGCCGATCTCCAAGTGCTTCAAAAACTTCGCGGGGCTGCAGGCGATGCGCCAAGCGTGCGGCGTCCCGCTGTCGCTGCAACTGCTGGGCTGGCTCGAAGCCGACCTGGACCGCAGGCAGATCGAGCAGGTGGCGGCGATCGCCACCTACCCGCTGGTGGCGCTGATGACGGCGACGCAGGCGATGCGCCTGAATCTGCGCGCGCTGGCGGCAGCCAAGTCGTCCAAGGGGCTGCCGCAGCCGGTCACGGGCCTGCACGATTTCAACGAGTTCATCGGATTCAACCGCGTCGACGCGTTGCAGCGGGAGTTCATGAGTGTCGAGTCGGCCAAGGCCTGAGCCGGCGCGGCCTGCGGGCGATGCGCCTTCGGGGCCCATCACGCGCGGCGATCGAGTACCCGGGCATCGTGTTAAACCCTTACTCTGAGCAGTGAGAGTTGCTTTATGAGGCATGAGTGTTTACAGTCTGTATAAATAGAATCAAAGCCGGCCAAAGGTGTTAGCCGGGTTGACGTCGGAGCCGTCATCGGCCTGCCGAGTAGAAAAAACCCATAAGGAGGAGATTCCCGTGAGCATGTTTCATCGACGCAGTTTTTTCATCTCCGCAGCGCTTGTAACAGCGCTCGCGCTTCCGTTTGCCGCGAGCGCTCAAGGTTTGCCGCCCGGCGAGTACAAGATTGGCTTCATGACCGAGAACACCGGCCCGATCGCCTCGGCCGGTGTTTCGTTCTGGAACGGGGCGCAACTCGCGGTCGACGAGGTGAAGGCCCGGGCTTATATGGGTAAGGGGACCTCAATCGTCCTGCAAACCAAGGAGAGTGGCAGCGAGGCCGCCCGCTCCATCCAGAATATGAACCAGTTCATCGCGGATCGATCGATTCTGGCGGTGACCTGCTGCATTCTTTCCCCGGTGGTCGGTTCGGTCAAACCGGTGGTGCTCGAAGCGAAGATGCCGCTCGTGATCTACGGCGCCACGGCCGTGGGGCTGCCTTCCCCGCCCTGGGTCTACAGCATGACCATCCTGCCCGGTCCGAAGGATATCGAGACTGGGCTGACCGTCGCCTCTGGGATTAAGGCGAAGACCGCAGCCTACATCCTTGCCAATGACAACGAAGCGTTCCGAAACCGGATGAACGATACCCGGACCGCCTTGGAGGCCAAGGGCGTTCGGACCGCTGGCGTGGTCAATGTCCTCACCAAAGACACCGACTTCACGGCTGCGGCCACCCAGGCGATGGGCCTCCAGCCTGATGTGATCTTCATTTACGCGACACAGAGCGCGGCCGTCGGTGCCGTCAATTCCTTGCGTGACCGGGGCTTCAAGCAGACCATCGTCGGCAATGATGTGCTCGCACCCGAGACCGTGTTCAAACGCATGGGGCAAACTGCAGTTGGCGTGCCGTTCCCGGTCAGCTTCTCGAGCGCGCTCGCAGATAGTGCGGAAGGCAAGGCGTTCATCGCGACCTATGAGGCCCGATTCAAGTCCACACCCGACATCTATTCGGCCCAAGGCTATCAGGCGATCTGGTTCATTGCCCAGGGTCTGAAATCGATTTCCGGCACACCGACCCGCGCATCGCTCGCGGAGGCGCTCTCCAAGATCACGAGCTTTGAACACAATGTGTACGGCGGCGAAATCATGAGAGACGGTCAGGCGCAGACAACCGGTACGCTGATCGTCAACTGGTCGCCGGACGGCAAGCTGGTGCGTTGGACTGCCCCCAGGAACTGATCCGCAGCTTGAACGGCCGTGAGCCTTTTCCTTGAACAACTGATCAACGGCATTGCGCTGGGATCGCTCTACGCGCTGTTTGGTCTGGGCTTTGGACTGGTGTTCTCGACACTCGGCATCCTCAACGCCGCGCATGGTTGCTACGCCAGTTGGGCAGCCATCGCGGCGTTTTATTTTGCTCAGTGGTTCCAATTGCCATTCATTGCGGCCGTGGCGGTGGGCATCGGCACAGGCGGGCTGCTCGCGCTGCTGGTCGACCGGATTGCGTTTCAGCCCTTGCGCGACCGAGGGCACGAGATGCTCGGCGCACTGATCACCAGCATCGCGTTCTGGATCATTCTCGACAACCTTGCCGGTCTGGCGACGGGGCAGCAAAGCCTGACTTTCCCTCGAGGCAGCTATCCCAATGAACTGTTCAGGATCGGCGGCATTCCGATCTCCGCAATGCAGTTGATCACGATTGGTTCAATGATCGTCGTGACTGTCGGCCTGCACCTGCTCATTGCACGCAGCCGATTCGGAGCCGCGATGCGCGCCGTGGGCTGGAATCCAAGCGCCGCAGCGCTGAGCGGCGTCGATCCAAGGCGAACCATGGTGGTGATTGCTTTTCTCGCGGGAGCGGCCTCTGGGTTCGCGGGGGTACTGGGAGGCGTGATGACGGCCAATGTCTCGTACTCCCTGGGCGAAAGCCTGATGCTCAAGGGCTTCGCGGCCGTCGTGGTGGGCGGCTACAACGATGTGCGAGGCACCGCGCTGGCTGGCGTCGCGCTGGGCATTCTTGAAGTGATGACCTCGCAGTACCTGTCCTCCGGGCTGCGCGACGGCATCACCTACGCCCTGCTGCTCGGGTTTCTGCTGTTGCGCCCGCGAGGGCTCTTTGGCAGCGCCGGCTACTCACGCGCCTAAGGGGAACGGAGCATGCAGGTGCTGCTGGATTTCTGGGCGGCCTATCGAAGCACGGTCGCTTTTGCGATCGTCAATGCCTTCTTCGCGCTGAGCACCTATGCTGTCCTTGGAGCGGGCATACTCAGCTTTGCGACGGTCGCCTTCGCAGCAATCGGGGGTTTTCTGGGCGCGCAGATCGCCTTGAGTCTGGGGCTGGGCGTGTTCTGGCTGGTTCCGGTGACCGCGCTGGCCGGACTGGCAAGTGGCTATCTGGTCGCCGCGATCTTCCTTCGCCTCGACAGCCACTGGATGGCGCTGGCGAGCCTCGCGCTCATTCTCATCACTCGGGTTGTCGTGATCAACCTCCCGTCGGTCACGGGCGGTGTCAACGGGATGAGCGTCCCCTCGTCTATCACTCTCTGGATGCTATTGCTGATGCTGGCGCTCGTCGCGCTGGTCTTCTACCGGATCAACAACTCCTGGTATGGCATCGCCGCCACGGCCGTGCGCGAAGACCCGGCCGTGGCATCGACCCTCGGCATCTCGCCACGAAAAATTCACATGATCGCTTTCTGCATCTCGGGCGCGGTCGGGAGCGTTGGGGGGATGCTGCTCGCCATGGTGCTCAAGTTCGTCTCACCCGACACCTACTTCATCCACCTCGCCTTCACGATGATCGCCGCCGTGGTTCTGGGCGGCTCGTATCACTGGGCGGGTGCCATCATCGGCGCCGCCGTCTTCACCGCCTTACCGATCGCTGCGCAAGCCGTCATTCCGCAATTCGAACACGTTGCGAATGGAATCGTGCTGTTGTTGATCATGATTTTCATGCCTAGGGGTTTGATCGACCCGCGAGCGATACGGCTGCGCAGGCAAGCCCGAGCCTCCCGGGAGACCCTGTCATGACGGGCCTAGCCCCTGCGGCATCACCTGCCGCCTCGGCGTCTGAAGATCTGCTCGTCGTCGACGCCGCACAAAAGCATTTCGGAGGCGTCGCCGCCGTCTCGGACTTTTACATGACGGTCAAGAGCGGCAGCGTCACCGGACTGATGGGGCCCAACGGCGCTGGCAAGACCACCTTGGTCAATCTGATCAGCGGGCTCATCCACGCCGACTCCGGATCGATCCGATTTGAAGGTCAGTCGATTGAAGCGCTACCCGCTCATCAGATCGCAGCGCTTGGCATCGCACGGACCTATCAGAATGTTCGCCTGTTTGCCGGCATGACCGTACTCGAGCAGGTCATGGCGGGGTCTTTCATGCGGCGCGAAGCGAGCCTTTGGGCCTCCTTTCTCGGACTGCCGAAAGCGAGCTCGCGACTGGCCCAGCTTCGGGCCGAAGCGATGACGCTGCTGGAACGAGTCAATCTCGTTAATCGCGCTCAAGTGCTTGCGGAAACGCTTTCGTATGGCGAACAACGCCGGGTCGAAATCGCTCGTGCACTCGCCACGCGTCCGCGCCTGCTGTTGCTCGACGAGCCAACCGCCGGCATGAATGCCCAGGAGTCCGCCGGCATCGGCGAGCTGACCCATCTTCTGCGTGACGATGGCCTGACGGTACTGATGGTCGAGCACAATGTTCGCCTCGTGCGCGACTTCTGCGATCGCGTCACCGTGATGAATTTCGGTCGCCTGCTGGTCTCCGGAACCCCCGTCGAGTGCATTGATCATCCTGATGTCCAGGCAGCCTATTTTGGAAAGCGTGCCGATGCTGAGCGTATCCGGTCTTTGCGCTAGCTACGGCGCAATTCAAGCGGTTAAAGGTCTCGAGATTGAGGTCGCGGAGGGCCGCATGGTTGCTGTCCTGGGCGCCAACGGGGCGGGCAAGTCCACGACGCTTCGAAGCATCGCGGGGCTGCACCGTCCAATCACCGGATCAGTACGGCTTGAAGGCGCTGAGATTTCCACGCTGCCCCTGTTCAAGGTCGTCAGACGAGGTCTTGCCCTGGTGCCTGAAGGTCGGATGGTGGTCGCGCCGCTGACGGTCGAAGAAAACCTGATGCTGAGCAGCTACGCCGGGCGAGGCGTATCGGCACCGCTGATCGAGCGCGTGTTCGAGCTCTTTCCTAGGCTGAAAGAGCGACGGTGGCAAACCGCCGGGCTGCTGAGCGGAGGCGAGCAGCAGATGCTCGCGATTGGTCGCGCGCTGATGACGCAGCCGAAGGTGCTGCTTCTGGACGAGCCCTCGATGGGGCTCGCGCCAGCGATCGTCGATCTGGTCTTCGAGGCCATCGTCACCCTGCATCGGCAGGGTCAGGCCATATTGCTTGTTGAACAGAATGCCGAGATCGCACTGTCGGTGTGCGACTACGCCTACCTGATGAAGCGCGGCGAGATCGTATCGCGCGGAACGGTCGCGGAGATGCGCGCTCAGTCGGCCGTGCAGGACGCATACCTTGGGGGGTAAGAACATGAGGCTCTGGCGAACCCAAATTGGGCAGGTTGAGGTCCTGCGGATCGAGGAGATGCTAACCCCGGGCTTCGACCCCAGTTTTCTCTTCCCGGATTACGACCCGGAGGTGCTCGCCGAACACCCCCAGCTGGCCCAATCGAATTTTTTCGATCAGGAAACTGGCAAGCTGATGTCGAGCATGCACTCCTGGATGTTGCGAGTGGGGCGGCATGTGATCCTGATAGACACCGCCTGCGGTAATGACAAAATTCGGTCGCATCCGGCCTTCCAGCGCTTTCATCAACTTCGCAAGCCCTACCTCGAGCGACTGGCTGATTACGGCGTGGGGCCCGATGATGTGACGCTGGTGATCAATACCCACCTTCATG
>CAMBZS010000202.1 GCA_945872335.1 Bordetella parapertussis | reverse complement strand
TTGTCGAGCATGATCACGTCTGCGCCCGCATCGGCCGCTTCGCGAACCTGCTCCAGTCGATCGCATTCCACCTCGATCTTGGTGAGGATCGGAAGCTTCTGCCGGGCGCGCTTGACTGCGTTGGTGATGCTGCCTGCCACCGCAATGTGGTTGTCCTTCAGCATGACGCCGTTGTCGAGGCCGAGCCGGTGATTGACGCCGCCACCGCAGACCACGGCGTGCTTTTCCAGCATGCGCAGTCCCGGGGTGGTCTTGCGGGTGTCGATCAGACAGGCGCTTGTGCCCTCGATCTCGGCGCGGTAGCGGGCGGTTTCAGTGGCGATGCCGCACATCCGCTGCAGGATGTTGAGCGTGGGTCGCTCGGCGGTCACGATGCTGCGCGCCGACCCCGAAACCGTGAGGAGCCGGGTCCCTTTGTCCACCCGCACACCATCTTTCACCAGCGCCGTGACCGACAGGGTGGGGTCGTAGCGCTGGAAGATGCGCTGCGCGATGCCGATACCCGCGATCACCATCGACTCCCGGGCATTCATGTGGAAGGTCGCCTTCGCGTCTTCATCGATCATGAGCTGTGCAGTGAGGTCGCAGTAGCCAATGTCTTCGGAAAGCCAGAGATCGATCAGCCGGTCGACCTGGAAGATGTCGTACATGAGAGCTCCGTGAGGAAGTGGATAGATCAGGATAGGGGGCGCGATGCCGTCGTGCCCCGTCCGCGCCCTTGTCGGCTGCGGTGGTACCGCCAGCCGAGCCAGGCGAGCGCTGCAACGGCTGCCAGCAGATTGAGCGTGGCCGACGGCATGAACAGGAGAATTGCAAGCGCGCAGAAGGCAAGGCGCGCAATCATTCCGAGCGTACCGAACGCATAGTCCTCGAAAGCGATCGTCATGACGATCGATCCCAGCGCGGTGGCGAGACACACCCCGATCACGTCGAGCAAGGCGCCTTCGAGCAAGAGCTCGGGCCGCGCGACGAACACCACCGGCACCACGAAGGCCACCGCAGCAATCCTGCAGGCCAGAAATCCGATCGGCATCGGGTTGGCCTTGGCGATCGAGGCGGCGGCAAAGGCCGCGACCGCAACCGGCGGTGTGATGGCCGATACCGCCGCGTAGTAGACGACCAAAAGATGCGAGGCCATGGTGGACAGACCCAGCGAGATGAGTGCGGGTGCCGCGAGCACCGCCGACAGCGCATACACCGCTGGCACCGGCATCCCCATGCCAAGTACGACGATGACGGCAATGGCGGTGAACACCGTGAGCGCAAAGTTGCCCGAGGCGAGGAGGAACAGACCGGAGCTGATCTTTCCGCTCAGGTCTGTCATCGAAAGGGTGCCGATCACGAGCCCGGCCACTGCGCAGGCCACCCCCACCGTGATCATCCGCTGCATGCCTTCGATCAGGGCCTGACCCAGCCGCTTTGGCAGGTCGGAAAGCGGCCGGCAGCGGAGCAGTATCACTGGAACCAGCGCTGCGCACGCGACCGCCCCTGCGAACGCTGGCCGGTTGAGCGCAAGCACCGCCCACGCGATGGTCACCAGCGGAACGAGATAGATCCAGTCACGCCGCAACACCGCCCCCACCTTCGGGATCTCCGCCTGGTCGAGTGGCGCGAGGCCGGCATGATGCGCCTGCAGCGTCACGGCGAGGTAGACACATAGGTAATAGAGCAGCCCCGGGATGATCGCCACCAGCGCGATGTCGCCGTAGGGAATGCCGGTGAAGTCGGACATCATGAAGGCCGCCGACCCCATCACGGGCGGCAGAATGGCCCCACCCGTTGAGGCGGCCGCTTCGATTGCACCGGCTCGCACGCGCGTAAAGCCCGTGCGAATCATGAGAGGAATGGTGAACGATCCCGTGGTGACCACGTCGGCTGTGGGCGAGCCCGAGATCGAGCCATAGAGGCCCGACGAGAGCACCGCCACCTTGGCCGGGCCGCCTACCTGGCGACCCACCAGGGCGTTGGACAGGTCGTGAAAGAAGTCGCCTCCGCCGAAACGGTCAAGGAGCGCACCGAACAGCACAAAGATGAACACCAGATAGGCGGCCACCTCCAGCGCTGGTCCGTAGAGCCCATTGTTGGTGAACACCAACTGGTCAATCATTTCGGGCACGCTCATGCCCCGGTGCGAGAACGCGCCGGTGAGTTTGTCGCCAAGCGCTGCATAGCCCAGGAAGAGGCCCACCAGCAGCACCAGCACGACGCCGATGGTGCGACGCGTGGCCTCGAGCACCAGCGCGATCAGCACGATCGATACTGCCACGTCGGCCGTGCTGAGCGGGTCGAGCACCGGCAGCCGATCCTTGTGCACATCATGCATCACCACAAAGTAGGTGCAGCATGCGAGAGACAACAATGCGAGCAGCCAGCCGCCCCAGGTTTCAGTGGTCGGTCGCCGGGCGTTACCGGTGGTGTGCAGAAATGCGAGTGACAGGACGCCGCCCAGAAAAACGTAGAGCCCGATCGCCTCGTCAATGTAGACGCCGGCCGCGACCGCGATGAAGGTGACCGCAAGACCTAGGCAGATCACGGCACTCAGGATGCGGCCCACGCGCCCGAGCGCGCGCGCGCGCCCCGAGCCGATCCAGTCGAGCAATGTCATGGAAGGATTCCGGTGAGGGTGGACCAGATTCCCGCGCGGGGGTCAACCGTGGACGGGGTTGGCGAGAGAACGACGGCAGTAAGCACGCGAGGCAAGGAACCGTGCACGCCGCGCTCGGGCGGCGCGCCGACCTTACTTGAGCAGACCCGCCTTGCGGTAGGCGGCGGCCGCGCCCGGGTGCAGGGGGAGCGGTGCCACCCGGGTGAGGCTTTCAGGTGTGAGCCGCGACAGGGTGGCATGCGACTTCTGCAGGAAATCGAAGTGCTTGAGCATCGCAGCCACAATGGCCTCAGCCTCGCCATCTTTCATTTCAGCCGCGGCCATCACCACCACGCTGCCGCGCACCGTATTGGCGGCCTCCGGCGAGAACGCGTAGGTGTTGGCGGGCACGCTGATAGTTTCGGTGCCGAGTTGTTTGTTCAGCTTGTCGACAGCATCGGGGCCCAGCCCGATCAGCTTGAATTGCGTGTCGCGGGCCGCGTTGACAATCTGGCTTGATGGGAACGCAAGCATATTGATGATCACGTCGATCTGGCCGTTCTTCATCATCGTGAGGCCATTGTTGTAGGCGACGTAATTCAGCCGCCCGCCCCAGCTCTCGATGTCTTTCACACTGAACCCGTGAGCACTGAACACCGCCTCACCGGCCACCGCCATGAGCGTGCCCTTGGAGTTGAGCGCGACCCTGACTGGCATCTTCTTCTCGCGGATCTGGTCGATGCTGGTGATGCCCGAGGCGGTGGTGGCGAGAATCTGCACGGCCGCTTCCGGGTCGATCATGGCGACCGCTCGGACATTTTTCAGGGGTTGGGTGAAGGGCTCGACGCCGGCTTCGGCCTGGCGGGCGAGCTGCGCATGGGCGATACCGAGTTGCACCTTGCCCTGTGACACGAGGACCAGGTTGCCCGCTTCGCGCCCGGGTTCGTAGGTGAACGAAATGCCGGGGTACTCTTTTCGAAGCGTCTCGCCAATGGCCGTGCCGACTGCGCTCCAGGCGCCGCCCACCGACCCGCCCGCGAGGGTGACTTTGGCGGGAGCGCCCTGAGCGCTCGCCGCGGCGGGGAAAGCGACGCAGGCAACGGTGGTTACGAGCCCGGTGACCAGCCTGCGTCGGCCGGCGTTGGAAAGATCGAGCATCGCGGTCTCCTTGTAGTGTCTGGTCATTTTGACCCGATTGTAGCCCCCGCGACAGGCCCGGTGAGGCGCGGCGGAGGCAGTCCCCGCCATCAACAGGTTTATTGCACGGCACCAATCGGTTAGAATAATGGGTTTTCCAGCGAACTTAAGCGATGGACGTTCCATCTCGGACAAGACGATGAGTGAAACTTTAAAGCCCTCCGAATCGTCCCGCCGCTCGGCGATCGGTCTTGTGGCCGCGGCGGGTGCAGCGGGCGGTGCGGCCGTTGTGGTGCCATTTGTCAGCACCTTTGCGCCTTCGGAAAAAGCCAAGGCAGCCGGCGCACCGGTTGAAATTGACGTGTCCGCCATGCAGCCCGGCGAACTGAAGCGGGTGGAGTGGCGGGGCAAACCGGTTTGGGTGCTTCGTCGCACCCAGGAAATGCTCGCCACCCTGAAAGGTACCGAGCCGCAGGTGGCCGACCCCGGGTCCATCCGCACCGCGTATCCCACGCCCGATTACGCGAAAAACCCGCATCGCTCCATCAAGCCGGAGTACCTGGTGGTGGTTGGCATCTGCTCGCACCTTGGGTGTTCGCCCAGCGACAAATTCGCCACCGGCCCTCAGCCATCGCTGCCCGATGACTGGTCGGGCGGGTTCCTGTGCCCCTGCCACGGATCCACCTTCGATCTGGCCGGCCGGGTATTCAAGAACAAGCCGGCACCCGACAACCTCGAGGTGCCGCCCCACCGCTACCTGTCCGACACCCGCATCCTGATCGGTGAGGACAAAACCGCCTGATCAACGGTGCAGTCGGGCATCGTGAAAACCTTAATACCTTACCGGACGATGGGATGCTCGATGGGCATAATCGAGACCCCCTCATCCCGCTCGTGAAAGCCGCGAGGAGCAACTGAAAAATGGCGCAGCAAAAGCAAGTTGAAACCACCGGACTTCTTGGCTGGGTCGACCAGCGTTTCCCGCTGACGGCCACCTGGAAAGCGCATCTGTCGGAGTACTACGCTCCGAAAAACTTCAACTTCTGGTACTTCTTCGGGTCGCTCGCCATGCTGGTGCTGGTGATCCAGATCGTCACCGGCATTTTTCTCGTCATGCACTACAAACCTGACGCCTCGCTGAACGACGCGGGCGTGCCGGTGGCGTTTGCATCGGTCGAGTACATCATGCGCGATGTACCCTGGGGCTGGCTGGTGCGCTATCTGCACTCCACCGGCGCCTCGGCTTTCTTCGTGGTGGTCTATCTCCACATGTTTCGCGGCCTCATCTATGGCTCCTACCGGAAGCCGCGCGAGCTGGTCTGGATCTTCGGCTGCCTCATCTTCCTTTGCCTGATGGCCGAGGCGTTCTTCGGTTACCTGCTTCCCTGGGGTCAGATGTCTTACTGGGGCGCGCAGGTCATCGTCAACCTGTTCGCGGCCATTCCCTTCATCGGGCCGGAGCTCTCCATCTGGATTCGCGGCGACTACGTGGTGGGTGATGCCACCCTCAATCGTTTCTTCGCGTTCCACGTCATTGCCATCCCGCTGGTTCTGCTGGGCCTGGTGGCCGCGCACATCGTGGCGCTCCACGAAGTGGGCTCCAACAACCCCGATGGCGTTGACATCAAGGCCAAGAAAGACGCCAACGGCGTGCCGCTTGACGGCATTCCGTTCCATCCCTACTACACGGTGCACGACATTCTGGGCGTGTCGGTGTTTCTCATTGCGTTCTCGGCCATCGTCTTCTTCGCACCCGAGGCGGGGGGCTACTTCCTCGAGTACAACAACTTCATCCCGGCTGACCCGCTCAAGACGCCGCCACACATCGCACCCGTCTGGTATTTCACGCCCTACTACTCGGTTCTGCGTGCTGTCACCGACGACTTCCTCATGTACTGGATGACCCCGTTCCTGGTGTTCTATGCGCTGCTGGTGCTGGGCACTGCGCGCTACGCGAGCGTCAAGGTCATCACCCTGGCCGCGGTAGCCGTCCTGATTGCGGGCTTCTTTCTGGTCGAGGCCAAGTTCTGGGGGGTGGTGGCAATGGGTGCTGCGGTGCTCATCCTCTTTGCCATGCCCTGGATCGACCATAGCCCGGTTCGGTCCATCCGCTATCGGCCGGGCTGGCACAAGTGGGTCTATGGCGTATTCGTAGTGGTGTTCCTGGTGCTGGGATACCTCGGTGTTCAGCCGCCTGAAGAACTCCGCAACCTTGTCGCCAAGATCGGTACGCTTCTCTACTTCGCCTTCTTCATGCTGATGCCCTGGTGGAGTGCAATGGGCGAATTCAAGAGCGCGCCGGATCGCGTCACGTTTGCTGCGCACTGACCGCTGGAGTCCCCAGAAAATGAAAAAACTGTTCGCTCGGCTGGCTGCGCTCCTTGCCTCTGCCTTCATCGCTGGGACGGCCGCCGCGGCGGGAGGCTCGTCCTTCCCGCTCGATCGTTTCCCCGTGGAAAAACTGACTGAGCAGCCAGCGCTCCAGAATGGCGCCAAGTTGTTCGTCAACTACTGCCTAAACTGCCACGGCGCCTCGGCGATGCGCTACAACCGGCTGCGTGACATTGGCCTTTCGGAGGATCAGATCAGGCGGCACCTCATGTTCACTTCCGATAAAGTCGGTGAACCCATGAAGGTCGCCATCCGTGCCGCGGACGCCAAGGAGTGGTTTGGCGCGTTGCCGCCTGACCTTTCCGTGATCGCCCGGGCGCGCGCGTCGCACGACGGCACCGGCTCCGACTGGCTCTACACCTATCTGCGGGCCTATTACCGCGATGGCACGCGCTCCACCGGCTGGAATAACGCACTGTTCGAAAATGTCGGGATGCCCCATGTGCTCTGGCCCATGCAGGGCTCGCGCGGCGTAACCATCGAGGACGTGCGCGACGCCCGTGATCCCAAGACCGGCAAGTCCGAAGGCTTTGTGCGCACCACGGTCAGTTTTGATGCGCAGGGTCATCGTACGGAGGCCACCGAGAAGGTAACGGGCGGTCATCCGCACGCTGGTAAAACCATCAAGCTCGGTAAGCCTGAGGGTGGCAGCATGTCGTCTGCCGACTACGACTCACAGGTTGCCGATCTGGTCGCCTTCATCACCTACATGTCCGACCCGAGCGCTGGAACCCGCGTGAGGCTCGGTGCCTGGGTTCTGATGTTTCTCGCGCTGTTCACGGTGTTTGCCTGGAACCTGAACCGCGTCT
>CAMBZS010000201.1 GCA_945872335.1 Bordetella parapertussis | reverse complement strand
CTGAGAGAGCGGAACGCTTCCACCGCCTTCCACTTCAACCATCATTTCGTTGGTCGTACCGTTGAACGTGACGCTGCGCACCGTCGCTGGGGTGCTGATCGGCACCTGAGTGACCTTGCCAAAGCTGCTGACCGTTGCCTGGACCTTGTAGCGGCCCGGGGGCATGCGTTCACCCTTGTCGTTGTAGCCTTCCCACTTGACCTGAATGTCCCCAGGCGCTTGCCGCCCGAGCGTCTGTGTGAACACCTTCCGGCCCAACGAGTCGTACACCTCGAGCGCGACCTTGTCTGCGCCGTTCGGCGCGGAGACGACACCCGCGATGTTTGAGCCCTCCAGCAGTTCGGCCGATCCATTGGGCGTTGCCACCTTCTTGCCGATAAGGCTGGTGCCGGCAAGCAGACGATCCGATTGCATCGAGCTGGCCATGGAGGACATGGAGTCCGCCATCTTGGTCGTGGCTTCGAGCTGGGAGAATTGGGCAAGCTGCGCGACGAAGGCCTCGTTTTTCACCGGATCGAGCGGGTCCTGGTTCTGCAGCTGCGTGGTGAACAAAGTCAAGAACGCCTGCTGCCCCATCTCTTCTTTTTGAGCGGGGTTTGCGGCGGCCTTCTTGAGCTCTTCGTACTTTGGAAGCGTCGACACAAAGCTGCCGGCGCCGGTAACAGGAGATGCCATGATGTTTTTCGCTTTCAGGCTTTGATGATGTCGAGGGTGCGCATCATCAATTCACGCGCGGTATTCACCACCTCGACGTTGTTCTGGTAAGAGCGCGCCGCGGCCATCATTTCAACCATCTCGGTGACCTCGCTCACGTTTGAAGAGAAGACGAAACCATCCTTGTCCGCAAGCGGATTGCCCGGCGAAAACAATTTCCGGACCGGGGTCTGGTCATCGACGATCTTGTCGACCTTGACACCGCCCACGTGCTGGAAGCCCGAATTGGTCGACTCCTTATCCACCAACGCCTTGAAAACTGGACGTTTGGCTCGGAATGCATCTTGTTCGTTGCCCGCCACCGTGCCCGCGTTGGCGAGGTTGGATGCGGTCGTGTTCATGCGGATGAGCTGCGAGTTGAGCGCAGTTCCCGCAATGCCAAATATTCGTTCGATGGACATGACCGATTACTCCCCGCGCAGCGCTTTGCGGATGCCGCTGATTCGGTTTTCAAGGAATGCCAGCGTCGCCTGATAGTCACCGGAGGCCTTACCGTAGCGAGCCTGCTCGACGCTCATTTCAACCGTGTTGCCGTCGGCTGAAGCATTAAAGGGTGTGCGAAACATCATGCCGTCGGCGCCAGGCAAATCCCCGATCGCAAAATGCTGAGACTGCGTGGCACGCATGGGCGACGAACGGGCAGCATCAAGCGCCTTGGCAAAATCGATGTCCTTGGCCTTGAAGTGCGGCGTGTCGGCATTAGCAATGTTTTCGGCGACAACCTGCATTCGCCGATTACGCAGCGGCAACGCGTGCTCATGCAGTCCAAGCGCGTTATTCAGAACTTCCATCGCCGTGCCCCCACTTCAGTTGATCCGCCCTGATTCGGGTCTGTCAGTCGTCTGTCATTAAAGATTTTCTTCGACCTCACGAAAGCACAGCGCGTGCCAACGAAATTCCAACGCGCTCCTCTTTGAGAGCAGGCAGGACAAACCGGCGCTGCGGCAAGTAATTGCCGCCCGCGTTGCCGCTTGGATTGCCGCCGCGCGCTCACCCTTGCCGCCCCGTGCCGCCGCTTCGGGAGGGCTGTGCAGCGGATTCATGACGATCCGTTCGACCGCCCTGCCCCTCGAGCAGCGCAGAGACCGCCCCTGGCGCGGTACGCGCTGCTTTGACTGACTCGCCGTCTCGACGCGAGTGAATCAGTGCCTCCAGCCGCTGCTGCGCATGGCTGATGAGTCCGCTCAGGATCGATTGACGCGTGATGGGCTGCGAGTGATCGCCGCTCACATGCAGCGCTTTGGCCTGCCTGCCCGCAATCTCGAGTGCTGCATGGGGACGCTGCTCCGCGCGTGCGGCAGGCGTGAGGACGGTGAGGTAAAGATCAACCAGCGACACGGGGCCTTTCGCGCCCAGACGGTTGTCATCGAAATAACGCTCCACAAGGTCGAGCTGGGCCAGCACCGGTTGCTGCTGTATATCAGCCGCCCTGCCCTGCATGCCCACGGAGGCAGCGCCCCGCCCCGGGCCCTCGCAGAACTGGAGGATGCCGTGACAACGCCCGTTGGTCGCGCGCGGATTCAGGCCGTCACTTTCCATCAGGGCCACTGTCGCGAAGTCATCCGGCGAGAATCGAAACTTTCTGCTCAGATCAACGATTCGATCCTGGACCGCCTGGCGATCCTGCGGCTCGACATAACCTCGTTCCACTGCCCGGTCCAGCGTTCGCTGTAACTGGGGAAATACCGAACTGCCGAGCGCGGTGGCGGCAGGTCGAACCGCAACCTGGGCCTGCGATGACGCAGCCACGGCGGGCCGGGACGCTATTCCCGGTGATCCGGTGGCCCCACCTCCGCTGGCCGCTGCCCGGGGTCCGCGCTCAAGCACACTCAGGTCTATCCGGTCTCCGGCGTAAATCCGGTCAGGATTGCTGATCGAGTTTGATGCTGCAATCTGTCCAACCGCCCGGTGAACGTCAGCCCCAGTGCTGGGCAGGCCCAATTCCTGCAGTCGCCGATGGGCGATCGCGCTGAGCGTGTCGCCTTGCCGGATGTCGTACATCGGTGCAGCCGATCCCTGACTGGCTGCACGCAAAACCGGAGCGAAAGCAGAGGGAGGTGGCGCAACACCCTGACCCGTCGCTCGGGCTGGCGACGAGGAACCCACCGACACTCGGTGACCCGATGCCGACGACCGTCCGACTTCGGCGTGTTGGTGGGTTTGCGCGGAACTGGATGTAACCGGGCCTTGCATGGCCAAACTTCCTCCTGTCGTCTGCTCGACGCTGGCCCATTTCATGCAAGCGGTATGCCACGCAGGACGCCAGTGACGGAAATCCGTCTACCGCGCGCTGTTAGCAAACCTGGAGGTACCGGATGAGGCGAACATGGATCACGTTCAAATGCGCTACGGCGGCAACCGCTCTGGCGGTGACGGCAGTATCCGCATGGGCACAATCGGTCGCCGCCAGCGGTGCGGGCGTCCCTCGCGTCTCCCCTGTCGTTGCATCCCTCACAGGGACTCAGCCCGGTCCGGGAACGTCCGCCGCTGCACGGGAGGGGCTGCGCGACCAGGCTCGGGACTGGGTCGCCTCCCAAACCGCGACCGACGCGGCACTCATTCGAATCGGGGCACTCGACGGCCGGGTCGATCCCCCCATGTGCGAGAGCGGATACCGATTCGACTTCCCATTTGAAGCACGATCAACCGTACGCGCCCACTGCGATAATCCTGTCAGGCAGTATTACCTTCGTATTTCGGTCGAACGAGTCCGACAGAGACTGGTTCTTGCTCGATCCATGGCCGCGGGCGAAATCATTTCTCAATCCGACCTGACCGTGCGCGACCTTGCAGGCTCATCCGGCGGAATCGACTCGCCCGCACAGGTCATCGGCCGCTCGCTGCGACGCGCAATCAGCGCGGGAGAGGCGCCGCTATCGAATGATCTTGAGGAGGTCGCAACCGTCGTCCGGGCGGTAGCCGACCTCAGGGCGGGCGACATGATTCCGGCAACAGTCCTTCGGACTGAACTGCTGCCGCGCAGCAAGATCCCCCTGGGCGCTGTCACCCGGGTGGACGAGCTCAACCGGGCGCGCCTCAGGAGAGACGTTCCGGCGGACCGGGTTCTGGTCTCCGACGATCTGATTGACACCCGGCAGGTTGTGGTTGCCCGGCGCAACATGATGCGGGGCGAGACGATCGACAGCACGTCGCTCGAAGTGATTGAAATGGACCGCCGAGCGCTCCCGGCCGACCACCTGAGCAGCGCTCAAGGCCTGGAACAGGGGGAAGTGAGCGGAATGATCCGGGCCGGCGAGCCGGTCAGAGCGTCGATGGTCCGCCCTGCCTTGATGGTCCGGAAGGGCCAGATCGTGATGCTGAGCGTGGCTCGCTCAGGTATCGAGATCAGCGTGCAGGTCGAAGCGCTTGAGGACGCCAAAATGGGGGACCAGGTGAAACTGCGCAACCCCGACTCCGGCAAGCCGCTCGCGGGTATGGTCACGGGCCGAGGCGCCGCGCGTGCACTTTGATGCTAAAGTTAATTCGCGACCGGTCGACTCAATAAAAGCCGAGAAGGCTCTTCTGACCCGCTGGGGATAAAAATGCCTAGTCCAATCAATAATTTAGCCTCAACCCTCACGACTCAGTCAACATCGGGCCGTCCAACTGCCAAGCCCGCTGAAAAAGAGAAGGCGGGGCCTGCGTCCAGCGAATCCGGGGGGTCAGAAATTGGCGCCTTGCGTCAGGCGGCGATGGCCAGCACCTCCGACTTCGATCGCGAAAAGGTTGAGTCCATCAAACAGGCCATCGCTGAAGGCAGATACGTCATCGACTCCAGGCGGATCGCGGAAAGCTTCTATTCGCTTGAACGCTCGCTCTATGGCATCTCTTCAGACGCCGATTCGAAGTGACCGCCCTCAGCTTACAACTGACCGTTGCTGATCAGCAGTGCGCGAAGCTTCGCCATCTGCTCGAAGAAGAATTTGACGCGCTGCGTACCCGTAATCTCGACGCATTTGAAAGCCTTCAGCCGGTGAAAGCCGCACTGCTCGCTGATCTCGCCGCAGCGGTCGAAGACCAGTGCCGACAACTGGCTTCGGCGGAGGCCGACCCCGCTGTCCTGACCCGGTGGGAGGGTTTTCGAGCCGGCATGCTCGAATGCCGAGACCTCCACCGCCGTAACGAAATCCTTATTCTTCGCAAGCGCGACGCGATTGAAAGCGCCCTGGCCACGCTGGTGGGCGGTTTCGATCCCACCTCGGGCGTCGATGTCTACGACCGGCTTGGCCGGACCAATCGCCCGCGTCGGCGTAATGCCTACGCTCAGGCGTAAACAATCAGCCGTTCCCTGATTTGTTGACGCCCCCAAAATGGTCAGGCGTGATGCCGCGCAGCCGGAACGCCCACGCCAGCACAACCGCCACCGCCGCATAACACTCGACCGGGATCTGGTCATCCAGTTCCAGTCTGGACAAAGTGGCCAGCAACTGCGGGTCCTCGGCAACAAAGATACCGTGCCGCCGGGCTTCCTCAAGAATCCGCTGGGCAATCTCGTCGCTGCCCTTCGCGACCACCACTGGAACATCCCGACGTCCGTACTCAAGTGCGATGGCGTGCTTTTTTCGCATGGGTCGCCTCAGGCGGTCAGGTCCAGGCCGGAGGAGCGCGGCTTGTCGACCGAATCCGTAATTTCCGGCCGTGCGCCCTCGAGAACATGAAAGGCGCGCAGCAGCAGACCGGCCTCCTTCAAATCACCCGCGAGTTCCGAGGACGCAGCACTGACCACGGATGCAATGTCCTTCCGTGCGGCCCAGACGGTCACATCGACTCTCGTTCCGACCACGACGGTTTTCATCCAGAGATCGCCCATTCTCGGCGGATTGATGTGGAGGTCGATGGTGTAGCCCCCCTCGCCTCGTTCATCACCGCGGCTATGTCGCTCGAAGCGAAGCAGTGCAGGCGGTGCGTCGCCAAACGGGAGCATCACGGAAAACGCAAAGCGTCCATCTGACGACAGCTGAATCGACTCGATCTGTTTTCTTTCGATGTCGTTGATCGCATCATCCACCTCCGCCCCTGCCGACGCCGACCGAGCACCCAGTACCCGGCTGATCTGTCGAAGCAGTGCCTTCAGATCGAGCTGCGAGACCTGCCGACCGGACGCGAGCATTGCCTCGCCCCAGACCCCACTCTGCGCGACGGCGCGCTGGACCGCCTGCGGTGACAGCGCGTCCGAACGCAGCCGTGCGGCAACCAGCGCCCGGGCCAGTTCGGGCGCGCCTGCGCTGATCAGGGCCGCTTCAAGCCGGCCAGGCGCAAGAATATTGGCCAGCGCGGAGAGACCGGAGGGTCGAGACAGTATCTCGAGCATTCTGGGCGAAAGCGGCGCTGCCGCTTCCGCTGTTCCCAGCGTCGGGGCCGCTGCTGCGATCGGTGCGGAACCAACCCCGTTCGAGGAAAGCGGCCTCACACCCTGGGTAGCGGCACCCGCAGAAGGGTCTGCGACGGGTCGCAGTACGAATGCCTCGCCCTGCTTGCCCACCCGAAACCACCGAGGATCTCCGGCGGCCACCCGCTGCCAGGCGGCAGGAATATCGAACCGACGGCCGCCGAAGTCAAAAAACAGTGAGTCGCCCTGCGATTGAACGAGTGCCTGAACGACTTGCCCATCACGGAGGCCCAGCGCCCGGGCATCGGGTTCGGCGAGCCGAATGACAGGCACTTCAGCCACCAGCGCGGCGTAGCGCGCAAGCGGGCCGATCGCGTCAGGCGCGATCATTTGGGCTCAGGGATAGCGGACCCACGACCGACGCTCAATCTCCATACGCTCGGCAGCACTCGCTGGCGCCGACCGGGCCTCGCCCGCGGTCGGTGAGGGATGTGCCTCACAAGCGCCTGAGCCGCCAAATGCCACCTGCTGCAACATGCAAGCGTCGGGGATTTGCAGTACGGCGCCTGCCAGCAATACCCCGCGGGCCCCCTGCGGCAGCGCATGCGGATTCAGACGCGCGAGCGCGTCCCTCAAAAAAACAATTGAAAACGGGCTTGAACCCATTTGCTGGCTGATGATACGGTCAAGCGTGTCACCGCTACGTACCGAATACTGGCGGGCACCTTGCTGAGACTGCGCATCTGCAGAGCCCGCAGCACCCAAGAGGGCTGTCAGCACAAAGAGCGCGGCCGTCCCGCGACGACGCGCACC
This sequence comes from Bordetella parapertussis, assembly GCA_945872335.1. Taxonomy (GTDB): domain Bacteria; phylum Pseudomonadota; class Gammaproteobacteria; order Burkholderiales; family Burkholderiaceae_E; genus SYIM01. The sequence goes on along the minus strand of CAMBZS010000201.1, from coordinate 154 downwards.
CAGACTCAAAGCGGCGAGGCAAACCATGGAACTCCCCTTTCCAATCCTGGCCGGACTGGCGAACCAGCAGACTCGGCAGTCAATCGAAGTGTTGAACGGTGCTGGCCGACGGCAACCACCTCGGCCATGATGATACGGTCAACCGCACCCTGCT